>JBGUEB010000456.1:0-500 GCA_041821565.1 Gammaproteobacteria bacterium | reverse complement strand
GTTCTTTACTGAACCCCGTTGTAATGACAAAAAAGCCCGGGTTTTGCCCGGGCTTTTTTTATTGCTGCCGTTATAAACCCCTATCGCGCCTGCGAGGCGCTCCTACAGACCCTATATTTGTAGGAGCGCCTCGCAGGCGCGAAGATTCTCAGGCATTTCCAAGGAACAATTTATAGGCGGTACAGTCCGTTTCTTCCCAGGACAGATAACCCAACTCATCCAGGAACGTCCGGAATTCCTTGCGACTCTCCCGCGGTACCTGGATACCGACCAGTATACGTCCGTAATCCGCCCCGTGGTTACGGTAATGAAACAGGCTGATATTCCAGCGCTTGCCAATAGAGCCGAGAAACCCCAGCAAGGCACCCGGGCGTTCCGGAAACTGGAAACGGAACAGGAGTTCGTCCTTGAGCCCCGGCACCCGTCCACCAACCATGTAACGGATATGCAACTTGGCAAGCTCGCTGTCAGTCAGGTCCTCAACCGGGTAGCCCTTGTCA
>JBGUEB010000455.1:0-501 GCA_041821565.1 Gammaproteobacteria bacterium | reverse complement strand
AGTTTATGCGCCCACTTGTGGGCTGAGGTGTCAATCTTCAGCGCCGATATGTGATCGCACCGAAGAAGCTGAGGACCAGATAACACCGCGCCGCTGCGGCCGCGCCATCCTCAAGCGGGCCCGCAGCCGCTCCACCCAGCAAAATACCGCAGCAAATGTTTTATCTCTGGGATTTTCTGGCGGAGAGAGAGGGATTCGAACCCTCGAGACGGTTACCCGCCTACACGCGTTCCAGGCGTGCGCCTTCGACCACTCGGCCATCTCTCCTTGAAGCGCCGCACTATAGCGATACGCCTTTGCGGTTCAAGCGAGCTGAACGAGTTGGGGCCCGCCGCGAATCCAGCGTTTGAACGGGAACGCAGGATCGCTTATCTAAACGGAAACCTGAGGTCCACTGTCTATGCGCTTTGTCCTACGCACACTTGGGATCTGGCTCCTTCTGCTAGCCATGGTCGCCGCTGTTGTTGATGCCACGAAAAGTCTGGCGGGGGGCGGCGCGTG
>JBGUEB010000454.1:0-501 GCA_041821565.1 Gammaproteobacteria bacterium | reverse complement strand
AAGTAGAAGTGGTCGAGGTTGCTCATGACCTGGCCCTGGAAGCCGAAGAGCAACAGCCACAAGGTCGCCAGAAAAATGGTCGCCCCCCAGAAGATCCCGCACGCCAACGCGAACGCCTTGGTATTCAAGCGCATCTCAAACCCCCTCCGCGTTTTAGTCTCTCGCCTTTTTCTCCGCGCCAGGGTACCACCGGATGCAGCCCCCGCATCGTATTCCAGCGCGAATCGCCTTGACACCCGATGCACCCCAATCTAGAATCTGCTCCCGTCTGTGTGCGAAAGTGGCGGAATTGGTAGACGCGCAAGATTCAGGTTCTTGTGCCCGCAAGGGTGTGGGGGTTCGAGTCCCCCCTTTCGCACCAATAACTAAGCACCAATACGCCGCCCCAATCATGAGCCCTGAGCGGTCCGTGGTGCACTCTTGGTGCGCTTGAACTCAACAGACAGCCACCACCAATCTCCTACCGCCCCCCCAACTGCGATAACATAGCCGCGCTGGGAA
>JBGUEB010000453.1:0-503 GCA_041821565.1 Gammaproteobacteria bacterium | reverse complement strand
TAGGAGTCCCTCGGACTTGACGGTATAATGCACCGATCTTTTCGGTGCATTTTTTTGCCTGTAATCAGTGCTGTCCCGTTAACTCGTAGAGACATGGATTGGGAACATCTGACTGAGACCGTCATCCACATGGATGGGGCGGTCCGACGCATCGGTGCCGAGCCTCCATGGAAGGGACGGTCCGACGCATCGGCACGGCGTGTCTCAATCAGGTGTCACGAATTTATGTCTCGGCGCATCGTAACAGGCTAAATTCTGCTAACTAGCGCGGCGGCGTCTACCAGCCCTGCGCCCGGTACCGCGTGCTATAGCACCTTCAGGCGCTGGCTCACGAAATTGCTTAATCCAGCGACCACAATCTGGGTCTTTGCCGAGCATTACGTCGGCGCCCAGGCTCGCGCTGATGACTTCCGAGTGTAACGGATTGGTGATTGCAGATGTCATTCCGGCCTGTATCGCCATACTGATAAAGGCACCATTAAAGCCATTCCTGTTGGGTAACC
>JBGUEB010000452.1:0-506 GCA_041821565.1 Gammaproteobacteria bacterium | reverse complement strand
GCATTATTTGTAACGCTTGATCTCGCCGGAAGCGAGGCGGGCCTGATAGTCCTTCATGTCCACCTTTAGTTCCCCCATAAACATATATAGTCCAACCACATTGGAGATGGACATAGCGAAAATGGCGGCATCGGAAAAGTCGATCACCGGTCCCAAGCTTGCGCTGCAGCCGATCACTACGAAGATACAAAAGATAGCTTTGTAGGTCAGTTCCGAGGTCTTGCTTTCACCGAACAGATAGGTCCAGCATTTCAGGCCGTAGTAGGACCAGGAGATCATGGTCGAAAAGGCAAACAGGAGCACGGCGCCGGCCAGCAAGGTACCGAACCAGGGAAAGACGCTCTGGAAGGCAGCTGCGGTCAGAGCCACCCCGCTCACGCCGTCGATATTGTAGGCGCCGGTAATCACGATCACCATGGCGGTCATGGTACAGATGATGACGGTATCGATGAAAGGTCCCAGCATGGCCACATACCCTTCGGTGAGCGGTTCGCTGGTCCTTACCG
>JBGUEB010000451.1:0-506 GCA_041821565.1 Gammaproteobacteria bacterium | reverse complement strand
GTACGAGGCTGAAGACACCCTGCTCAACCGACGAGTAGCGGTGAAGATCCTGCACGCCAATTTCGCTTCCGATCACGCCTTCGTAACACGCTTCAAACGAGAAGCCCAGGCGGCAGCGAATCTGAGCCATCCGAACATCGTCGCTATCTATGACTGGGGCCAGGAGGACTCGACCTACTACATGGTCATGGAACTGATCGAAGGTCGGACACTGCGTGACATCCTCAAGTCGGAAGGGGCGCTGTTCCCCAGAAGAGCTGCCGAGATAGCTGCAGAGACGGCCGCCGCCTTGACCGTCGCACACCAGGCCGGCGTGGTCCACCGCGATATCAAGCCCGGCAACATCATGATCACCCATGACGGTGCGGTGAAGGTGACCGATTTCGGGATTGCGAGAGCGCTCGATGACTCCGAAGAGCTGACAAGAACCGGTGCCGTCATCGGTACAGCGACCTACTTCTCCCCTGAACAGGCGCAAGGGTTGCCCGCAGACGGCCGCTCAGACG
>JBGUEB010000450.1:0-509 GCA_041821565.1 Gammaproteobacteria bacterium | reverse complement strand
GTGGCATACAAACTGATCATCAGTTCTGTTTCTCACATCTTTGACGTTACCCATTATAATCGCAGGTTCGCTTCGCCGCAGCATCAACTGTCTCTAATCAGTACAGGTCTACGCAATTCCGGGTACAGTATACTTAAATCTTAAAAGTGAATTAGGTATAATGTACCCGGAATTGCGACTCGGAATTGCGATTTCCTATGCGTGAACATCATTCGATTATCATAATCGGAGCTGGCCTGAGTGGCTTATATACCGCCTGGCACCTCCACCAGCAACAGAATGACATTGTCCTGCTCGAAGCCAGTGATCGAGCTGGCGGTCGGATTCGATCTTTGCGCCTGGGTAGAAACGACGACAGTTGTGTAGACATGGGACCCGCCTGGCTATGGCCACAATATCAGTCCAGATTAGAACAATTAATTTCAGAACTTAAGCTGGGACTATTTAAACAATATACCCGGGGTGAGATCATTTACGAATCGGCTTCAGGGCCGATCGAACGCTATCCT
>JBGUEB010000449.1:0-510 GCA_041821565.1 Gammaproteobacteria bacterium | reverse complement strand
GTAGTTGGTGTCAAGGAAGAGACTTCCTATCTTGCCGAAAGCGGTCGTTAGAATTTTCCAGCCGAGCGTCTTTTTATGGTCGAAGATTGCACCCTGGTAAGGAGTTCACCAGTGTCGCCTTTGGGCACGAAGGGGCCGTTAATCTTTGAATTCTGAACAACTGCTTCGGAGAAATTTCTGGCAATCGTTTTTGCAAATTTCAAATTTTAGAATTTCGTCATCCTTGACCAGGCAATATCCGCAAAGCTGACGTTCAGTTTCATATCACCAACGGCGACTTGCGGCACGGAGCGGACTCTCAGAATAAATTCTCAAGGGGCAGAGATCCCTCGCTGTCAGAAGCGGTCACTCGATTTCGATTAAAGAGATAGCAATTCACACTTTACTGTTTTAACCTTAAACGTGACAACAGATAGGAGAATCTTATGAAAATGCTGATCTTGGCTTTTACTCTGGTAACAATGCAATTCGTAATTAGTCCGGCTCAAGCGGTCGATAACGGACAGATAG
>JBGUEB010000448.1:0-514 GCA_041821565.1 Gammaproteobacteria bacterium | reverse complement strand
GAAGTGGTCCAGGTTGCTCATCACCTGGCCCTGGAAGCCGAAGAGCAGCAGCCACACGGTGGCCAGAAGGACCGCCGCACCCCACAGAATCCCGCACGTCAACGCAAACGCCTTGGTATTCAACCGCATCTCGAACCCCCTCCGTGTCTTCGTCAATAAATCTCTCCGCGCAAGAGTAGCAGTGACAGTGCCCAGCCAAAAAGTCTTCTTCGGCGATTCGCGCCTTGACACCCGGCCGCCCCGGTTCTACCATTCGCATCCCGCCTGTGTGCGAAAGTGGCGGAATTGGTAGACGCGCAAGACTCAGGATCTTGTCTGCCTTGGCAGGTGGGGGTTCGAGTCCCCCCTTTCGCACCAATGACTTACGCTATTTACTGATTGTGCGTGGATTTCGCTGATTCAACCTCAGGTTCAACCTGTCACACGAAAAATCGGGAAATCCTGTGCCAACGCCATCTTGTGCCACGCGACTTCATAAACGGTGTTCCGTCCTAGTGAGTAGAGCTCGGCACGG
>JBGUEB010000447.1:0-515 GCA_041821565.1 Gammaproteobacteria bacterium | reverse complement strand
CTATGAGCCAGGATTTTTACCTGTCCGCAACAAATTGTGCCACCTTTTGTGCTGCGTCCTTCATATCGGCAGCAGTAATAAGGTTGAGCCCGGAATCGGCCAGAATCTTTCGGCCCTCTTCCACATTGGTCCCTTCCATCCGTACCACCACAGGAACACTGATACCGGTTTTTTCCGCTGCACTGACAACGCCTTTTGCCAGAATGTCGCAGCGCAAAATGCCGCCAAATATATTGATCAGAATTCCTTTGACATTCTCGTCACCGAGCATGATTCGAAAGCCGTTCTCAACCATCTCGGCACTGGCCCCACCCCCCACATCTAAAAAGTTGGCCGGTTCTGCACCGGCAAGCTTGATGATGTCCATGGTCGCCATGGCCAGGCCTGCGCCATTGACCATATTGCCGACATTGCCGTCCAGTTTGATGTAGTTGAGATTAAATTTGGATGCTTCGACCTCAAGAGGGTCTTCTTCATCGATGTCACGAAATTCGAGAATATCTTTATGACGATAG
>JBGUEB010000446.1:0-520 GCA_041821565.1 Gammaproteobacteria bacterium | reverse complement strand
CATGGTGCTGATGGCCCAAGATTTTTCGTATCGCTATCCGCTGATCGACGGGCAGGGCAACTGGGGATCCAACGCCGCCCCCAAAGAATTTGCCGCCATGCGTTACACCGAGGCCCGCCTTTCTGCCTATGCCGACGTTTTTCTGGAAGAACTTTCAATGGGTACCGTCGATTGGTTACCCAACTTCGACGGAACCCTCAGCGAGCCACGGATGCTGCCTGCCAGGCTGCCCAATGTTATTCTAAACGGCGCCACCGGAATTGCGGTCGGCATGGCAACCGACATACCGCCGCACAACCTGAATGAAATCGTCAATGCCTGCATTACCCTGGTTGACCAACCAAAGGCGTCCCTTGAAGATATCTGTCAGATCATACAGGGGCCTGATTTTCCGACCGGAGCAGAAATTATTACACCCGCAGAGGAAATTTTAAACATCTATCGATCCGGACAGGGTGTGATTCGAATGCGGGCAACCTATGAGTACGAAAACGGTGATATTATTATTACTGCGCTGCCC
>JBGUEB010000445.1:0-521 GCA_041821565.1 Gammaproteobacteria bacterium | reverse complement strand
GGGCTACCAGCACCAAACGCTGCTGGGCGCCACCGGCACGGGCAAAACCTTTACCGTGGCCAAGGTGGTGGAGCAGGTCCAGCGGCCCACGCTGGTAATGTGTCACAACAAGACCCTGGCCGCCCAGCTATCCAGCGAGTTTCAAGAGTTCTTCCCCGAAAACGCCGTGGAGTACTTCGTCAGCTATTACGATTACTACCAGCCGGAAGCGTACATGCCCACCACCGATACCTTCATCGAAAAAGACGCGTCGATCAACGACGAAATCGACAAGATGCGTCACGCCGCCACCCATGCCCTGTTCGAGCGGCGGGACGTGCTGATTGTCGCCAGCGTTTCCTGCATCTACGGCTTAGGTTCGCCCGAAGCGTACCACGGCATGTTGCTGTTTCTGGAACCGGGGGTGACACTCGAACGGGACCATGTGTTGCGTAAACTGGTGGACATCCAGTACAAGCGCAATGATATCGATTTCCAGCGCGGAACCTTCCGGGTACGGGGAGACGTGGTGGAGGTGCTCC
>JBGUEB010000444.1:0-521 GCA_041821565.1 Gammaproteobacteria bacterium | reverse complement strand
CCCATAATGAATATTAGAAGATAGAAATTTGTTTCTGAATATTAATTTCATTGTGATGCTTATTTTGTGGCTTAAATAGCATGAAGCTGTAACTATTCATATCCCAATTCTTACCTTAAATAAAAAAGCCTCTGTAATTTACTGTATTACAGAGGCTTTTTAAAAAGTTAGGTGCCCAGAACAGGACTCGAACCTGCACGTCGTTGCCAACACTGGTCCCTGAAACCAGCGCGTCTACCAATTCCGCCATCTGGGCAAGAAGGTGTGGGTGTGAGGTGTGTGTTGTTTGATTTTCGGATTGCAAATTTAAATAAAAAATCTTAACCATAAAGAAAGTTTGGAACTTTAAGGTTCCAAACTTATTCTATATCAGATTCAGGATCCAGTGTATGGCAGAATTTGAAAACTTTCATATCCCCAAACCAATCCAAGACATCTCTTTTTTTGCAATAGCGAGGACCTGAATGTAAATACTCATGATACGATGAATGATTCCATACATTAATATTTTCGACTATACC
>JBGUEB010000443.1:0-521 GCA_041821565.1 Gammaproteobacteria bacterium | reverse complement strand
AGGGGACACCATTTATCAGTTCGCTCCCATCCGTACCAGTCCGCAAAATCCCCTGAATATCAAGCATTCCGTAGATTTACAGTTCGTCATGGTTCGCTGTTCGCAACCTAACCAAACAGTCACTTTCGAGCAATTTTCCTTGAAAAAGAGGTTGACGCTGCAAGGCTCTATACGCATAATGCGCCCCGCAACGCCGATAAGGTATCGCGAAAAAAAAGATGGCTACGTAGCTCAGTTGGTTAGAGCACATCACTCATAATGATGGGGTCACAGGTTCGAATCCCGTCGTAGCCACCATCTTTTTTTGCGGGAGTGGCGAAATTGGTAGACGCACCAGATTTAGGTTCTGGCGCCGAAAGGTGTGGGGGTTCGAGTCCCCCCTTTCGCACCACGGGACCTCAGGCTGTAAACTGTGTGGATTTTGTATCTGACGAATACCGTGTTTTATGACCGTTATATTGTCAGATGAATAATAATAATTAGTCAGGAATAGTAATGCAATCCAATCTAGAAACCCTTGG
>JBGUEB010000442.1:0-528 GCA_041821565.1 Gammaproteobacteria bacterium | reverse complement strand
CCTGTCTTCACCTCGATCTTCTGGGGCGCCGCCGCTTTGACCTGTGCTAACTTGCCCTATCACAAGTTGCTGAAAATGTTATATATCAAACGGATAGCAGCCCCCCCTTTTTAAGGTTTCAAACAGAGGAATTCAGTATGTGGACTATTCGAAGGAGCACAGAAATCAGATGTGAAATCGGATTTAATTCTGCAAATGCAGAACCGATTCAGGTCAGTTGGAATATGAGAATCAGAAATAGCTATTCATTTATACCCAAATCAATGGGATTTAGTCAAACATAATCGAAAACACCGGAAGGTGGTGATTTATTGAGAGTATCCGGACTTCGCTTAAAATTGTGATATGCTCTAAACTTAACCCCAAATCTGACGGAGTTCCAAATACAAATAGACCTAACTCTTGCCAATATATGGAATTCGCAATTATTTCAGATGGTAAACCGATATCACCACGTTTTTAACATTCTATATCTGGTTTGGTGTTCATATTCAACCATTTTATTCCACTAAATTTCTTTTTCCATGG
>JBGUEB010000441.1:0-528 GCA_041821565.1 Gammaproteobacteria bacterium | reverse complement strand
ATCGTTGTCCAAGGAAGATGCAGATACGATCTCTGTCCAGATACTTGCTGAACCCATCACCGCGGCCCTGACCTTGCCGTTTGCCTTTTTTACGCCAGTATTATGGGAGATCGCGTGGTTCTCGTTTCCGTTTGTGCAACGCGTGTTACGCCGTAAGGTGGATATACTATAACTCGCCTCACAATTTAAGCTGGCGTTAATGGCTCCTGAGGGTCGTGAGGAGCCGATCACTTTTTAATGCCTAACGGCAGCAAAGAGCACCAAGTTGCCGTTCAGATTCGGCAGGGCAACTTCCGCTTAGTGCCCACAGCGGACCCCCAGCGCATGAAACTGGGTATCAATCTTCGGCCAGGAACAGACGCCCAGCTACACCGGAGACAGCCTTGAATGGCAACCGTAAAACGGGGTTTTAGGTGGGTCTTGCAACTCGCTGTTTCTAGGGTTGCCGGGTGGTCAAGCGATAGAATAAACTCGCACCTTCATCGTCATCAATTTAAAAACGAGAAAAACTATGAAAACCAAATTGGC
>JBGUEB010000440.1:0-535 GCA_041821565.1 Gammaproteobacteria bacterium | reverse complement strand
GATTAGCACGTCCTTCATCGCCTCTGACTGCCAGGGCATCCACCGTGTACGCTTAGTCGCTTAACCTCACAACCCGAAGATGTTTCACTTCAGAGTTGCGAAAATTTGAGAGACTCACGAACAACTTTCATTGTTCAGTGTTTCAATTTTCAGCTTGATCCAGATTTTTAAAGAGCAAATATCTCAAACATCACCCGAAGATGAGTTTTGAGATATTAAGGTCGGCGACTTTCACTCACAAACCAGCAAGTGGCGTCCCCTAGGGGATTCGAACCCCTGTTACCGCCGTGAAAGGGCGGTGTCCTGGGCCTCTAGACGAAGGGGACGTATCAGTCTGCTTCGCAAGACGCCTTGCTTTTCACTTTCTATCAGACAATCTGTGTGAGCACTGCAAAGTACGCTTCTTTAAGGTAAGGAGGTGATCCAACCGCAGGTTCCCCTACGGTTACCTTGTTACGACTTCACCCCAGTCATGAATCACAAAGTGGTAAGCGCCCTCCCGAAGGTTAAGCTACCTACTTCTTTTGCAACCCAC
>JBGUEB010000439.1:0-537 GCA_041821565.1 Gammaproteobacteria bacterium | reverse complement strand
TGTCAAAGTCGCACAAGATCGTGGTTTACATGCGGAGCTTGTCGGCCTGTAGAGGCTGGATAAATATAGTATTGCTCTATGTTTACTAACGCCGTAGATCACCGGTGGTAAGGAGGTTGAGCGAGAAACGAACAGCGCTGTTTGACATACCAAAACGGCGGTAACTCACGTTTATAATGGAATATCTGGTACTGACAAGTTAACTGAAGTTCGGCGACAATTGCCGAATGTATAACTCAAATATATACAAACGATATCGATTTCCATCGGTAATCATCCAACATGCGGTATGGCTCTACTATCGATTCAATCTCAGCCATCGTGATATTGAAGATTTATTAGCCGAGCGAGGGATAAATGTCACTTACGAGGCGATTCGATTGTGGTGCAATAGATTTGGCCCGAAATATGCGACTAGGTTGAAGAGAAAACATCGAGGATATGGTGATACATTTTTCATTGATGAAGTATTTATCAGAATTGGTGGCATTCAGCATTACCTCTGGCGCGCAGTAGATCAGGAAAGCTTGCCCCAAG
>JBGUEB010000438.1:0-540 GCA_041821565.1 Gammaproteobacteria bacterium | reverse complement strand
TTCTCTCAAATTTCTCTTTAGACATAGCCCTAATCTCTAAGGTTTACGATTTAAAATCAAACGCGGCTTACGCCGTTCCTGCATCAATCTGGAGCCCACACCCGGATTTGAACCGGGGACCTCTTCCTTACCAAGGAAGTGCTCTACCCCTGAGCTATGTGGGCACTACACTCAAGTAAGAACACTACCTTTCTCACAGTTCTTCCTGTTGGAGCGGGTGATGGGAATCGAACCCACATCATCAGCTTGGAAGGCTGAGGTTCTACCTTTGAACTACACCCGCCACTCGTTATCGCGTTTTCGTAGAGACCTCATTCCTTCATCACACGCGTTTTTCGAACGTGCAAAAATCCTGACAGTCTTCACTTGTCAAACCGTCCGGATTTCAAAATCTGTCTGTTGTCTTCCCCTGGGTGGAACTGCCAACCCAGTCACTCACCTGGTTCCGATTGTGTCTCGCGGCTGCCGTCCTTAAGCGATCACGGTCCGGAAAACGAAGTTCTGTAATCCTGCTATACTTTCGTTCGCCTCTTTCCTCCG
>JBGUEB010000437.1:0-546 GCA_041821565.1 Gammaproteobacteria bacterium | reverse complement strand
GCCAGTTCAACGAAAGCGTATGCTGACAGGGGCGTAGCATTGGCGGGCTTGCAAACAACTGTACAACCGACTGCCAGGGCCGGAGCGATTTTTCGCGTCAGCATGGCGTTGGGGAAATTCCACGGCGTAATGCAGGCAACAACGCCTACAGGCTGTTTGATACAGACCAGGCGTTTGTCATTGGCAGGCTGAGGAATGGTATCTCCGTAGATTCGCTTGCCCTCTTCTGCAAACCACTCGATATAACTTGCGCCGTATACAATTTCGCCACGTGCTTCGGCCAGGGGCTTACCCTGCTCTGCGGTAAGGATTCGGGCCAGATCCTCCTGGTTCTCCATCATCAGGTTGAACCACTTGCGCAATACCGCCGACCTTTCCTTTGCGGTTTTATTTCGCCACGCAATGTGGGCGATTTGCGCGGCCTCGATGGCTCGACGCGTTTCCACAGTTCCACAGCTTGCGACCTCCGCAATAACTTCCCCGGTGGCGGGATTGGTGACAGCCAGGGTTTCATTTCGATCTGAATTCACCCACCGACCGTCAATG
>JBGUEB010000436.1:0-546 GCA_041821565.1 Gammaproteobacteria bacterium | reverse complement strand
CTGTTTACCCCGACCCTGTTCACCAACCTCGACGATAAATCCGCACTACTGCAACTACTCAGCCTGCACGACATCAAGCAGGACATGCAGTTAATCCTCGCGCTTAATTTACCCTACGGTAAAACCGGCACCGAGTTTGGCGGTATCGACTCCGGAGTACCCGGCAGGCCATGGAGCGTGGGTGCTTCGGCGTTTTTACAGTTGGCGTGGTATTTTTAAAACCCGTCATCCCGGGCTCGACCGAAGCGTCGGACCGCCGGTATCCATTACAATCGAAGCCACGATTGCTTCAAGTATTGCGTCCCAATGGATCCCGGCTCGCAGGCCGGGATGACGGTAGTGGAGTATGGGATGTAGAAGGGGGACTACAACAGATTTCGATAGCTCTTGCTGATATCATCATCCTGTTCCAACAGACAGTGAATACTGCCCATGCCCAAACGATATAGCCACGCATCCCTGATTCAATTTTCAACCGCTTTGTTCGAGGCCGCGGGCCTTGATAACGAGCGTGCTCAGGTGATGGCATCGGTCTTTCTCGAAGCC
>JBGUEB010000435.1:0-547 GCA_041821565.1 Gammaproteobacteria bacterium | reverse complement strand
GTTTGCTTCCCTAACCGCCGCTGTTTACTTTTCGATTGGTGAAATTCACCTGTGTCAGGGAGTCGTCTAAAGCAACAAAGTCGCTGGCAATCGCTAGTAGGCTTTGAATCGTGTGCTTTTGATCTCCTATCACTATCGACTGAAGTGGACTCACATATCCTTCGTCGAAGTACACTAACCTATTATTTTTAAATAAATAGGTGCCATTGGTTGAATTTAGATCGCGAAGGTAAATTCTCCCATTGATAATTTTTATTTCGGCATGTTGTTTGCTGACCATGGGGGAATCAATGTATATATGACCTTCTCTGCCTAATAAATAAGTTCGACCCTCCATAAGCCCGATATCCACGTTCAATTTATTTTTCATTTTTGGCTTCTCATCGAAAGTTAAAGAAGTAATTGTTCCTGCTTTTCATGACCACCTATCATCGCAATTCGTCCAGGCTTCCGATACCAACCATGGGCCAACAAAAGTAACCTACCATGGTCGGAGGTGTTATCAGACTTTAGTCAGGGTTATTACCCATTGAAAGAAGAGATGAAT
>JBGUEB010000434.1:0-552 GCA_041821565.1 Gammaproteobacteria bacterium | reverse complement strand
ATTTAACAAGTATCGAACCAAAGGACAGCAGAAGATTACTGTCCAACACGTCAATGTAAATGACGGTGGCCAGGCAATTGTGGGTGATGTAAACCAGGGAGGGGGGTAATGGGTAAATGGTTGGGTCCACCCCATGCAGAAATACGAAGGTGTGGCGCTAAGACCCGTTATGGGCATCCATGTGGACGCTATTCTATGGCCAATGGGCGTTGCTGTTTACACGGTGGCAAATCGACCGGAGCGAAGAATCCCAGGGTTAAGCATGGTATGTATACAAAGGCGGCTATTGATGAAAGAAAGTGGATTAAGGAACTTATCAAGGAAGCCAATCAGTTAGCGTCCGAGATTATCGTTTAGACCGGAGAAAGGGAGTATATTTCTATAGGTACTGCTAAACGAAAGTGAGGCGATTGAAATGATAAGGCTGTCACCGCTACTGGCCGGATCCTTAGCTGGGTGAATCCATATGACTAGTGATGACCTAAGTGGGCAAATTCTTGGTTTGCTATTTAGTTTATGCACAGTCGCTTTATTTATTGTTTGGGTCATCAA
>JBGUEB010000433.1:0-552 GCA_041821565.1 Gammaproteobacteria bacterium | reverse complement strand
AGCATTATCCTGTCGAATTACGGTGCGATAGCCGGGCGTTATGCGTCACCGGTGGTACTGCCACCCACGGTAGCGATATTGGGCGCGGGCAAATCACGCGATGAAGTCGTCGCCAGAAATGGCGAAATGGTGATTCGTCATATATTGCCCCTTGCCGTAACCTTTGATCACCGCGCGGTAACCGGTGGCGAAGCGGCGCGATTTATGAAAGCGGTGATAGACGACCTCGAGACATAATTACGAAATTAAGGAACCTCTGATTAATTCTGGGCACGACACGTTCATTCATGAATTGATCAGAGGCTCCTTATGATGTTAATTCAGGATAACTAGCAGCAGCAACGAAATAGCAGGCCAGTGCCAGCAAGATCACAGCATTGAAGCCAAAATGGATCGCGAGCAGGGTTGCCAGCACCGCGCTAATCACCGAGGCGCATCCATTAATGCCCCAGGCCCAGGGTGTCAGCGATGGTGGACCGGAGGCAAGCGTGGACAGACCCAACGGGAAAGGCATTCCCATGCAAAAACCCAATGGCACTATCAGCGCGATGC
>JBGUEB010000432.1:0-554 GCA_041821565.1 Gammaproteobacteria bacterium | reverse complement strand
CCCTTGACCCATTGCCGCTCGATGATCGTGCCGTCGGGCTTCAGCCGAGTGATGAAACCGTTGCCGTCCTTCTGCATGACGGCGCCGTTGATGTTGCTGACATAGAGAACATCGGTGACCGGGTCATGGGCGACCGATTCCGGCTGCGCCAAACCTTTGGTCTCCCAAAGCAGCTTCGGACCTGCGGCATTGGCGGCGCCGGCAAGAACGAAAGTCAGGACGAGGCTGAGAAGCAGACGCATGAAGTTCCCCACTAGAATTGGCGCAGAGCTCTTTGGAGCGATGTGGCGATCCCGGCAGGATTCGAACCTGCAACCCTCTGCTTAGAAGGCAGATGCTCTATCCCTTGAGCTACGGGACCACTTTTCTTATTGAGCAGTATAGCCCGAAATGATGATTGTTTAATGGGTCCAGCGGTCTGGACGACCGAACTTGAAGTTCTCAGCATAAGATTTTGGCTGGATCTTGATTGTGTGTGGTTCCTCGAGCCGGAAGGCGATACCATTGCTAGTCGCGAAGGCGACCGCCTCCTCCTTGGTGGCAAAACTCATCCG
>JBGUEB010000431.1:0-563 GCA_041821565.1 Gammaproteobacteria bacterium | reverse complement strand
GAACGGCATCTTTGAGGGCTATGAGCTCGTCGCCTCGGGCTACACCGCCGTCTGGGCGGAGGAAAACACCCGCGCATCGATCTGGGACGCGATGGAACGCAAGGAAGTCTACGGCACCACCGGCCCGCGCATCCTGGTGCGCTTCTTCGGCGGCTGGGACTACACATCCGAAGACATGAACAGCCGCCAGCCCGCCTTCCGGGGCTATGAGAAAGGCGTGCCGATGGGCGGCGACCTCCGCGGCAGCGGCGACGCGCCCACCTTCATGGTCTACGCGCTGCGTGATGTGATCGGCGCCAACCTCGACCGCATCCAGATCGTCAAGGGCTGGCTGGACGCCAAGGGCGAGACGCACGAGAAGGTCTATGACGTCGCCTGGTCCACCGGACGCGAGCCGGACGCCAACGGCGTGCTGCCGCCGGTCGGCAACACCGTGGACATCGCGGCGGCCAACTGGAGCAACACCATCGGCGCCTCCGAGCTCGGCACCGTCTGGACCGATCCGGACTTCGATCCGAAGCAGAGCGCCTTCTACTACGCCCGCGTGCTCGAGATCCCGACCC
>JBGUEB010000430.1:0-565 GCA_041821565.1 Gammaproteobacteria bacterium | reverse complement strand
GTATGGATGCATCGGCCGGTCATACAGCGCGCCCCGATCGGCCATTTCGACCATCTTCCCGAGGTACATCACGGCAACACGATCTGAAATGTGCCTGACCACGGAGAGATCGTGAGCGATGAACAGATAGGTCAACCCGAACTCGTCCTGCAGATCGGCCATCAGGTTCAACACCTGCGCCTGGATCGAGACATCGAGAGCGGAGACCGGCTCGTCGAGCACCATGAACGATGGATTGAGTGCCAGCGCACGAGCCACACCGATCCGCTGGCGTTGGCCACCGGAGAATTCGTGCGGATACCGGTTCGTGTGCTCCGGGCTCAGACCGACGACCCTGAGCAAGTCTTTGACCTTCTCGAGTCGCTCCTGCTTCGATCCCTCCCCATGGACGAGGAGCGGCTCGGCGACGATCGAAGCGACGGTCATCCGAGGGTTCAGCGAGGCGTACGGATCCTGGAAGACGATCTGGAGCCGGCGGCGCATCTGGCGCAAGCGGCGACCTCTGAGAGCGCGTAGGTCCTCGCCGTCGAGTAGGATGGTCCCATCGGTCGGCTCTACCAGCCTG
>JBGUEB010000429.1:0-580 GCA_041821565.1 Gammaproteobacteria bacterium | reverse complement strand
GCGTTGAGCGATTCTCCTTTTTGCCAGCGGTCCCACATCTCCGCCTTCTGTTCAGCGTTGTAATATATTCGAGGTCTCATGGTCATTTTCTACACTCCATCTTTTGCGTTAAAGATAAAGTGTTGCATCGATCAGTTGAACCCACCATTGCTATATTAAAACCAAACAAAGACCAAGTACCAAATTTAGTCCACCAGGGGGCAGTAATAAGCAATAAATGACAACACTAAAGCCGTAGGGGAGGGTGCGTAGGTTATTGATTTAGCTTGATATAGCTATTGTGTGGTATTGAGTAGGCAAGACTTGTAATCAGTTGGTCCGGGGTTCGACTCCTCGTGCCGGCACCATTTTTTCTTTATATGACAATAACTTGAAAAACCGATTTGGTTAAAGTTTAATTAAAATGCACAAACGTGCACACAGGTCCTCGATCGGTATCCAGGGGAATCGGATCGCCGGACGTGAAACAGAAGGTTGGTTTCGACAGTTATTGGAGAAGGTAAAAGATACTCAGATAAAGGTTTAAAATTACTAATATCCGAACGGGTCATCAGACAGCAGAACACTGACATATGGTGCG
>JBGUEB010000428.1:0-582 GCA_041821565.1 Gammaproteobacteria bacterium | reverse complement strand
TTGTTTGGCAAACGGCGAGGAAACTGTGAAGTGGAAACGCCCCTGGAAGCTCCATCCGGGTGAGGGGTTAGAATAGAATACTATGGTCAACGCAAGTGAATACTTGTTACTGTCGTAATTCTTAACAAGCCAAAGGAGCTGTAAGGTTTGGAGCAAAAGGTAAGTGGGTGGTTCGGATGGGTTTGTGAACCTCCGACACGGGCACTATTCCCACCGATTTTTGATATAGACTTCAAGGATTATGGCAAGGCTCATCCCTGTTTAAGGACCATTGGTCAGTCTGAATTTAACTATCAAGGGATTATGGTCGGAAGTAGTTATTTTGACAGAGAGCGCTTTAATGAGTTCCAGCCCTCGATAGTAGATGTGGTCGACATTATGGCCAAAGACAGTGGATCGATAGTTTTTGCTAAAAGTCACCGCCTTCAGATCTAGGCTGCCGGCTAGAGTATCGACAACAGCCATGCGTTCATCATTCCAGGTGTTGAAATCACCGGAAATTATAAGTGGCCCTTGGTGTTTTGACAGTATTTCCTCCAGTTGATTCAATTGGGATCCGAAATGTGAAACCGTTAGTGTATA
>JBGUEB010000427.1:0-607 GCA_041821565.1 Gammaproteobacteria bacterium | reverse complement strand
CCTTATCCAGCTCGGCATATTCTCTGATGACCAGTCCTGTTTTTTCCTCGGTTTTTAAAATTAAATATTTTTGTTTCATTGTGTATATCTCCCTTAAACACAGTGGGGTTTCTGTATTCGACCGTAGTTAAAAAACTGTTTTTTATTTAATTTTCCGGAAATCATAAAAAACAGGTCGTGTCAACCAACAAAAATAAAAATTATTGACCTCTTTTATCCAAAATGATAATTAATTTCGATTGGTCGTTGAGGACATGATAAAACCGGAGGGATGGCTGAGTGGTCGAAAGCGGCGGTCTTGAAAACCGTTGAGTGTAACAGCTCCGTGGGTTCGAATCCTACTCCCTCCGCCATTTTTTATGTATTGATCGAGTGATTCATGGGTCACGATTGACCGCTTAACAATTTATCGGTAAACGGAGAGATGGCCGAGTCGGCTGAAGGCGCTCGCCTGCTAAGCGAGTATATGCCCAAAAGGCGTATCGAGGGTTCGAATCCCTCTCTCTCCGCCACTCGAATATTACAGGCGGCAGACTGCAGATCCTTTCCACAGTGATCCCTCTGCACACTGCACTCTGCACTTTACACTTTTTTGCGGGAGAGATGG
>JBGUEB010000426.1:0-609 GCA_041821565.1 Gammaproteobacteria bacterium | reverse complement strand
ACGCTGAAGCTCGCGGTAATTCCGGTCAAGCAGCTCCAGGTCCACGTCAAATGCCTGCGGCAAACCGAAACGATCGAAGTGGGTTGTGGATAATTTCACAGCCATATCAGAAGCACACGAGACAGGAAAACCTTGATTTATCTGTCATTGCGAGGAACAAAGTGACGCGGCAATCTCTTTCGACCGCTGCCAGATTCAGGAGATTGCTTCGCTGCGCTCGCAATGACAGGTATAAGTCAATAATGCAGCGCTTTCCTAAATATTAAAACTCTCCCCGCAGCCGCATTCGTCCTTGACGTTGGGATTTTTGAACTGGAAGCCTTCATTCAAACCTTCCTTCCCGTAATCAAGCTCGGTGCCGTCCAGGTACACCAGGCTCTTGGGGTTAACCAGTATCTTGACATCATGGTCCTCGAAGACGACATCATCGTCTTCCACCTGGTCCGCGTACTCCATGACATAGGCCATGCCGGAGCAACCCGTGGTTTTTACACCCAGGCGCAAGCCTACGCCCTTGCCGCGTTGCTCAAGAAAATTTTTTACACGCTCTGCTGCAGAAACTGTCAGTGTGATCGCCATGATTTTGCTAGTGCGCGGCCCACTGCACCG
>JBGUEB010000425.1:0-610 GCA_041821565.1 Gammaproteobacteria bacterium | reverse complement strand
CTTTATCACACAGCCCGTGTTCGAAATAATCACAACGGGGACCGAAATAGCAGCCGGAAGGCCGTTCAAAAGGCAGGGGTAACTGCCCCCGGATCGGTTTAAGGGGAGCCGCATTTTTATCGGCGGTCGGCAAGGGGATACATGAAAAAAGGCCGTGAGTATAGGGGTGTTTTGGCCAGGTAAAAAGAGAATTTATGGTTCCTTCTTCTACAACTTCACCGGAATACATCACAAATACCCGGTCGCAGGTCTCTAAAATCAACCCTAGATTGTGAGAGATATATATCTGGGACGTGCCGAATTTTTTGCTGATATCTCCAATCAATTTAACAATCCCGGCTTCCACGGTAACATCTAAAGCAGTAGTCGGTTCATCTAACAATAACAAAGATGGCTTGGACAAAAGCCCCATGGCAATGACGGCCCGCTGCTGCTGCCCGCCGGATAACTGATGAGGATAAGACTCCATGATCCGTTCAGGATCGGGCAGCTTGACATCAGTCAGCATGTTTACCGATCTCTTGCGTGCGTCCTCCTTGGAAATGTTTTCATGGGCCAGCGGCACCTCCATCAGCTGGGTGCTGATCTTGAGGCTGGGATTCAAGGAGGC
>JBGUEB010000424.1:0-617 GCA_041821565.1 Gammaproteobacteria bacterium | reverse complement strand
GTTCACGGCACACTTCACAGATGAGCCGCATGATTTGCCGCGCCGTCTTGGGATCAAGCGACGCGGTCGGTTCATCGACCAGCAGAAGTTCCGGGTCCTGTTCCAGCGCGCGGGCAATGCCGACGCGTTGCCGTTGGCCGCCTGACAAGGCGCTGGCGCGCTTATCGGTCTGCTCGGTCAGGCCAACGCGAGCGAGAAGGGCAAAGGCTTTGTCCACGTCACGTTGCGGAAACCGCCGAAACAAGGAACGCCAGAAGGAGACATAGCCGAGTCGGCCAGACAAGACGTTCTCCATCACTGTTAGGCGCTCGACGAGCGCGTATTCCTGAAAGATCATGCCCATGCGACGGCGCGCGCGTTGGAGCTCGCTGCGCCCGAGACGCGTGATGTCGCTGTCGTTGAGGAGCACGCGCCCGCTGCTTGGTTCCACCAGCCGGTTGATGCCGCGAATGAGGGTGGACTTGCCCGAGCCGGAAGGGCCGATTAGCCCGACCACTTCGCCCGGGGGCACATCGAACGACACGCCATTCAGCGCCTTGTCGCCGGTCGCATAGGTCTTGGTCAGGGATTCAACGCGCAGCATCACTCATGTCCCGGTCTTTTCGTTCCGGGCATCG
>JBGUEB010000423.1:0-617 GCA_041821565.1 Gammaproteobacteria bacterium | reverse complement strand
ATATTGGCTAGGACCGGCTCGACCCGGTTATAGAACGGCACCCAGATCACGAGCAGGAACGGGATGATGAGCAAGAATCGCGGCCAATAGCGCGCGAGATGCCCCTTTGTGCCCTTGTCCGTCATCACTTCCCCCGCCCCATTCCTCGGATCGGGCACGACAATACTGAATGCGTAAGCGAAGCGCGACGGCCTATTTCTGGGGCTTACGCCCCGGAAAGTGAAGGACGCGGCAATGGGCCCGCGCTCGTAGGCCCAAGTTTTGTTGACCTGCCCGAGGCTACCGGCCCATATGGACGCCGTGGGGAGCCTGTAGCTCAGCTGGTAGAGCATCTGACTTTTAATCAGAGGGTCCCGGGTTCGAGTCCCGGCGGGCTCACCATATTAATCAAGGACTTACGTCGCCATTGTTCCTTGCATTTCCCTCCGTAGGTAACCTGTTAGGTAACAACCAACGGAGAATCGCGATGTTGAAATGCAAGACGCCCCAAGAGGCGAGTCAGCGCTGAACTAGAACGCCTGGCGGTGGTCTCCACTCACTCCCGCTGAGCCAGACGGCGGTACTAGCTGCGAGATGTTTTCAGGCCGACGTCGAGTTCACCAACGGTGGGCAGCCGG
>JBGUEB010000422.1:0-628 GCA_041821565.1 Gammaproteobacteria bacterium | reverse complement strand
CCGACGAGGAAATCAGCATCGGCATCGGCAAAAACAACTATGACGATCGGTACACGATGGATGAATGGCTGCGCACAGATGCTTCATCCATGGTCACCGGGGTTGAGGGCAAGCGCGGCGAGAATGTGCGTGAAGTTCATATGCAGCCCGGCGAGCGATGGACTGAGGCCAAGTATCACGCCATGAACGTGCGCTACCAGAACCAAGCCATGGAGCAGTTGCGCATGCTGGCCGAGGCCGACAAACCGTTCTTCCTACAATACTGGCCGCTGTACCCACTCACGGGACCGCGCACTACCACGGACCAGTACACAACACCCAATGGTGGCGTCTACGTGGAGAAGATGAAACTGGTCGATCAATGGATCGGTGAACTGATGACCGAGATGGACACACTGGGTATCGCGGATAACACCCTGGTAGTCATCATGGGTGACAATGGTCACTTCACCAAGTACTCGCCCGGATCAGGCTACACGCCAATGGTGTTCAGGGGTGGAAAGGGATCCACGCTTGAAGGTGGTGTTCGCGTGGACGCATTTGTTCGCTGGCCCGGTATGATCCAGGCCGACTCAGTGGCTGGTGACATTATCCATGTGAGTGATCTGTTCACCACGATTGCTCGCCT
>JBGUEB010000421.1:0-638 GCA_041821565.1 Gammaproteobacteria bacterium | reverse complement strand
GGCACCTTCCCTGGCCTGAATCCATCCAATTGAACTTTCTTTCGGTAATCTTTCAAAACCTCATCAACACGCCCTGTATAATCCGACTCTTCAATTCGGATCTTCAGAACGGCATTCAAATCATCTGTGTTTTCTTTGCTGATATTCATATTAACTCTTATTGTTACTTAAAAACCGCCATACGAACGACCGTACATCGTCAGCACGGCGGCAGATCTGTTATTGGGTGCGGATGAAGGGACTCGAACCCCCACGCCGTAAGGCACTAGATCCTAAATCTAGCGCGTCTACCAATTCCGCCACATCCGCTTTTTCCGCCGCAAATTTATTCTTTTTTCCTGAGAATGTCAACGGGGCAGGGAAATGCTTATCAAAGCTCCTATCTCAGCTCAAAATTTTTACCCAGGTAGACCCTTCGTACCTGCTCATCTTCCGCCAGTTCAGCAGAAGTTCCCGATTTGAGGATATTTCCCTCGAACAACAGGTAAGCCCGGTCGGTAATGGAAAGTGTCTCGTGTACATTGTGGTCAGTGATCAGGATCCCTATATTTTTGGTTCTCAGATTTTTTACAATCTGTTGAATATCCTCCACGGCAATGGGATCAACACCCGCGAATGGTTCGTCGAGGAGGATGAAC
>JBGUEB010000420.1:0-649 GCA_041821565.1 Gammaproteobacteria bacterium | reverse complement strand
CTGTCGATTTGACTATGAATTATGGCGATCATCCAATTGACGCAAACTATACTGGCGCGTATCATCGCCCATCCTGTCAATTGGCAGGAAATGAGTACCATGTCGGGGCATGGCGCAGCCTGGTAGCGCATCTGCTTTGGGAGCAGAGGGTCGGGAGTTCGAATCTCTCTGCCCCGACCAATTCGGACATTACAACTTGCAGACATTGCGCCCGTAGCTCAACCGGATAGAGCAACGGCCTTCTAAGCCGTAGGTTAGAGGTTCGAGTCCTCTCTGGCGTACTATAAAAAGTCAAATATCAAAATTTAAAAGCCGGAGGAATATTTTGAATTTTGATATTTTTATGGTGGGCGTAGCTCAGTTGGTTAGAGCGTCTGGTTGTGGCCCAGAAGGTCGTGGGTTCAAATCCCATCGTTCACCCAATAAATAAATTTAGTAGAATTAAATTTTACTTTCAACTTTTCACATTTCATTAGATAACAGGCCCCATCGTCTAATGGTTAGGACCTCGCCCTTTCACGGCGGTAATAGGGGTTCGAATCCCCTTGGGGTCACAAAGCCCTTTCGATTATACATTAATCTTGAGGGCTTTTTTTTTATTTTAGTTATAAAAAAAAAGGTATTTTCTTATCTAGTAAAAAGTAATCAG
>JBGUEB010000419.1:0-676 GCA_041821565.1 Gammaproteobacteria bacterium | reverse complement strand
AGGTGCGTATCACCGAAGTAAACATTAGTAGGATATTCACGCCCGACGTAGGGCGAGTAAGGTTTTTCAGAGCTCTGTGCAACCACCTGCAAGGAGGTCAGCATTATTGACGAAACAGCAATGGCAATTAAGACTTTACTATTCAAATTTAGTACTCCACACCTGAAAGAATTTCGTTTGCGGTGTTCAGGTTAATTGATTATCCGTTCCCGATACAATTTTCCTTAGAAACGAAAGATAGCGCCAAAAGCGGGTCCGCTAAAACTAATGTCCTGCAGAAGCTTGTCCGAATCGAAATCCCACTCCAGGTGTCGATATACCAGGGCCAGGTCTACCCATTTGGCGGCCCGGAAGCTTATCCCTGCGGTTGCCTGCCATTTAAGGTCCGAATCGCCGGTTCCAACATCGACGTAGTATGGGAGATACCATCGCTTGCTGAAAGTAAGTTGACCCTTAACCCCTATAATGGCATCCAGATTATTACCCGATCGAGACAGCGACACAGGCCCCGTGGTTACTGTACTCAGACCAAGATCCAGATCCAGGTTGCGCGCACCAAAGATAAGATCGAGGCTGGATTTTTCCTGGTACAGGTTATAGCCCCCTGCGAGGTGAAATACCGTACCCTCCAGGTTCACATCGATTGGTAATGGGAGTGGGTCGACCTGTTTACTCG
>JBGUEB010000418.1:0-709 GCA_041821565.1 Gammaproteobacteria bacterium | reverse complement strand
TGCGGTGCCCCAGTGCCAGTGGCCCCGCGCTGTAAAAACCACTGGCATCCGGCCCACGCCGTGCCAGCCTGCCCGTCATGACTTCCAGCGTTTCCCGAAGAGGCGCCTGTCCATCAAAACGAAGTTCACCGCAGATTCCACACATGGTCTTTATTTATCCTTTCAGGTATATCCTGGACGTAGCCCGGATAGAGCGCAGCGAAATCCGGGGAGCTTGCTTCAAATTACGGCCCCGGATTTCGCTCGGCAATTGCTCCTGCATTGCTCTACCTCCTGCATCCCTGCAGTCGTGCGCTTAATCCAGGCTACGTGTTGATGTTGCATGCAGCAACGGCCTCACTCACGCGTTCCAGTAATTCATCACGGGTGTAGGTGTTCTTCTTAAGCACTGCCTCGACATTTCCAGCCAACCTGTCACGGTCATCTGCGGTCAGGTCCTTGGCGGTAATGACAATGACCGGTATCTGTTGCCATTCAGGCCGTGTACGCAACTCGGCCAGAAAACCGAAGCCGTCCATTACCGGCATCATCAGGTCCAGCAGAATCACTTGCGGCCTTTCCTGTGCCATCCGCTCCAGCGCCTCGCGGCCGTTGCCGGCCTCACTGACCTGCCAACCGGCATCCTCCAGCGTACGTACCATGATTTCACGCGTGGCCGGATCATCTTCCACCAACAACACCGAGCAGGCTTCATCCGGAGTGTAATAAG
>JBGUEB010000417.1:0-715 GCA_041821565.1 Gammaproteobacteria bacterium | reverse complement strand
ATTCTCAAGACCGTCAAGGATCTGGGGATCGCCGAGAACACCCTCGTGGTGTGGATGAGTGACAACGGCCCCATGCTCGATTTCTTCCCCGAGTATTCGTACACCGCGCTTCGTGGTGGCAAAGGCGATGTGCTCGAGGGCGGCGTACACGTACCCGCAGTGGCCTGGTGGCCGGGCGTCATCGAGCCGAATCAGATCAGCGCGGAGATGCTGCATGTCACCGACATGTACACGACTGCGGCGAGAATCGGTGGTGCGGTGGATAAACTGCCCAAGGATCGAGTCATCGACGGTCTCGAGCAGAGCAGCTACTTGATGGCGGGCACCAACAGTCGCCGCAAGTATATGTTTCATTACTCCGGCAAGAACCTTGGAGCGGTTCGGGTGGGTCAATTCAAGCGCCACATGGCGGCTAGCCATGGTGGGCTACCGGGCAAGGACTTCTTCGATGTCTTCAAGGATCCGAAGGAGGAGCATGGTGTCATGGGGGCGATGCTCTGGGCCTGGGTTCCGTTCGACGATATTGCCCGCATGCATAACGAACTGATCGAGAAATACCCGCATCGAAAACCATATAAAAGCGTTATCGAATAATAGGCGATACACATATTGCATGGAGACGGAACGTTGAGAAAAACCTGTTTAGTCTATTTAATACGCTTGCTGCTGGTACTTGTATCATGCCCAGCATATGCTCAAGAGAACGCCTCGAACC
>JBGUEB010000416.1:0-719 GCA_041821565.1 Gammaproteobacteria bacterium | reverse complement strand
AGTTTCGCTTCTTTCGGAATCTTTGCACCCAGGCGGACCTTGTCATACAACACCCAACGCGGCGTCGGGATCTCTATCACGCGCATATAGTATAAGGATTTCTGATTGGGATCGAAATCGGGGTCGGTCCAGACCGTAGCAAGCTCAGAGGCTCCGATGGTGTTGGTCCAGTTTGCGGCCTCAATGTCGACGGTATTGCCGACCGGTGTCTTGCAACGACCTTCCTTGTCGATGGAGCGACCGTCCGATACCGCTACGTCATAAATGCGCTCATGGGTCTTGCCGTCCTTGTCGAGCCAGCCCTTGATGATCTGGATGCGGTCGAGATTGGCCCCGATCGGATCGCGCAGGGCGTAGACCATGAAACTCGGCGCCGTCGCACCCTCGGGCATGACCCGCATGTCGCCACCCATCGGCACGCCTTTGGAGTAGCCGACATTCGCCGGAATGCGCGAGTTCAGGTCCTGATCGGTGAAGTCCCAGCCGCCGAACATCCGCACGCTCATGCGCGGGCCGGTGGTGCCGTAGACCTCCTTGCGCTTCATGGCGTCGAAGATGGCCTCGCGGCTGTTCTCGCTGGCCCAGACCGCCGCGTAGCCGGAGGAAACCTGCTCCCAGCCATACCAGCGGATGTCTCCGATCTCGCCGACCAGCGAGCTCCAGCGCTCGGGCTTCGGTTCCTTGCCGCTGTGCTTCCCGAAGAAGTTCTCCTCCTCGGC
>JBGUEB010000415.1:0-840 GCA_041821565.1 Gammaproteobacteria bacterium | reverse complement strand
GGGAATCCAGTCAAGCGTATGATCAAAAACGCGGTACAGAAAGTGGACAATCATACGGTCAAACTCAACCTGAAATCGCCGGTGCTCTCGATTCCCGAGAATCTTTACAACTATCCCACCGCAATCGTTCACCGCAATTTCGAAAAAGAAGGCGGGGATCTCTCCAAAAACCCGGTGGGTACCGGACCATACACCCTGAGCAAATTCAGGGTCGGTGAGCTGGCTGTCTTGAAAAAACGCAAAGAACCCTATTGGGGCGGTGAGGTCTTTCTGGATGAAATTCGCTTTGTTGATCTGGGTGAAGATGCCGGCGCGTATCTGGCCGCGATCGCTTCAAAACAGGTTGATGGAATCTATAATCTTGATCTGACAACCCTGGAAGCGGCCAAGAATATTCCGGGGATCAAGATCGCCGAAATCCCATCGACCCAGACCGGCGTTATTCGTATGAAAGTCACCGAGAAGCCGTTTGACGATATCCGCGTACGTAAAGCGGTACAGAAAACCTGCGATGCCCAGAGACAGCTCGACATCGCCCATCGCGGTTTAGGGATTGTTGCGGAACACCATCATGTCGCCACAATACATCCCGAGTACTTTGCCCTGCCCCCGTTCAAGCAGGATATCAAAGGCGCCAAGAAACTATTGGCCGAGGCCGGCTACCCCAATGGCATTGAATTAACCTGCAACGTGGGGAATACCGACGGCACCTGGGAGCAGGATTGCGTTGCCTTGCTCAAGGAAGATGCCGCCAAAGCCGGGATCAACATCAAAATGAACGTCATGCCGTCGGCGCAATATTGGGATGTCTGGACCAAAGCACCCCTCAGTCTTACTTCC
>JBGUEB010000414.1:0-1070 GCA_041821565.1 Gammaproteobacteria bacterium | reverse complement strand
ACGGAAATCTTCAATTCCTGCACGACGACAAGCTGATAGCCATGATGTCTTGCTGTCGATGCGCATCTTCCTGACCGCAGGCGTTGATGTTCCATCTGCTCGCTTAGCCGCCTTGGTATGTGACGGATCCTCTACGCCGGACGCATCGTGGCCGGCATCACCGGCGCCACAGGTGCGGTTGCTGGCGCCTATATCGCCGACATCACCGATGGGGAAGATCGGGCTCGCCACTTCGGGCTCATGAGGTACCTAGGCTGTTTCTTCATCGTGTCGCATAAAATGTGACCAATAAAACAAATTATGCAATTTTTTAGTTGCATGAACTCGCATGTCTCCATAGAGTGCGCGCTACTTGATGCCGACTTAGCTCAGTAGGTAGAGCAACTGACTTGTAATCAGTAGGTCACCAGTTCGATTCCGGTAGTCGGCACCATCAAGTCCGGTGGGGTTCCCGAGCGGCCAAAGGGAGCAGACTGTAAATCTGCCGTCACAGACTTCGAAGGTTCGAATCCTTCCCCCACCACCAATTTCGGCCACGCGATGGCGTAGCCCGAGACGATAAGTTCGCTTACCGGCTCGAATAAAGAGAGCTTCTCTCGATATTCAGTGCAGAATGAAAATCAGGTAGCCGAGTTCCAGGATGCGGGCATCGTATAATGGCTATTACCTCAGCCTTCCAAGCTGATGATGCGGGTTCGATTCCCGCTGCCCGCTCCAAGATGTGCTGATATAGCTCAGTTGGTAGAGCGCACCCTTGGTAAGGGTGAGGTCGGCAGTTCGAATCTGCCTATCAGCACCACTTCTTTTCTCCTCCCTGTTTTTTCCTTCTGTTTATTGCATTCAACAAGTCGGGCATGTTGCCTGGTTGATGTGGTGATATCACCGATTTATCCGTGTCTTAGAGGGACAATCGATGACGTCCAAAAAGCAGAACGTGCGGAAAACATTAAGAAAAATTATAAAAACCCGGCATAAATGGCGAGGGTTTAAGCAATCGAGCGGCAGCGTACTTACCCCGCACTCCATTAGCGGGTATACTCATGCCGCATTGTCCTCTTAGTTAAATGGAT
>JBGUEB010000413.1:0-1391 GCA_041821565.1 Gammaproteobacteria bacterium | reverse complement strand
CTGTTTCGGCGAGATCGATCTTAATCGGCTGCAGCATCGCGCTCATGTGTTGCAACATTTCACAATCGACGATGAGTTTTTCGAAGGAAGCGAGCAGACCGCCCTCTAACCAGCCGGCAGCGTGATAGATTAAATTGGCGTGGCCCATCACCGCGCCCCACAGAGCCATCTGGGTCTCCCAGATCGCCTGCGCGTCGACCGCGTTTGACGCATTACAGGCACTGGATCGATATGGTAATTTATAACGCCGGGCTAACTGGCCACCGGCGATATTGGCCAGGCTATTCTCCGGCGTGCCAAATGCCGGCGACCCGGAGCGCATGTCAACGTTGGAGGTGAAACCGCCGTAGACCACCGGCGTGCCCGGGCGGGTGAGCTGCAACAACGCGATCCCCAGCAGGGCCTCGGCATTTTGCTGCGCCAGTGCTCCCGCCATGGTCGACGGTGTCATCGCCCCCATCAGAGTAAAAGGCGTTACCGTTACCGGCTGTCCGAATAGCGCCATTTGCATCGCGCCGTATGCCATCGCGTCGTCCAGTTTGCGTGGCGAGTTAATATTGATATTGGTCATCACGCTGGGATTGCATTTCATTTCCTGCATGCTTAAACCCCTTGCAATAGCCGACATCTCTATCGCATCACGCGCTCGCCCGGCACCAATGGCGGTCGCCATAAAGGGCTTGTCGGACAGGGTTAAACTGATGAAAGTGGTATCCAGGTGGCGTGAATTGGCTGGCATATCGGTAGGCGCGGTTGCCTGATTACCAAAGAAAGTCAGCACATTAAAATACTGCCCAAGGCTAATCAGTTTCCTGTAGTCTTCAAGATTACCCGCACGCCGGCCATTGATATTGTCATGTACATTAGGCGTACCCGATACCAGCCCAAAATTGATCACATTGCCGCCAACCTGGATCGCCTGCTCGGAATTACGCGGGGTCAGGGTAAAGGTTTCCGGCGCCTGCGCGACAATTTCGAGTAGATGGTCCCGGTCTATGCGCACCACGCCATTGTCATCCACCGATGCACCCGCTTTTCGGAATAAATCCAGGGCCTGATCGCCCATCACCTCGATACCCGCTTCTTCGAGGATGCGTAAAGATATATTGTGGATGAACTCGAGTTGTTCCTCGTCGAGGGCTTCGAGTGGAGCAAATCGATTGCGTAGCTGTTTTCGTTCGAGCTGATGTATTGCGACTACTTTCCCGGGGGCTGTTTTGCGACCACGCCTGCGGCTGGTACGTGCCATGGAAAGCTCCTGAATTGACGAGGTGGGAATTGGGACAAATGTAACACTAATTTTTGGCGAAAGGTATTATGAGTCTTTTATTGTTGAGCACTGTCATTACAGATTTCAATTCGCTGCTCAGGCGCTTTACTTTTTGCCTGGC
>JBGUEB010000412.1:0-1469 GCA_041821565.1 Gammaproteobacteria bacterium | reverse complement strand
CTCAAACCGGGGTGTGTAGAGGCCAATTTTTTTTATCACATTGTCGACTTGTTGTTTCGGGCCGGTCAAAAAGGTCCATCCGTCCAGATTCACATTTTGTTTTCTGGCAAATTCGGCCAGGGCCTCCGGAGTATCGCGCTCAGGATCGTTGCTCACCGAGACAAAACGAACCTGCCTGGCGTAGAGTTCACCTATCTCTCGACTGACCTGGGATAATTTCTGAGTAAGCATCGGGCATGATCCTTTGCAACTGGTATACATGACATTAATCATAACGATGTGTCCGTCCAGTACATCGGAGTAAAAACGTACCTTGTTGCCTTCATGGGTGGTCAGTTCAGTATCGGTAAAATAGCTCCTGGCTCGCTCGGTATCGGCTTTCGACAAGGAATTAGTGGGCACCGCAGTAGCAGCAGCAGCGTAGCTTGGTTTCACCTGCAAGGCAAGGAATAGAGCGGCGAACGAGAGCAAAATCAGGCCGGAACCGCCGATACCGAGGATCGCACTGATATTGAATGCGGAGGTTGTTTTTGCTTTTGCTGTTTTCATTTTTTTCATAAGCCTAGCTGCTGCGGTTACTCAATAGTTCCCTTAGCTTGGATTCAATTGCCTCGGGCGCTGGAAATCCATAAAAACGAAACCATTCTGACTTGCTATCGTCTCCAATCAGCACCATTGCAGGGTGATCTTCAAAATTCGGGGTGTACGCGCCCATCGCACGCAGTGCCTTGTCGACGGTTTTTTTATCGCCGGTCAGCCAACTCCAGCCGGTACCGGGATTAAAGTTTTTGGAGTACGACAATAATCGATGCGGGGTATCACGGGTGGGATCGACAGTGACGGTTATCAGTGCAATTTCCCTGTCCGAAAACCCGGCGAGTTGATCCTGCACCATTGAGAATATGGCTGAAACGACGGGACATACGGTGGTACAGGTCGTGTATACGAAATTTATAGCGACGATTCTGTTACCGATTACATCCTTGCGCAGATCAACCTGGTCCCCGAACTGATTGATCATGGGCAGGTTATCAGGCAGTTCGATCTCGGCCATCGCCACTTTGACCGCGGTGGCGGCCATCTTATGTTGAGCATGAGGATCGATAGGTTCTAATTCATGCGCGTAAATATCACTTGTCAGCATTAATACCAGTAAAGCTGTAGCTATTAAGCCGGTAGATATTGTTTTCATGTTCTTCACACAGGGGTTATTTAATATCATGAAATACTCTCGATCAGTTACTGCTGACCACAGGCCTTGTAACCTGCACGCTGAGGTAAGGCATGTCGCCGCCAAATGCCAGGTTACCGGTTTTAGTGCTGACGAAGAAATAATAAACACCTGTTTTAGGTAACCTTGTATCCAGCTTGTACACGCCATCACCGACCTCGATCGCCGCTACCTCTTTCCGGTCAAACGCCGGTGCACGATAGTAACGTACCCGCACATCTTTCAAATTGGATTTAGC
>JBGUEB010000411.1:0-1527 GCA_041821565.1 Gammaproteobacteria bacterium | reverse complement strand
GCTTTAAGCACCGCCAATTGATCCCTGCCGCAAATGAAGTCTGCCGCGCGCCCTGCGGTCATCTGCGTTGGTGCATATCGGTAAAAGGTTCATCGTCTTGACAAAATCCTGGGATGTCATAGTTCTCGGCGCTGGCGCCGCGGGACTCATGTGTGCTTTAACTACCGCTGCGCGCGGGCACAAGGTGCTGGTCCTGGAAAAGGCCAACAAACCCGGTAAAAAAATACTGATGTCGGGTGGCGGGCGTTGCAATTTCACCAATTTATACATCGAACCTGAATGCTTTCTCTCGCAAAACCCTCACTTTTGCAAATCGGCACTGAGTCGATACACGCAGTGGGACTTTATCGAGCTAGTCAAACAACACGCAATTCCTTATCACGAAAAAACCCTGGGACAGCTGTTTTGCGATGACTCCTCGAGAGATATTCTCGATATGCTGTTGTCGGAATGCGAAGCAGCCAATGTCGAAATTAAAACCCTTGCAGAGATTACCTCGGTCACCAGTCTTCAAACCTTTCAACTGACTGGAACCGTCGATAACTCGGCCGTTACGCTTGAATGCGAGTCCCTGGTAGTCGCCTGCGGAGGTTTGTCTATTCCTAAACTGGGCGGTTCCGACTACGGTTACCAACTGGCTGAACAGTTTGGCCACCGGATTCTGCCTCCGAGGGCGGGCCTGGTACCTTTTACCTTTACCGACAGTTTTAAATTATTATGCGAAAAACTATCCGGGGTCTCGCTTTCCGCTTCAGTGCGCGTCGATAACCAGAGCTTTGATGAAAATATCCTGTTCTCGCACCGCGGGTTATCGGGCCCGGCCGTGTTACAGATATCGAGTTACTGGCGAGAAGGTAAAACCGTTGAAATCAATATTCTGCCAACGCATGATGCGGTTGACTTACTGCTCACCGGGAAACTCAACCAACCCAGGCTACTGTTACGAAATATTCTGGCACAACATCTGCCACGAAAACTGGCAGTGGAACTGGAACAACTCTGGTGGCCGCATCTCGCAGACAAGCCAATTGCAGAAATTAGCAATGTGCAACTCCATAATATTGCCGAACAACTCAATACCTGGAAATTGAAACCAGCCGGTACGGAAGGCTACCGAACCGCCGAAGTGACGCTGGGTGGAGTGGATACGAACGAACTATCATCCACAACCATGATGAGTAAAAAAGTGGATAAGCTCTATTTCATCGGTGAGGTGGTCGATGTCACCGGTCACCTGGGTGGGTTTAATTTTCAATGGGCCTGGTCGTCGGGTTATGCCGCTGGAAGTAATATTTAATCGCCCGTTAACTCCTCCGCTTACCTGATTATTATCAAGCCAGGCCGATACCAGGCTAAAATATATCCTTGACTTATATCAAGTGGGACTGGTTACATACCACTATAAAAAAATCTGGAACCAAGACTCACTATGCCTTCCCATGAAACACGCGATACCTTAAAGCAATACCATTTGTTTTCGAGGCTATCCGAAGAACAACTGGATCGTGTGTGCCATCATGCGCACAT
>JBGUEB010000410.1:0-1531 GCA_041821565.1 Gammaproteobacteria bacterium | reverse complement strand
ACTCCAGAAACTTCAGTACAGCCGTTCTCGCTATCGGAAAATAGTGGACAATATTCCCGGTATTGTTTATCGGTTTGGCCTTCAGCCTGATGGGGCGATAGAGTTTCTCTTTATGAGCGACCGCTGCAGGGATATGTTCGGTATTGAACCGGAGCGGATAATGCGCGACAGCAGTATTTTAATATCCCGAATTGAGCATGAAGACAGAGCCGAATTCTATCATCAGATAGCCATCTCGACCGAAAAGTTTACCACGCATCACTGGTGCGGCAGGATTATGATTGCCGGTCAGACAAAATGGTTCCAGAGTATCGCCAGCCCTGAACGGCTTGATGATGGCAGTATCGTCTGGGATGGGTTGATGCTGGATGTTACTTACAATAAAAAGTTTGAGGACGAGGTAAGGCAGCTTGCCAAATTCCCCAGCCAGAACCCGAATCCGGTTATGAGAGTGTCAAATGATGGAACAATAATCTACGCCAATAGTGCCAGTAAAACATTATTGGATTCGTGGAACAGCCAGCTTGGCCATAGGATACCGAACAATGTTTATGAAATTGTTCATAGTGTTATCAATTCCGGGCTGCACGATAGTGTAGAAGTTTCCTGCGGTGATACTATTTTCAATATCATTTTTGCTCCTGTCACCGAGTACGATTATGTCAATCTTTATGCCAGGGATGTATATCTACCTACTTCTTGAGAAGATGCGGAAGGAGCGGGAGAACGAGATTGTCACCGGTATCGTTCGAGGTGTTGCAGTGTCTACCGGCTACAGATGGTTCTCGCTCTACACGTATTGGATTACCCCCGTCTGCATTCAGATGGGTTTCACACTCACCATGATAATCGTGTATCTGCTGATGGCTGAGAATGCAGGCGGTGACGGAGCGAAACTGGCCGCGTACGCGGTTCTTTTCTTTACCTCGATAGGTATGTTGGGTTCCATCGCACTTGCCGCTGTCGGGTACGTTCGTCTTGTATCCGTCTTACGTCAGGCCGAAGCAGACTGACCACCCTTGCAACTCCCATCCCTGCCTTAGTACCGTCCGCTCACCGGGCAGGGCTTGATGCCGCAGCAAATTCTCGGCCGGGGCTCAGTCGCAGAGAAAGGAAGAATGCCATGTCCAATTTGCACGCGGTCGCGATCATTCTGACAGTCGCAACGCTCGTGTTCGTCAGCGTGATTTACGCCTCGAATTGGTTGGGGAAGCATGTAGACGTCGTTCTAACTGGGGTCGTCGAGGGCGTTCAGGTATCCGCGAGGCAGCGCACGCTGAAGCTCTTCATCATGTACCTCTCGCAATTGGGTGCGACCGTGGGCATCACGTTGATCGTCGCGTTCGGATACACGCTGATCGCGAATAGTGTTTCCGACGCGGGCGTGCGAACGCTGGCTTACCTTTGCGCTGGGCTCGCCGCCTTTGCATCGCTTCAGTGGCTGGTCCTAGGCGCTTGGTATCTCGTGCATTGCATCGTGGCGCTGCGCCAAGCCGAAGCCGACTGACCGCCCTTGTGGCCCCAGTACGCG
>JBGUEB010000409.1:0-1592 GCA_041821565.1 Gammaproteobacteria bacterium | reverse complement strand
GCCATCATGCGCACATTATCTCACTGGAAGAAGGCAAGTCCCTGTTCTGCCAGGGTGATGACGTCGTTTGCTTTTACCTGGTGTTGACCGGGAAAATTAAACTATTCCGGGTATCGCCAGATGGAAATGAAAAAATTGTCGAGTTCGTCGACCAGGGTGATTCCTTTGCCGAGGCCCTGATGTTTATGGATCGCCCGCATTACCCGGTTAATGCCACTGCACTCACCGCTTGCAAGATCATAGGCATCAACAGTCAGGATTTCAAAGCTATGTTACGAGATTCGATCGACACATGCTTCCTGTTAATGGGCGGTATGAGTATTCGCCTGCGCCGACTGATCCAGGAGATTGATACCTTGAGCCTGAGCACTGGCACCGTCCGCATCGTTACCTATTTACTGGAAAATTCTCCCGAGGGCACCGATACCTTTAACCTGGAAATTGCCAAGAGTGTTATTGCCTCACGACTCTCGGTCAAACCAGAAACATTCTCACGTATTTTGAAGCACCTTCATGAACTAAAAATTCTCACCATCAACGGACGTAACGTGACAATCCACGACCGCAATGCAATGAAAGGTATTAGTTCAAGCTAGACCAGGGAATTGCTGTCAAACTTTTGATGACGGCGATACGGTGTTAGTTCGATTCTCTCCGGCATATCGACCACGCCGATTTCTTCATCGCTTAGATAGCAACCGGGATCTTCGGCCCATACGTTGCCGGTCAATTGCCATGCACGGGTTCGTGAATTACCACCACAGATTGCCAGGTGCTTACACTCTGCACAGCGACCCTCGAGCGGGCGCTGGCTGGCTTTTAAACCAGCCATTAACGGGTTCGAGATATCCTGCCATATCTCGGAAAATGGCCGTTGTTTAACACTGCCTATGCTGTAATCCCACCACATGGTATCGGGATGTACTTCACCGAGGTTATCAATATTGGCAATATTAACGCCGGAGGCATTGCCACCCCATCGCAGTAACTGTTTGTGCAAGGCATCGACATGCGCGGGTAAATGACGGCGCGCCCAGTGCATCAGATAAACCCCGTCAGCATCGTTGTTGCCGGTTACAAACTCGCGCTTGCGACCTGCCTCGACATCTTGCCAGCAAGTCCTGAACAATAAATCCATTGCCTCGCGTGTCATTTGATAGTGCAGGTCGCTGGTACGATTGCGATTACCCCGGCCCGCATAATTCAGATGTGACAGGTAAAACTTGTCGATATCCTCGTCTTCCATTAACTGCAATAAATCGGGCAAATCAGTGGCATTATCCTGCGTCAGGGTAAAACGCAGGCCGACCTTAATACCCGCATCACGACACAGCCGGATACCCTGCATGGACTCGTCGAAGGCACCCTGCTTACGGCGGAAGCGATCGTGTATTTCAGACATCCCATCGAGGCTGACACCCACGTAATCGTATCCAATGCTTATAATATCGTCGATATTGTCCTGTGTAATCAATGTGCCGTTACTCGACAATCCGACATAAAAGCCCATGTCTTTAGCGCGCCTCGATATTTCAAAAATATGCGGATGCAATAGCGGCTCGCCGCCTGACAAAATCAGCACTGGCACACCA
>JBGUEB010000408.1:0-1627 GCA_041821565.1 Gammaproteobacteria bacterium | reverse complement strand
GGTGGATGGTACGGTATCAGAGGCAGGCGAAATAGAGGGACAAGGTATTTTTCAGGCCAAGGGTCACCAGTACACGGCTCTCGAATTACTCGGTGGAGATGAATCCATGGCTGCGTTGTTCGAAAATGGCCGGTTTGCGACTATCTACCTGGCACCTTACAACTATCACCGAATCCATATACCCGTCGACGGAGTCCTGCGTAATATGCTCCATATTCCAGGCAGGCTATTCAGTGTTGCGCCCTGGACCGTAAATACAGTACCCCGGCTTTTCGCCAGAAACGAGCGCGTTGTATGCCTGTTTTCGACAACGGCTGGACCTATGGCAATGGTTCTGGTGGGAGCAATCAATGTCGCCGCAATCGAGACCGTTTGGGCCGGAGTAGTGACACCACCTAAAGGCAAGAAGATTTCTGCATTTGATTATCGGAAAACACGCAAGCAATATGCAAAAGGCGATGAAATTGGTCGATTTAATATGGGTTCGACGGTTATCTTGCTGACTGACGCCAGGGTCGAATGGATGCAAAAAATTTGTAACGGCCAAAAAGTAAAAATGGGCGAATTAATTGGCCACTTTCCGATATCAAAATCACCTGCCGCGCCTGTAAAATCCTAACTGGTGAAGCTCAGGGTCTTGTCGATAGCATCCAGCCCGAGTAAAACCATTAGCAAACGATCGAGGCCGAGTGCAACCCCGGCACAATCGGGCATTCCCGATTCTAGCGCAGCGAGTAAGGCATCATCGAGCGGGTACTCTGGCAAACCTTTCGATGCCCGCAACCTGTTGTCCTTTTCAAACCGGCTACGTTGTAGCCCTGCATCGGTCAGTTCAGAAAATCCATTAGCCAGTTCGAGGTCGTTATAAAATAGCTCGAACCGCTCTGCTAACAACGGATTATCGCTGCTCGCCCGCGCTAGCGCAGCCTGCGAAATCGGGTAATCATAAACAAACAAATAGCCTTCCAACTGTGGTGAAATCACCAGGCTTATTAATAAATCCAGGCACTGGTCAAAATCCAGTTCTCTGGCATTGGTTCCGCTTACCAGCTCGCTGCAGGCTGCGCGTAAATCCGCTAGTCCGATATTCAGAAAATCGATGCCCGCGTACTCTATTAACAACCCCCGGTAACTCATGCGTCGATAAACATTATTCCTGCCACTGAGTTCATCGATCAACTGTTCCATTTCATCCATCAACGCCTGGTAGTCGAATCCGATTCGATACCATTCCAGCAAGGTGAATTCCGGGTGATGTCGCCGGCCTTTTTCGCCTTCGCGAAATGCCCGGCAAATCTGATAGATGGAACCGTAGCCCGCAGCCAGCAGGCGCTTCATCGCAAATTCGGGAGAAGTCTGCAAGTACAGTGTCTGCCCCTGATTATGGGCCAGCATCGATGCGACCTGGGGATCGGGATTTGTGGTTTCGGATAGCAGCGGAGTTTCTACTTCGAGAACATCACGATCCGCAAAAAAAGTCCTGACCGCAGAATAGATTCGCGCCCTGTGCTGCAGGTTTTCAATTGTTGCGGCCGGCCGCCAACTCATAAACTGGCTCGTCAATCTATACTAGCCTGAATGTTGCATGAAGGGAGGGCAAGTAAATGCTCCTGCATTACTTGCATAC
>JBGUEB010000407.1:0-1771 GCA_041821565.1 Gammaproteobacteria bacterium | reverse complement strand
AAAGTTGGCCCCATGAGCGCAGCGAGTGCTTTGGGTCTTACTTGCGTTCCACGCCTTGAACTGAACGGTCCGGCGCTCCGGCATTTTGATTCGCAACTCGATTCACTCAGAATTAATCAGAGGTTCCCTAAAAAATTTATTGCCTGTGCGAAGCCCCGGTACCGGGGAAGTGCTGGCAAGAATCGAATTCACTGGCATTTCGCTCGAATGGAATCCGATTTTTTGTTGATAGCGGGGTGACTGGATATGTCAGCTAATGCGGATATCGTCGTCATTGGTGGCGGTCTCGTTGGGTTGAGCGCTGCACTGGCCCTGCAGCAGCCAGATCGCCATATCAGCATCCTCGAATCAGGTACTTTACAGCAAAAACAGCCAGCCGGGCTGAATGCGCGCTCGATCGCGCTATCCTACGCCAGCGTTCAGATATTCAGGGCCCTCGGTTTATGGCAGGAAATTAAAACGCAGGCCTCGCCGATAAAAACTATTCATATATCAAGCCATGGTGAATGGGGAGTGACGAGGTTACAGGCCTCTGACTATGAGCTTGAGGCAATGGGCTATGTGGTCGAGAGCCAGGTACTGGACAAACTGTTGCTCGATCGGATCGAAGCTTCAAAAGGGATTAGCCTCAACAGGGGCGCAAGTTTCGAGTCAGCCGAGTTTAGCGATTGCGTAAAATTGCATTATCGTAGCGAGGACAAAATGCGGGAGCTGAAAGCCAACCTGGTTTTAGTGGCCGATGGCACGCAGTCCAAAGCTAGATCCAGTCTCGGCATCGAACATCGAAATATAAATTATGCGCAGGCTGCGATCATAGCCAATGTCGAGGTTTCGCAGCCTACACCGGGGGTTGCCTACGAGCGCTTTACTAACAGTGGACCGCTGGCGATGCTGCCTCTTGGCGGCAGTCGATACGCCTGTGTCTGGACCCATTATCCCGCTATCAGTAGTGAACTTGTGCAGCTGGACGATGGGCAATTTCTCGCTTCGCTACAGCAGTGTTTTGGTTACCGCCTGGGTTTTTTAGAAAAGGTCAGCCCGAGATTTTGTTTTCCATTGCACAGAACCGAGGCTCTGGGACTGATTAAAAACAGATGTGTATTGCTGGGTAATGCGGCAAACACCCTGCATCCTGTCGCTGGTCAGGGTCTCAACCTGGCCTTGCGTGATGTTGCCAGCCTGAGCCAGTTATTCAGGAATCAGCGAATTCAGTCACTTGATGAGCTAGCGATCAGGCAATTACTCGATGACTATGAATCTTCGCGAGTTGTAGAGCAACGACAGGTTGCCCGCCTCGGTGATGGCATGGTTACCCTGTTTTCAAATGACCTGCCAGTATTAAAAAAACTCCGCGCCGGGGCTCTTGCCTTGCTCGATATTGTGCCGTCGTTAAAGACCGGGGTAGCGATGTCGGGCATGGGATTTAGCTACGGTGGAAACCCAATGCTGCGGGGTCGCATGTAATGGGTGAAAAATTTGATGTTATCGTCGCTGGCGCCGGTATGGTTGGCGCCTGTACAGCGCTTTCTCTCGCGGGCAGCGGATTTCGCGTGGCATTAATCGAACCAGCCAGGATCAATTATGGATCGGCGACAGGGAAACACCATTATGATGAGCGGGTGTCTGCGATTAGCCCGGAGTCCCGGCGAATTTTGACCCGTCTCGGGGTCTGGGCAGAACTCGATGCAGCACGGGTTTGTGATTATGATCAAATGTTCGTCTGGCATGAAAATGGCGATGCGCATATTCGGTTCGATAGTGTCGAACTGGC
>JBGUEB010000406.1:0-1772 GCA_041821565.1 Gammaproteobacteria bacterium | reverse complement strand
CAGGTGATAATGATCCCATTTGCTCCAATCTTGCAAGCTTCTACACGCATTGCTTCTCTAATAGTGTCTTCTCCGCATGACACCGATAATCCGGTATCACCGAATTTTATCGTCGCTAATAAATCATAGTTTTCAGGCTTATCCTGGCCCGGAGTATAAACCATGACCTCGCAATCTTCGGGCAAAGCGTCGCGAGATGACTTCACCTGAAGACTTTCACTGGGTGCACATGCTTGAATGGCTAATATAATAGTAGCAATAACGACTGAGGCTCTTAGCTGGACATTCATAGTTACTCCCTTTTGTTAAGGAGGCAATTATAATTTAATCGATCGTTGTCCGCTAATCTCGCCAGACGCAAACCCTCAAGCAGCCGCTCAGATTCGATAGATCAACGGCAACTTAGTGCCCTGAGCGGACTCTGCGTAAACATGTGCATCGCTGCTGGGAAATTCGGCCCGCAAAATAGATTCGGATGTCGTGTTTACTGACCTCCCATCAACCCCTCCACTTCAATGCCAGATGCCATTTCTCCGGTCCAGCTGAAAGTACCCTGTGAGAGCATTTCCTTACCGGCGTTTAACAACGGACTAATTGAAACCCGATTTAAGGCCGCACCAACACTGATTCGTTGGGCGCCAGCCTCGGAAAACTCATCCACTGTGACCCCGCGAAAGAAGGGTGCCAGTACATTAAACGGACGATTGAGTTCTGACGTCACCTGCCGTAGCTGTTCGAGAGAATTGATGCCGGGTGCGTAGAGTACGTTTGCACCAGCCGCTTCAAAGGCCTGCAGTCTCTTGATCGTGTCGTCAATATCCTTTACGCCACGGAGCAGATTCTCGGCACGCGCCGTGAGCTGGAACGGCATATCCAGATTGTTAACAACTTCAACGGCCGCCTGCACCCGTTCCACCGCCAGGTTGAAATCGTAGAGCTGTAGGTCGTCGCGGCTGAAATCTTCCACGGAACATCCTGCGACACCCGTTGCTATCAATTTCAAAACGTTGTTGGCGATTTCTTCCGGCGCGTCTGCAAAACCGTTTTCAAAATCCACGTTAATCGGGATCTGCGTGTTTTCGGCAAGGCTGGTGCAATGGGCAAGTTTTTCATCCAGCGTTACTTCACCATCAGCCCTGCCCAGCGTATAGGCAAGTCCGGCACTTGTGGTCGCCAGCGCTTTAAAGCCCAGGCCCTGCAGTATTCTCGCGGAACCCATATCCCAGGGATTGGGAATCAGGAAGGCACCTTTTTGCTGATGTAATTTCTCGAATTCTTCACATTTTTTTTTCTGAAACGGGTTTTCGTGATTTGTCATGACAAGTCTCATTGACCAGGTAAGTATAAAAAGAATAAACGACTCTTTTCCTAAAAACCAATAGTACTGGACAGTCGTTCACACGGGTATCGATCTCGCTGTCTCCACTGAATTTTGCTGAATTTGGTGTCCTTGCCGAAAAATCCCCCCCAATTTCGACACTTTCTAGCCAATTCCGGTCGTCAGGCCAACCGATGCCCTGCCACTTCCGTCAGAGTCGCAGCCACTTGTGCAGAGTGGTAGGTTTCCGGAGTGTCAACTGAACAACCCAGCCTGCGGCGGCGCCCGGCTCTCGGGCAACCGGACGGGTTCGGCTGATAGAGGAATTAATCACGCCTAACACAACGGCCGGTTAGTGCCGGAAGCCGCCGCCCGTATCCCTAAATCGAATGACTGCTTAGCGGAAAGTACCTGGTAATAACGTGTGAATATTTGAACTTTGAGATTTGCCGAC
>JBGUEB010000405.1:0-1808 GCA_041821565.1 Gammaproteobacteria bacterium | reverse complement strand
GGTACACCCGATGGTGAGCTCAAACGCGAAATCAAGGCTTATATGCGTTATGCCGGACAGGGTTGGGAAATAGTCGTCAGGTTACCGAACCGTGAGTTTGGAGCGCATGACAGAAAGGAGATTCGGCGTTTGTTCGAGGATGAATATATTCGTTTGTTTGGCCGCGCGCTGGAAGGACTGGATATCGAAATCATGAACTGGTCTGTGCAGGCAAGCTCTCCACTCGCAGATGTGCTGCCGGTTACCCGATTATCCAAAACAGAACAGGTAAAACCCGAATCAATGCGCGCTATTTTTGACGCACGCGGACAAACCATGGTCGAGGCTGGTCTGTTTGATCGAGACCTGCTGGTTGCCGGTAACCAGGTGAGTGGCCCGGCAATAATCGTCGAAAACGAAACCACGACGATTGTTACCTCTGCATTTGAAGCGATTATGCAAAGCGATCGCTGTTTGCTGGTTCAACGTAAATCGAGAGGAGACTGAAAACATGGCAACTGGATTGTCTAGTGTACACATGCAGGTGATGTGGAATCGACTTATCTCGGTGGTCGAAGAGCAGGCGTTAACGCTGCTGCGCACCGCATTTTCTACCTCGGTGCGTGAAGCCGGAGACCTCTCTGCAGGTGTATTTGACGAAAACGGCCTGATGATCGCGCAGGCGGTGACCGGCACCCCGGGGCATGTGAATGCGATGGCCGAAGCGGTCGGGCACTTTATTACGGATATCGGTATCGATAATATTTTTGAAGGCGATTCCTATCTCACCAACGATCCCTGGAAGGGCACCGGTCATTTGCATGATTTCACCTTCGTTAACCCTTCTTTTAGGAATGGCAAGCTGGTGGGTTATTTTGCCTGTACTGCACATGTCGTCGATGTCGGTGGACGTGGCTTTGGCCCGGACGCGAACGAGGTCTACGAAGAAGGAATTTACATTCCAATCATGAAATTTGCCGAGCGTGGCGAGGTGGATATGCGCCTGATCAATATCCTGCGTCACAATGTTCGTGAAGCCGACCAGGTCATTGGCGACCTCTACTCGTTATCATCCTGTAATGATATTGGCCACCGACGTTTGATGGATATGATGGATGAGTTCAATCTCGACAATTTGAACGAATTGCGTGACTTCATTTTCAGTAATAGTTTGCGCGCGACGCTGGATCGGTTAAAAGAACTGCCCGCGGGTTCATACCATAATGATCTGACCGTCGATGGTTATGACAGTCCGGTACATATGAAGGTACGGCTCGATGTCTCCGAGGGCCAGGTGCTTGCCGATTTTGAGGGTACTTCTGGCTTGAGCCGCCGGGGCATTAATGTACCACTGGTCTACACCACGGCATACGCCTGCTATGCACTCAAGTGTACGCTGGCGCCATCGATTCCAAATAATCACGCGTCGCTCGAGCCATTCAAGGTGAAAGCTCCAGTCAATTGCATACTCAATGCAATCCATCCCGCGCCCGTGGCGGTACGTCATGTATTGGGACAATTTTTACCCGATGTTGTGCTCGGGGCCCTGCACAAGATGCTGCCGGATACCGTACCCGCGGAGGGATCGAGTGCATTATGGAATGTGCAACTCGGTGCCGTACCGCTAGAAGGCGCCGAAGCAGCAGCGGGTGAAACCTTGCGCCAGTCACAGATATTAATGTTCAACTCCGGCGGAACCGGCGCGCGCCCCCGTCTCGACGGCTTATCAGCCACGGCTTTTCCGTCGGGTGTGCATACCATGTCTTCGGCTCAAAGGTGCTTATATCGCTTTAGCAACATTTGCTATTCATATGATTTTAGAGCCATTG
>JBGUEB010000404.1:0-1821 GCA_041821565.1 Gammaproteobacteria bacterium | reverse complement strand
ATGCCGGAGTCCGGCTACTCACAAATGGTCTTCCGCGGTTTCAAGGGGGACACACTGGAAGGCGGCATCCGGGTGAATGCCTATGTACGCTGGCCCAATGTCATCCAGGCCGACACCTTTGCCGGAGATATAGTGTATGCCGGTGACTGGTACACGACACTGGCAACCATTGCGCAAGCAGACCAGCACATCCCCCGGGATCGGGTAATTGATGGCGTAAACCAGACTTCGTTACTTTTGAACGGCGATGAGTATGGACGTCGTGACTATCATCATGTCTACGAGGGCCCTCACCTTCAAGCGACGATCAAAGAACAGTTCAAAGCACACTGGCCAGCGCCAGGATCGCCCGGGTTTGCGTTGCCAGTGTTCGATTTATACAGAGACCTTAAGGAAACCAAACCTCTGTTAGCCACAGGTATGTGGTCGGTCGCGTACTTCCCGGATATGCGGGAGCGCCACATGGCATTGAAGAAAAAGTTCCCGGATCGTAATGAAACACGCGCCGAACCCTATGAAGGCATTGCCAATCTTCGGCCAGAGACAAAGGCATTGCTGGAGTACTATCACACGGCTCGGAAGGCAGCTGAGTAATTGGTCATATTAAACCGTCGTGAAATGCTGAAACTCACCGGTGCGGGAGCTGCTGCAGGCGTGCTGGGTGTTTTGTCTGGTGGGGAAGGCAAGGCAGGCGAGGCAGAAGGGCTCGAAATCAATATCGCCGGCTACGATTATGACCGTGTCCACGCCATCATGGACAGGCAGGTTGGTATTGATGGCGCGGATAACTTTTCAGAACCGTTCAGTTTACACATAAGAGCTTCCTACACAAAAAAGCAATGATGAGGGTCGAATAATGAGTCATGACAATAAAACCGGTTTTTCCCGCCGTGATTTTCTTAAAACAACCGGACTGGCAGCTTTAAGTGCTGGCGTTACCGGCAGTGTCATTGCTTCTGCTACACAAGCAGGAACTAAAAGTAACCCCAAAAAGTCTCACAACGGCCCCTACAATATTCTTATGATCGTAACGGATCAGGAGAGATACCTGGAAGCGAATGAACTGCCTCCAGGCTATCGCTTACCAGGGCATGAGCGTCTGGCGAAACAGGGTGTGACATTTGAAAACCACCAGATAGCATCCTGCGTCTGCACACCGTCCAGAGCAGTTCTCTATACCGGCCAGCATATTCAGAATAATGGCATGTTTGATAACACCAACTTTCCCTGGTCCGGCAGCATGTCAACGGAAATTGATACGATCGGGGATTTGCTACGCAAGCAAGGCTATTACACCGCCTATAAAGGTAAATGGCATCTGACGGAGGATTTTGAAACGACCAACGACTTGCATAACCCTAAAAAATTGTTGACCGATGAGATGGAAGAGTACGGTTTTTCCGATTACATGGGAATCGGTGACATCATCGGGCATACCGAGGGGGGCTATTTACACGATAGCGTCATCTCATCCATGAGCAGAAGCTGGTTACGTGGTAAAGGCGAACAATTGCGAAAAGAGGGGCAGCCGTGGTTTCTGGCGGTAAATCTGGTCAACCCACATGATGTGATGTTCTACAATACGGATCTGCCTGGTAAGCCAATTCAAGGTAGAAACCCGATGTTTCGTATTAATCATGAGCCCGATTACGCTTTATACCAGCAGCAGTGGAATGTTCGACTGCCTGAATCGCGTCAGCAGTCTTTAAGTGAACCCGGAAGGCCCGGTGCTCACCTTGACTTCAGGGACTCTAACGCCACTATGCTAGGTGCGATACCCAATGAAGATGATCGCTGGAAGAGGCTGAATAATTACTATTT
>JBGUEB010000403.1:0-1838 GCA_041821565.1 Gammaproteobacteria bacterium | reverse complement strand
GTTTACTTGACATTTCCCCTCCTGTCAGACATGAGTCTACATAGATATTTGTTTAAGCTGGTAAGTAAACCTGACAATAAGCAAAACTGCAATTCCACTCCAAGGTTATTAGACCCACTCCTGAAAGATTCTATTTGGTCATACTTAAGGCGGAACTATTGAAATTTATTCTGGCCGAAACACCTTGGTAATCCGCAGGATGGTTTGTTATTGTAGGTTTATCTTGAAGCAACCACCTTTGGCTAAATGACATCAACTGTCAATAATTTTGCTCAAGGATGGCGATCTGACTCGTTATTAAGGGCCATCTGAAAGACTCGGAATTAAGCAGAGGTTTCCTGGATCAACACAAACACAGGCTATTCAAATGACAGGTATGCTCACACTCGAAGAATTAAAAAAAGAAGTGCTCACCGGCACAATTGATACCGTACTTGTCTGCCAGATTGACATGCAGGGTCGTTTGATGGGTAAGCGGTTCCATGCACAGTTTTTTGTTGATAACGCCTGGGAGGAGACCCACAGTTGCAATTATTTACTGGCGACCGATCTGGAAATGGAGACTGTCGCGGGTTACAAATCTACCAGTTGGGAAGCCGGTTATGGCGACTATGTAATGAAACCGGATATGTCGACCCTGCGCCGCACGCCCTGGCTGGAAGGTACCGCACTGGTGTTGTGCGACGTGCTGGATCATCACACCCACGAAGATGTGTCGCATTCACCGCGGGCGATTTTGAAAAAACAGGTGGCACGAATCGACGCGCTTGGTATGAAAGCGATGATGGCCACCGAACTGGAATTTTTCCTGTTTGAAGATAGTTATGAATCTTCACAGGAAAAGGCTTATCGCGACCTGAAAACCATCAGCGCTTACAACGAGGATTACCATATTTTCCAGACCACTAAAGAAGAAGACGTGATGCGCGCGATTCGTAATGGTTTACAGGGCGCCGGTATGACGGTCGAATGCTCCAAGGGCGAGGCTAGCTCGGGCCAGGAAGAAATCAATGTGCTGTATGACGAGGCCCTGACCACGGCCGACCATCACGCAATAATCAAAAATGCCTGTAAGGAAATTGCCTGGAGCAAGGGCAGGGCATTAACCTTTATGGCCAAGTGGTCATACTCCCATGCGGGTAACTCTTCGCATGTGCATCAGTCTCTGTGGAGCACCGATGGCAAGCATTCACTGTTTTATGATCCAGATTCGCCACACGGAATGTCGGCAACCATGCGCCATTACCTGGCTGGCTTGCTCAGCCACGCTGGCGAGATCACTTATTTTCTGGCACCCTATATCAATTCATACAAGCGCTTTGCCGAGGGTACTTTCGCACCGACGAATGCCATCTGGAGCCTTGACAATCGCACCGCCGGATATCGGCTTTGTGGAGAAAACAGCAAGGCAATTCGAGTCGAATGTCGGGTCGGCGGCGGGGATTTGAATGCGCATCTCGCGGCTGCGGCACTACTCGCTGCCGGTCTCGACGGTATCGAAAATAAAATGGAACTGGAAGATGCCTTCGAAGGTAATGCTTACACGGGAGAGTCGGAACGCGAGATCCCAAAAACCCTGCGCGATGCCGCCACCGCATTGAATGGATCGACCATGTTGCGTGCTGCCTTTGGTGACGATGTGATCGATCACTACGTACACGCTGCCGAGTACGAGCAATTCGAGTACGACCGACGTGTTACCGACTGGGAAGTGGCACGTGGATTCGAACGCGCCTGATTTTCAGAATTTTTCCAAAACACATTACTCTACGGGCATCGTCTTTGCGGCTATCTCCAACGGGGAACGATAACTGGCGATTCTAGTCAAAAAGTGATTC
>JBGUEB010000402.1:0-1858 GCA_041821565.1 Gammaproteobacteria bacterium | reverse complement strand
CCCATTGATCCTAAAAAGATTCCTTCCAGGGACGCAAATCTACCTCCTGACTCCAGGCACTGCGGTGTTGATTCAGTACCGATAAGTAAGTTTCGGCTATCGCATCCGGTTCCAGCATCGCGTCATCAATATTTGTCGACGGATTATCTTCGTTCAAATTTCTACCGGGAGAGGCGATAGAACCATCGATGATAAAGTGGGCGACATGAATATTTAATGGACCCAGTTCGCGTGCCAGGCTTTGAGTCAAGCCACGTAAAGCGAACTTACCCATCGCAAAAGGCGCAAATTGAGGAAATCCCTTGATGCTGGCTGTAGCGCCGGTAAAAAAAATCGCCCCGCCCCCGGCAGCCTGCATACGTTTTGCCGCTTGCTGTGCGACCAGAAACCCACCGTACCCGGTTAGCATTAGAGACTGCAGAACCGCCGGTGGATCAAGCTCGGCAATCGGCCCTGCGACGTAGGCACTGGCGTTGTAAAGCACAACATCGGGCGTACCAATTAACTCATCGGTCTGTAAAAACAGATTGGCCACATGATCAGCCTCGGTCGCATCACAGCTAATTGCATAACCACCGATTTCGTTTTTCAAATCTGCAAGCTTGTCAATATTCCGTGCGGCGAGAGCTACTTGCGCGCCCTGCCTGGCCAAAACCCGGGCAAAGGAAGCACTGTTGCCGCTACCCGCCCCTACGATTAACACTTTTAGTGTCATAACCCCTCCGTAACCATTTTAGTAATTCAATAACTACCTCGGGATTAAAACGGTTCTCTGGTCTGGGTGCAACAGTAAAGTTGCGATGGCGAGAATCCACAGTAAACTGCCAGTTGGTAAATTTAGTTGATCCATAGCTTAAATCAGGCGGTAATTAAACCGTCTGATTTAAGCTATGGTCTGCTCACTAACGATAGTGAATGCCGGGGCTAACTATCAGCATTTTTGCCAGAAAAGCTGCTGTAAAAGGACGCTGAACAAGTTACCTTTATGCGCCTGTTTTTCAGGTGAACGTTGCATGGATTTTAATTCCTGATCCTCGAAACGTGGCGTATGTGTCATATGATCGCTGACTATTTGCTCTACTCCTCTGCTGAACATGAGTGCCGGGCTGCTGTTGCTGATTCTTGAAGTTCTTACTTTTCTCATTTTAGTGCCTCTCTGCCGTGGTTTTTGTTTTCGATGGCAGTAGTTTCGTAGGCAGCCAATAAATTCCTTGCTGAAATGCATTAAATCCAACAAAATAATCATTAAAAAATCATTAAATTTTATAAGTTACTGATATCTAAATAATTATTTTAGAAATAAAATTGAAATAAATTCAATTAAATCTATATTGGAGTGGGTTTGTCGGTTTTGAAGCTTAAATTGCTCGGCCAAATGGAGTGTCGGACTGCGACAAATTCATTATTAACGCTGTCGACACGAAAATCCGAAGTGCTTTTAGCCTACCTGGCGCTCGCACCCGGGATCCGTCACCCACGCGAACGTCTGATCAACCTGCTATGGAGTGATCGAAGCGAAGAACAGGCGAGGAATTCACTGCGCCAGGCGCTAAGCGCGATTAAGAAGCCCCTGGATGCGAGCAGCCCGCAGCTATTAGAGATCGAGAGAACCACGGTTCGAATCAACCCGGACCTGATTCAAGTGGATGCCCTCGAGTTTGATGCGCTCGCAGCCCAGACCGATATCAATAATCTATCCGCGGCGGCTTCACTCTACCAGGGAGAATTTCTCGAAGGCATTATTATTCGCGACGCCGCCAGCCAGGAATGGCTTTCGAACGAACGCGAGCGGTGTAAACGCCAGATTGTCGAGGTTTTATCCGGCCTGAGTCATTTGCAGATTTCTAGCGGCCTGCAT
>JBGUEB010000401.1:0-1863 GCA_041821565.1 Gammaproteobacteria bacterium | reverse complement strand
GATATACATTTGATCTTGCTGGGTGATCTGAATGAGTACGAAACCGCGATAGCGATCATCGGCGGCTTGCTGAAAAGTGATGCTGTGAGTGATCCGGATGAAAAGCTGTTTCTTCAGGAAAAACTGTTGTATTTCCAACAAAAGTTGTCCGAATAGTGACAATATCGTAAATGAAACGATGGTTATAAACTAAATATTTATATAAATCAATTGGTTATAGTTTTTGGCACGGTATATGCTTCATTAGTCCTTAAGGAAATAATCCTAAACCAATTAACCGCAAATTTTGGAGTATAGATATGTTAAACAAGAGACAGACGGGTTTCACCCTGGTTGAAATCGCAATCGTGCTGGTAATCGTTGGACTGCTAATCGGCGGCGTGCTGAAAGGACAGGAAATGATCACCAATGCGAAACTGAAACGCGTGGAAAGTGATAACGCAGGCATACTGGCCGCGCTCTATTCTTACCAGGACCGCTATTTGCAGCTGCCCGGTGATGATGATGGGGCGACGGGTCGTTTTACCGTGTATACAGGAGTTGGCGCCAGTGGTGACGGTGATGGCGCAATTGGCGCTGGTGATGATTGGGATGATCCCGTAACCGCCTCAGGTACCTGGACCGATGGCACCGCCCTGGGTGCTGATGAGACAGGTAAGTTCTTTGCTCATTTAAGGGCAGCAGGCCTGATTGCTGGCGGTGCCCTCGAAGGAAAGAGGCCAACCAATTCCTTCGGTGGCCAGATCGGTATCCAGGACGGTTCGCTCCAGATGGTCGGCCAGATTACTATTTTTGGTGGTATCGATGGCGGCATATCAAGGATTCTTGACGGACGCCTGGACGACGGGGTTCAAAATACGGGCAGGGTCAGATCAGGCATCGTTGGTACTGCCATGACCGATGTGACACCGCCAGCCTCTGCTGGTTACAGTGACTCAAACAGTTACCACATGGCCTTTCGCCTGTAAGTCTATGCATCTGTTCAAACTCAAAGGCCTGCATTGCAGGCCTTTTTGTTGTATACAAGCTTTATGATATAAGTAACAGGCATGACGACCACGGCAATTTCACTCCGCAATCTTTCCTATTCGATATCGGGAATCGATATCCTGCGCGGTCTGGACCTCGAAATACCCGACCAAAGCTATTTCGCCATCGCCGGCATTAACGGTGCCGGCAAGTCGACCCTGATCAAGCTGATCCTCGACCTGATACGACCCGCGGTCGGCAGTGAAATTAAAATTTTCGGGCAGCACAATCGCGCCACCGACTGCCGCAATCAACTGGCTTATTTACCGGAGAAATTTGACGTCAAGAAAGGTGTTAGCGGTTGGCAGTATCTTGAATTTGTGAGTTCGATTTACCGGAATAAACTCCATAAAAACCGGGCCCAGGAACTGGCCGAAAAACTGGATTTCCCGGTCGATCGCCTGAAATCAAAAATCGGTAGTTATTCCAAGGGCATGGTGCAAAAACTGGGGCTGGTGAGTTGTTTTATTCTCGATAGAAAACTACTAATCCTCGATGAACCGCTCAGTGGTCTGGACCCGAGGGCCCGGTTTCACTTCAAGAACCTGTTAATCGAAGAAAGGCACAAAAAACAAACCATTCTCTATAGCACCCACATGCTTGCCGACGCTGAAGAGATATGCGATCAGTTTGGTATATTGCATGAAGGCGAAATGAAGTTTGTTGGAACCCCCGCCCACTGTCTGCAAAACTTCAGGGCCGATACCCTGGAACAGGCTTATATGCAGTGTATATCCAGTCCGGAAAAGATATAACCCGAATCAGTGTTGTCCCCTTAACAGAACGAAATATTGTAAGCAATCGGTGATGTAGCAGGATTTGGCGTGTTACGAT
>JBGUEB010000400.1:0-1864 GCA_041821565.1 Gammaproteobacteria bacterium | reverse complement strand
GGGCGTGCTGCGAGGCCTGCATTACCAGGTTAAGCAGGCACAGGGAAAACTGGTACGGGTCGTCGAAGGCGAGGTATACGATGTCGTAGTCGACCTACGGCAATCCTCATCGACCTTTGGGCAATGGGAAGGTATCACGCTGTCGGCGCAAAATTTCAGACAAGTGTGGGTACCCGAGGGTTTCGCCCACGGCTTCCTGGTATTGTCAGAAACCGCCGAGTTTCTCTATAAAACAACCGATTTTTACGCACCCGAACACGAACGTTGCATTAAATGGGACGACCCGCAGCTGGCAATCGACTGGCCTGCGGCAGGTCTCGAAATCCAGGTCTCTGCCAAGGACAAGCAGGGCGCAGCATTCGCCGGTGCGGAGTACTTTAGCTAAGTGAACGGCAAAATACTGATTACCGGCGCCGGAGGGCAGGTCGGACAGGAACTCGCACAGATCACCACGCCCTGTGAAATAATCGCCTTGACGCGAGGCGATCTCGATATCAGCCATAAACATTTGGTCGAGGAAGCAGTCCACGCCCACCAACCCGATATAATCATCAATGCAGCCGCCTATACCGCGGTCGATAAAGCTGAAGAAGAACCCAAACGGGCGTTTGCGATAAACCGCGATGGGGTCCGGTATCTCGCAGAAGCCTGTAGTGAAAAATCAATTCCGTTACTGCATATATCGACCGATTTTGTGTTCGATGGTGAAAAGGAATCCGCTTATACCGAGGATGACCCCATAGCACCGCTGGGTGTTTATTCCCAGAGCAAAGCCGATGGTGAGATAATTTTACGTGAGCTATTACCCGAACATATTAACCTGCGAACTAGCTGGGTGTTTTCTTCGAACGGGGATAATTTTGTGAAGGCCATGTTACGGCTGGGAAAAGACCGGGATGAATTGAATATCGTTTCCGATCAACGGGGTTGCCCGACTTCCGCAAGCAGTATTGCAGAAACGCTTATTTTAATCGCTCACCAATATCTCGAAGGTAAACCAGTCCCCTGGGGAACCTATCACTACGGCAATCAGCCCGTGACAAATAGATATGAGTTCGCCCGATCAATCTTCGCAATGGCTTCATCGATTGATAACAGGCGAGTGCCAAAACTCAACCCGATTCCCACCAGTGCTTATCCAACACCGGCACGACGACCACTGAATTCAGAATTAAACTGTGCGAAAATTGAACGGGCATTCGGCATCATCCGTCCTGACTGGCGTGATGAATTGATGAAGGTACTGGTGTAGATACAAGCCCGGAAATTTTTCCTTATTTCGACAAACCTGACTCCTTACGTTTCGCCAGCCACCTGGCTATTGCGGTATCCAAATACGCGTGTTTTCTGGATTCCCCGGAACCTCATTGCAATGGATACCGGGTCAAGCCCGGTATGACGATCAATTTTATGCATTTTGGATTCCAAACCCCATCGTCATACCGGTACCGGATCAAGTCCGGCATGACGAGAGCCGCCGGTATCCATTTCAAATCTAAGCCCACACATGATGTTTGTTACGATCCTGGTGGTAGCCTTACCGGTCGCGGGTCACCATACCTAAAGCCCAAAATACAAATCTTGCCAATCAGGATTACTTTGTTCAATGAGCTTGATCTTCCAGATACGCTTCCAGTTCTTCAGGCTCTTTTCACGTTCGATTGCTATATCCATGCGATCGTGCAATTCAAACCAGACGAGCTTATGAATTTTGTATCTCTTAGTAAACCCTTCGCAAAGTGAACTTCTGTGTTGCCACACGCGATTCACCAGGTCAGATGTGACACCAATGTAAAGTGTGCCGTAGGGCTTGCTGGCGAGGATATAAACACAGGGGGATCTATCGGGCATTCTTTTCATCCAT
>JBGUEB010000399.1:0-1913 GCA_041821565.1 Gammaproteobacteria bacterium | reverse complement strand
CGCACCGGAAAAGGTGATCGTACGAACATCCGATTTTAAAACGAATGAGTATGCGCATTTGCTTGGCGGTGATATTTTCGAGCCCGAAGAGGAAAATCCAATGCTGGGCTACCGGGGCGCATCACGCTATATCAGTGAGGATTTTAAACCCTGTTTCGAGTTGGAATGTAAAGCCATCAAGCAGGTGCGCGAGAACATGGGCTTAAAGAACCTGGAAATTATGATCCCATTCGTTCGCACCCTCGACGAGGCGCGGGCGGTTCACGCGGTATTGAAAGAAAATGGCCTGGAACGCGGTGTCGATGATCTTAAGGTCATTATGATGTGCGAACTCCCCTCAAACGTAATCCTGGCCAAGGAATTCCTCGAGTATTTCGACGGCTTCTCGATAGGATCTAATGATTTAACCCAACTGACCCTGGGACTGGATCGCGATTCTGGTCTTGTGGCCTCGGCTTTTGATGAACGCGATCCGGCGGTGTTAAAGCTTTTACAGCAAGCTATCCAGGCCTGTAAATCTGCCGGCAAGTATGTCGGCATATGCGGCCAGGGTCCGTCGGACCACCCCGACCTGGCGGAGTGGCTACTGGATCAGGGCATCGAAAGCATGTCACTCAATCCCGATTCGGTGATCGATACCTGGTTACTCCTGGCGGAACACGTTAAATCTGCCTAATGACAGTATTTCATTCCCTGAATGACGGCATTTATTGTGTCGACGCTGCTCACATGCGAGATGAGCTGGTGTCGATTTATATATTGCGGCAAGGCGATGAGGTAGCGATTGTCGATACCGGCACTCAGTACTCCCTCGATAATGTTTTAACAACACTCACGGAACTTGAAATTCATCGCAGCCAGATCAAGTACGTGATCCCTACCCATATTCACCTCGATCATGCGGGTGGCGCCGGTGTCATGATGGAAGCTTTCGATCAGGCACAGTTGATTGTTCACCCGCGCGGTGCACGCCATATGATCGATCCCACTAAACTTATCGAGGGTTCGATCGGCGTCTACGGTGAGGCCCTGTTTCGAAAATTATACGGTGATATCAGGCCCATAGACGAGGCCCGCATTGAAATCGCCGCAGACCTGGATCGCTACAGTCTGGATAAGCGGGAACTATTGTTTATTGATACCCCCGGGCACGCGCGCCATCATTTTTGTATTTACGACGATCAAAGCCGGGGGGTTTTTAGCGGAGACAGTTTTGGTCTCTGTTATAAGCCACTCAAGCATCACACCTGGGGTTTGATTCCGACCAGTTCACCGGTTCAGTTTGACCCGCAAGCACTCACAAACACTATCGACCGGCTGCTGAGTTACCAACCCGAACAGGTGTTTTTAACCCATTTTGGCGCAATTGATCATCCCGTGAAGAGATCCAGCGGGCTCAAGCACTGGATCGATGACTATGTCGCATTGTGCGAGGCAGTAAATCCCGTGGATGCAGATTCAGAACGGCAATTGTTCGAGAAAATGCGCGATATGATATTTGACAGGTTAGCCGATGCGGGTCTCAGCGAAGATAAATTAAAATATATACTCGAAATGGACATAAAATTAAATGCCCAGGGTTTAGCGATCTGGTGGAAATCGACCCAAAAATGACTGACGCTATCTGGAAGCCGCATACCACGGTTGCCGCCATGGTCGAACGGCAGGGTAAATTCTTGCTGGTGAAGGAAATGGTGAAAGGCGAAGTTTTGTATAACCAGCCTGCCGGGCATCTGGAGCCGGGTGAAAGCATACTCGATGCAGTTGTTCGTGAAACTCTGGAGGAGACTCAATATGAATTCACACCGAACACATTACAGGGTATTTATCGATTTGTGCCAGATTCGTCCTCGGATTCGAGCTACATTCGATTTTTATTTCGTGGTACCGTAGGCGATAGTCTTAATGGTGCT
>JBGUEB010000398.1:0-1927 GCA_041821565.1 Gammaproteobacteria bacterium | reverse complement strand
ACTCACCTTTGAGGGAAGCTCGAACAGGTCTCCGTTGTGGAGCCCGGACGGCTCGAGGATCGCCTTTGCATCGAATCGGGCGGGGCAGTGGAACCTGTTCGTGAAACCGGTGAGCGGCGGGGGTGGCGGTGCATTCGACAGACTATGGATGATACTCCTGCTCAGCCTGATGACTGGCCTGAGACTAGTCCGTGGACAGGGGCCAGTTAACCGTAACCAGCCTGTTTAGATTTGGCATTTAGTTTTGATTATTGCATTGTAACTCAATGCATAACTGCGCGCCTTTTGCATCAGCCTTAAATGTTCGTCACTACGCACCACGTCGGAAATGCCTTCGATGAGCTGAACGCCACATTTTTGTTCATATGCCAGGGTTTCCTCCTTGGTGACACCCGGGATATTTACGCTGCGGGTAGCTAGCCCAAGCAGGCGAAGATCACCTTTCTTGATGGCCTCCTGCGCATCCTTTTGAGGATCTGCGGCATCCAGCCATTGCAGTTTTTGTACGTAGGGGTCGTTAGGTGTGCTCGCACAGCCAGCGAATGCTAAAACCAGAAAACCAACCAAAACAAATATTTTCATGAAGATAATTAACGTGCTGAATCAACAGTAGCGATAATGCCATAAAAACTCCAGCCTGTAACTTGTAAATAGTATGGCTGAGGAGGCAATCTAACTTGAGGAAAGGCAAAATTCGATTACGGCGTAATCAGGTACAGGCTGAGCGCTGGCCAATAAGTAATAATTAATACCGAGACCAGAAGAATCACAAAGAACGGGATTGTTGCCCGGTAAAGCGTCATTACCGGCTTTTCAAATCGATAACTGGCTATGAATAAATTCATCCCGACCGGCGGGGTGAAGTAACCCAGTTGCATATTAGCGAGGAAGACGATGCCGAGATGAACGGGATGGATTCCATAGCCGACGGCGATGGGTAGAATAATCGGCACGATAATGACAATCGCCGAGAAGATATCGAGCATCATGCCGAGCGCCAGTAAAAACAGGTTGAGCAAAATCAAAAAGGTTAGCTTGTCGTCAACATACTTTTGAATCAGCTCGAAAAGACGGGTGGGTATCTCTGCATCGATCATGTAATTAGTCGAGGCCAGGGATACACCGATGATGATCATGATGCCGCCGACCAGGACCATCGAGTCGCGCATGATTTCGGGCAGCCTGCGAATCGAAATCTCGCGCATCACCAGCACTTCGACGACGAGTACATAAAACGCGGTCACCGCCGCGGCCTCTGAGACCGCGAAATAACCCCCGTAAATACCACCGAGGACCAGGATCGGTAATGGTATTTCCCATTTTGCGGCATTCAGGGCGGCTACGGCCTTTTTATAGTCAAAACCCTTTTGTTTAACCACGTGCCTCGGTTGCATCATGCTGTATATCGACAGCATTATCAGCATCAACAGGCCAGGAAAGATGCCGGCGAGAAATAATTGATCGATGCCAACCGGCTGATCGAGATTCATTTGCTGGGCGACGACACCAAACAGAATCAGGGGCAGGGATGGTGCGAACAATAAACCCAGGCTACCCGAACTGGTGAGTAAGCCAAGGTTGAAGTTTTCGTTGTAACCGGCCTGTTTTAATGCCGGGTAGAGCAGGGCGCCGAGGGCGATAATAGTAACTCCCGAAGCACCGGTAAAAGCGGTAAACAAGGCACAGCTAAAAATTGCTACGATTGCGAGCCCGCCCGGCATCCAGCCGAGTAAATGATGGGTCAAATTAACCAGCCGGGTCGATGCCTGGCTTTCACCAAGCAGATAGCCGGCAAAGGTAAATAGCGGCAGTGCCAGTAAAACCGGCGTATCGGCAATCCGATAAATTTCAATGGCAATCACCGACAGGTTAACGTCAAGGTAATGAAAACCTATGATGGCAACTGCTAAAATAACGGCAAACAGGG
>JBGUEB010000397.1:0-1969 GCA_041821565.1 Gammaproteobacteria bacterium | reverse complement strand
GAGTGACGTGGCACAACTGCTTGGCCATGGGGTAATGCGAGTGGGTATCAACCTACCCGAAGGTCTCAGGGTTTTCGATGGCGTCATCACCATTGATGGTGAAAAGATCTCCCTGGTTACCAGCACTGGTCGAGTAGAAGAATTTGACCGCAACCTTCTGGTTTCGATAACACCCGGTGCAGACAAGGAACAGGACAACTGGACAGCCAAGATCAGCCTTGGATTGAATTTCACCAGTGGTAACTCCGAGCAGACCGATTATTCGTTAAAATTTGATATCAGGCGTCACACACCTGAAAATCGATTTGTAGTCAACTATCTGGGCAATTTTTCCAAAGCTCGTGATGTGGAGACAGTCAACAACCATCGATTGAATGCCTTTTACGATATCTTTGCCGCCAGGGAATATTTCTGGCGCCCTATCTTCGCTGAATACTATCGCGACCCCTTTCAGAATATTGACACCCGCGCCACCATTGGCGTCGGTGCTGGTTACCACATCATCGATACACCGAAAACGACATGGGACATATCGGGTGGACCGGCTTATCGGATGACGCGATACGTCAGCGTGGTGCCTGGCGATTCAGAGGATGTCGATACTCCCGCACTGGTGGGTAGTACTTTTTACGACACTACCTTAACCAAAACAGTCGATTTTAATGTCCGTTACAACCTCAGCATCGTCAATCAGGAATCCGGCACCTATACCCATCATGCCATCGCGACCTTTGAGACCGAGGTAACCTCGATCCTGGATTTCGACGTTTCGCTGATCTGGGACCGGACAAAAGATCCGCAGGTCAGATCGGACGGCAGCGTGCCGAAACAGGACGATTATCAATTGATGTTAACCCTGGGGGTGGATATGTGATCAGGCATTCTGGAGGTGATTCTGGGGCCCGGTTTTGGGGCCCCATAACCCAGAACTATATCTCCGCGTTTTACTGACTAATAATAATCAAGCTGCCTGCTTGTTGTTAAAATACCGTTCCAGATCTTCCGAACCGCCGATATAGTCTCCATTTATAAATACCTGCGGCACTGTAGACTTACCTGATACTGCTCGAATAGTCGCTTCGCTATAATCACGATTTAAAACCAGTTCTTCAAAATCGATACCGGCATCGCGTAACAAACCTTTGGCGCGCACGCAGTATTCGCAACCTTCTCGGGTAAGCACGGTGACATCCAGGGGTTTACTAGCATGCGGTGCTAAAAAATCCAGCATCGTATCCGCATCCGAAACTTCGAACGGGTCACCCGGTAAGTCAGGCTCAATAAACATTTTTTCAATCACACCATCCTTCACCAGCATGGAATAGCGCCACGAACGATCGCCAAAACCAAGGTCTTGCTTCGATATCAGCATGCCCATGCCCCGGCTGAAATCTCCATTACCATCCGGAATAAAAGTGATATTGGTGGCCTTCTGCTGATTACCCCACTCGTTCATAACAAAAGCGTCATTTACGGATACGCAGATGACCTCGTCGATACCCTGCGCTTTGAAAACAGGCGCCAACTGGTTGTAACGTGGTACATGTGTCGATGAGCATGTCGGGGTAAATGCGCCCGGCAACGAAAACAAAACGATGGTCTTGCCCTTGAATACCTCATCGCTGCTCAGATCGACCCACTGATGATCACGACGCATGCGGAACACAACCTGGGGTACCTTTCGGCCTTCTCGATTTTCTAACATGATTAATCTCCTTTCAAATTGGTTGAATCTAATGGAAGGAGTATTATCGGATTATTTATTTAATTAGTAAATTCAATTATATCAATGAATTTAATAGTTTAAATAAATATATAACCTGTGAAATTTAAGAATACTGTAGTAGCGGTTACCACTTGCATAGTACCGGGTTGTCCACGCTTCGTTGGGGCGGGAACTCGTTTGCCAGCTTCCCCCTGAGTTGATCACGGACTGTGTTCATAGATTCATCATGGAACAGGTTTACAT
>JBGUEB010000396.1:0-1993 GCA_041821565.1 Gammaproteobacteria bacterium | reverse complement strand
CTCGGGGCGATGGGCCACCCGTTCGATCGAGTCGTCGAGTGCGTCGATGCCGACGACGGATACGAACAGACTCGTCTCTTCGGGGACGACGGGTTCGTGCTCGGCGGGCGCCTTCACGGGGAGCATGCGGGAGCCGTCGGCCTCCACCACCACCCAGTCCACGTCCGGACGCGCGAGCCACTTCGCGGGCAGCACAGCTGGCACCCCGGAGACCTGGTCGAAAGGAAGATCCAAACCATTGAAGCCAGCGACCATCAAAATGACAAGCAGGGTTATCGTCATTATATGCTCAAGGAAATTCATCAACAACCGAAGGTTTTTGAGCAGACAGCAGCGCACTATCTAAATCTCGCAAAAAATGAGATTAAACTGCCGCCAATGCCTTTCAGGCTTGATACTTTTCAACGCATCTCCATCATCGCCTGTGGTACTTCTTACTATGCAGGGATGATTGCTAAATACTGGCTGGAGGGTTTTGCCGGGCTGCCAGTCAATCTCGACATTGCATCTGAGTATCGCTACCGTAATGCACCTCTGAGTCGAGATGAAACTGCTCTTTTTATCTCACAATCGGGGGAAACGGCCGATACACTGGCGGCACTAAGATATGCCAGGAAAGCAGGGCAGAATAGTTTATCAATTGTCAATGTGCCCAATAGCAGCATGGCGCAGGAAAGTGATGGTTTATTACCAACACTGGCGGGAACGGAAATTGGCGTAGCATCAACCAAGGCATTCACAGCCCAGCTAGCTGTTTTGTTAATGTTCACCCTGGCTATTGCGCGTGATAATCGGTTAATCGATTCAGATACAGAAAAGCATTTAATCGGGCAGATATTAAAACTACCTGATGTGATGTCGTCGTTTATAAAAGATGATCAGATCATTCGTCGGATTGCGCGCAAATTGCAGCATGCTAAACACATGATTTATCTAGGTCGTGGTATTGCATTTCCATTGGCAATGGAAGGAGCATTAAAGCTCAAAGAAATAAGCTACATCCAGGCCGAGGCTTATGCAGCCGGAGAACTTAAGCACGGGCCGATTGCGTTGGTCGATGAACTCATGCCCATTGTCATGATCGCACCCCCCGGTCCACTATTTGGTAAATCTCTTTCCAATCTGCGTGAGGTTGCCTCGCGTGGCGCTAAGGTCATTTTAATCAGCGACCAGGCAGGAGTTAATCAGGCCAGAGATTTTATTGATGACGCTATTGTAATGCCCGAGATTGAAGGTTTGTTACAACCAATACTCTATACCTTGCCGCTGCAACTGCTCGCCTATCATGTTGCTGTCTTGAAAGGAACGGATGTTGATCAACCACGAAACCTGGCAAAATCAGTGACAGTAGAGTAGTGGGGTGGCCACTTCTCATAGGGGAATTATTAATGCATTTTACTGCCAGGCTGTACTAAAACCGATTTAACTGGTCTGTTATGGAAGCTAATCGAGTTCAAGTATTGTTGAAATCAAAACATGGTCAGATCCTTCAATATGGTGATATTGCTTATCGCGGATATTGAATGATTTGCTAACCAGGCAATGATCAATGTAAGCACTGCTAAGGTGTCTTGTTAAATGGTTGGTAGTGAATAGAGCCCAGCTTGGAATATAGCCATGGCCAGCAGCACTGTTTTGTAATCGACTATTTTTTGCCAGGCTTTTAAAAATGGGTGACCAGGGCGAAACGTTTATGTCACCTAGTACAATTTGCTGCTGCAGGGCTGAGCTAGAGGCCTGAGAAGCGATAAACTCGAGGGTATTATTTCTTAATTGCCATAAGACCTCGTTTCGAGGGGCGCCTGGATGCAGAGCGAGAATTTTTATCGATGTATCACTATCTGGTGGATGGACAAAAGTCTCAATAACCCTGCCTTCGACATACCCCAAATCGTGAATTTTAGTGTTGGTGAGGGGCCACCGGGAAAACAGTGCTAACCTGGAAGTATAGTTTTCTGGCGAACCGGAACCGACGGAATAAGGATAAGATTGG
>JBGUEB010000395.1:0-2010 GCA_041821565.1 Gammaproteobacteria bacterium | reverse complement strand
GCCGTTAAGCGACATAACCGCTACTTCTGAAGTACCGCCACCAATATCGAGTACCATCGAACCCTGCGCCTCATCCACTGGCAATCCCGCTCCGATAGCTGCCGCCATAGGTTCTTCGATAAGATATACTTTACGCGCGCCGGCACCCAGGGCGGATTCGCGAATTGCGCGACGCTCAACCTGGGTGGCGCCACAGGGCACACAAATCAGAACCCGGGGGCTAGGGCGAAAAAACTGGTTTTCGTGAACTTTACGAATAAAGTGCTGCAGCATTTTTTCGGTATAGGTGAAGTCGGCGATGACACCGTCTTTCATGGGTCGTTTAGCATTAATGCTGTCCGGCGTCCTGCCGAGCATTTTCTTGGCATCGGTACCGACCGCTTCGATCGATTTCGGTCCACCCGGACCACGGTCCTGACGAATCGCGACTACTGACGGTTCGTTCAGGACAATGCCCTGACCCCTGGAATAAATTAAGGTATTAGCCGTACCTAGATCGATCGATAAATCGTTGGATAACAAACCCCGAAGTGCTGAAAACATATGTTGCTTTTAACCCGAATAGTAATGTGTCATGAGTGCACTATGGCACAGATATACATTATATAGCGCATATCTGAACCAGATGGGGCGTACTCTAACAATGAGTGCATAAATGGGCAAGGAAGAAAGCGCCAATATACAGGCCTTTTGCTTATACTAAATGTGAATTTGTGCTAAGTTTGCGGGCTTTTCAACCGCTATATTAGGGAAAATTTGAAATGACCCTGAAAATTGAAGATGTACGAAACATTGCACAGCTCGCCCGCCTGCAGATAGATGACTCCAGCCTGGAGCAATACGCCTCGGATTTATCCAATATCCTGGCGCTAGCGGAGCAAATGAATACAGTCGATACGACCAATGTCTCGCCAATGGCACATCCGCTTGATGCGACCCAACGTTTGCGTCCGGATGAAGTCACGGAATCCAACCAACGTGAAAAATTCCAGGCAATTGCACCCGATGTTGAAAACGGTTTTTACCGTGTTCCAAAGGTCATTGATTGATGCCAGCAAAGAATACAACAATAACGGAAATTCAACAGGGACTTGCAGACAAACAGTTTTCAAGTGTAGAAGTGACGCAGGACTACTTAACCAGGATCGGACTATTTAACCCCAGCATCAATTGTTTTATCACTATTACCGATGACCTGGCCCTGCAACAGGCCAAAGCCGCTGACGAGATCATCGCCACTGGAAATGCCCAGCCATTGACGGGTGTGCCTCTCGCGCACAAGGATATCTACTGTACCGACGGCGTTAAAACTTCCTGCGCATCGAAAATTCTGGATAATTTTATTGCGCCCTACAACGCAACCGTGGTCGAAAAATTCAACCAGGCCGGTGCCGTGATGCTGGGTAAAACCAACATGGATGAATTCGCCATGGGCTCGTCAAACGAAAACAGCTTTTATGGCCCGGTTTCCAACCCCTGGGATCTTGAACGTGTGCCCGGCGGTTCTTCGGGTGGCTCGGCGGCTGCAGTTGCGGCCAGGCTCGTACCGGCTGCGACCGGAACCGATACCGGCGGCTCTATCAGACAACCCGCGGCACTTTGCGGCATTTCGGGTATAAAGCCTACCTACGGTCGGGTCTCACGCTATGGCATGATTGCTTTCGCATCAAGCCTGGATCAGGGTGGACCACTGGCACAAACTGCTGAAGACTGCGCGATTTTACTAGAAACCATGGCAGGCTTCGATCCTCGTGATTCGACATCGATCGATGCGCCGGTACCCAACTATACAAAGCACATAAATCAGGATATCAAGGGCTTGAAGATCGGTCTGCCCGAGGAATACTTTGCCGAGGGTCTGGATGCGGATGTGGCGAGGGTGATCGGCGCGGCAATCGAAGAATACCGCAAGCTTGGCGCTGAAATCATCGATATCAAGTTACCAAATTCGAGCCTTTCGATTCCAGTCTATTACGTCGTCGCTTCGGCGGAATGTTCATCTAACCTGTC
>JBGUEB010000394.1:0-2049 GCA_041821565.1 Gammaproteobacteria bacterium | reverse complement strand
GTTGAGACAGTCGTGCATCGGGCCGACACCGAGGCGGTTGGTAATAATCTCCGAACCGATTCCGCCACTGCCGTAATTAATCATGAAACTGTCACGCACACCGTGCAGGGTATGTGATAGCACCGGATCGGTGAACCACATCGGAAAGGCCTGTGTCGCGGCCTGTTCGTCGTGAAAAACAACGGTAAACTCGCGGAAGGCTTCCAGCCGATTCGGCACCGTTGGATTACGCACGCCGGATCTTTCCAGTGGATAGGTGGACGCCGGGAAGTTGCCAGTGCCATCTCCCGGATGGGCGATTACCGCGTTAATATCGGAATGCACGATTTCATTTCCTGCAGCCAGCATATTTATGATCGGCAAGCCTGCCTTGCCCTCGTCCCACCAGGGTTGTGCAATCGGATAGGTGGCCTCGTAGTCGATGATGGGCTGGCCGCCAGGTCTGCAATTTGCAGGTGTGTCCTCCGGTGAGTCACAGGCATTGATGAGAGTCGTCCCCGTGGTAGCCAGGCGCATTTCTTCTTCGGTAATCTGACTGCGATAGAAATTAGCACCTACGGGTTCTACATTAACAACGCCGAATAAGCCGACACCGACGTTACCGCCGCTGGCTTCACCACCGAAGGGTTGACCGCGGCTATAGACCATGAAAGCACCCTCGGCTTCCGCATAGTATGTATAGATTCCGATATCTCCCGGTGCCAGAAGACTGCTGGTATTTTTACCCACATATGAACCGTCATCGCTAATATCGTTGACCAGTTGCAAACCCAGCGGATGAAAACTGATGTAACGCCCCTCGACCTGGTTGTCGATCTGCATGATCGGGTTGTCAAAACCTTGATGACGACCCGCAAGTTCATCTTCATCATGGTCAACGATTTTGAAAGGATTGGCGACATCGGTGAGCAAATTTTGAAGAATAACCTGTAAACAATCGCCTGCCGCGACGCGCAATACCAGCGGGCGCGGGCGCTTGTCGGGGCGCAGCGCGACCTTACCCCTTTCCGGCGCTCCGCCTGCCGTCAGAGGTTTGCCAGACGTCGTGTTAACGACGTCACGACGTAACGCATACACCATGTAGTTGATATTCTGCGCGCCGAGCCGGTTGAACATTACCGGCTGGTCTATCGCGACCACGTTTGCAGTCACCGTTCGAGCACAGGACACCGCTGCCTCGGCATCCGGCGAATAAGTTAACGATCCAGCCATCATCAATCCCGCCATGAGTGACAGGAGCATAGTTCTCGTATAACTTGCCTTACCGTTTACACTATTCATGAATTGCCTCGCTTTGTTTATCTTGTTCTTGAGCAGTCTATAAGCAGGATTGTTATTGAAACGCACCAACTCTAATCTAGAACAAATGTTAACCAGCCAGGCGATTTATGAAAACTGGACGATGGGATGGAATTGACTGTACCTTGAGGGACAGGGGTGACTGTACTTTAGTTATATTGTAATTGTACTAAGGTACGGGTGATACCCGTGTATCTCTACCACCTGATGGACTTACCTGGTAGTCAAAAAATACTTCAACAGGCTGAATTAATGGAAATATGAATAATTGGCAATAAAGTAAATAATCCACATTTCGGGCCAATTACCCCATACGGGCGATGAAAGTTTTTCGTGGATACGGCATCTTCTTATTCACTCAGATGCATCCATATGTATTAAAGCGTGCATACCGAGGCAGTACCGCTCTAAATAATTAACTAAGAATCAAAAGAGCTCTAAATAATTAACTAAGAATCAAAAGAGATATGCGATGGTGGAAATAGACCAGATGACAGTAATAGCAGAGCCTTCTGTTAGCTCTCGCGAGAAAAATCCACACCAGGATAAAACATCCGTACAGAACACGGCTGAACCAGTTCGAGTGGCCTTATGCGATCTCAATCCAACGATTAGATGTGGCCTGGAGCATATATTGAATGCTGATCCCGATATAGAAATCGTGCTGACAGCAGCTTCTCACGACGAGGTCATCAATAATGCAGACAGACTGAATGTTGATGTTATCGAGATTGATATCAATGATGGAAA
>JBGUEB010000393.1:0-2058 GCA_041821565.1 Gammaproteobacteria bacterium | reverse complement strand
GTGAAGAGATTGAATTTGGATCATTGGATACAGGCGTTTTTGAGCTGCCTGGCGATCCCGAAAACGATGTCGACTCGAAATCATTTGATGGGCGTATACTGTATTTTCCGGATAACCAAAGCGACGATGAAAAATCGAGCGAGTTTGAGTCCGAAGTGAAGATGACTCTGCAGGCGATACGAGATCAAATACAACAAATAAACGAACGCATGTTTAGCCAGGAACGAGATAGCAATAGTCTCAAAAAAGCAATCGGTGAGTTAAACGAATTAAGCAGTTTCCAGCTTCCAGGCAAAAGTAAAAAATCAAAACAATAGCGGGCTAGCCCGCATGCTTCCTCGGTTTTGGCCATGAATCGGTCGTAACAAAAAGCGGTCAGATAAGACATTTGATATTCCTGTTAATCTATCGAATGCCGGGCATTATAAATGAGAAAAAGTCGCTATACCCAGGGGCTTTTAATTCGTACAGTCTACCCGACACCAACAGAGGTGACAGCATGAGGGAGTATCGAAAACCCGCACACTGGGCCGACCCGAAAAATAAGCTTTTCCCGTATCAGGTGGGCTTTACCTGTCCGCCGTATGATTTTGACGCTGCGCCTTCGGACTTCCTACGCATCGCACCTGAAACGGTTGGTGTGCATGGACGTATGATGCATCTACGCGGTTATGTTCATGAACTGGATCAGCGAAAACAAAACTTCCACTTGCTTGAGGAATTTGTCGAATGCATGGCGAACAATGGTGCAGATGTTTGTGCGACAGGCATGGCAAGGCACCACCGGTACTCGATAGTGACGATTTGCTGGACAATCCTCACGTCATGGTTGAGCAATGGTGTGAGGCTGTACAAAAACCATTTCTACCAGCAGCTTTGAGCTGGGAACCGGGTGCGCGCGATGAAGTGAGCTGGTGGGACGGTGGTTCATTTCACGCCAACCTGCGCGATTCGGATGGCCTCAAGCCGCAACCACGTAAATACGTCGATATCGCCGAGGCGCCGGATCGAGTGAAGCAAATTCATGAAATGGTGCTTCCCCATTACGAGCACCTGTATGCGCACAGGTTGCGCATGCCAGATCCTACGGAGGGCTTTCAGAATCTAATAACCACAGCAACAGGGAGATTGCTAAAAAGAAAATGATCAGGGCTTCTCTAATCCCGATTCTGCCCCCATACTAACTATTAATCGATATCATGGTCCTCACTGGGAGATTAACCTGTGTCTCTAAACACGATTGAAGAAAATCGGCGCAGAAGCCAGGTTAGTGAGAGTGATCAGGTATGGTTGTTCGGATACGGGTCGCTGATATACTTGGTAGATTTCCCGTACCTTGAGAACAGAGCTGCGAGCATTCATGGCTGGAGCCGGCGGTTCTGGCAGGGGTCGCACGATCATCGCGGCACCAAAACGAATCCCGGCCGTGTGGTTACCCTGATCGAGGATGCCGATGCGGTTTGCGGCGGCATGGCGTTTCTGGTTGAAGGGTCGGTGTTTGAACAGCTCGATGTACGCGAAAAAAATGGTTATCTCCGTTTCACCACTGAAATGACTTTTGATGACGGCTCGCATGCTAGCGGCCTGGTTTATATCGCGACCCCGGACAATGACGCATTCCTGGGCGAAGCGAGCGAGTTGGAGATAGCCCGGCAGATTTGTAACGCACAAGGTCCAAGCGGTACAAACTCGGATTATTTGATCGAACTGGCAAGAGCGCTCAGGGAAATGGGTCTGGAAGACCAGCATGTGTTCGATATTGAAATGCATATCGACCGAATTACCCAACGGTAAAATCTCTAGTCTGCAAACAGATTGCTAAAGAAAACTTGGTCCAGTTGAATTTCCAGGCGGTCACGCGCTGGTCAAACTTGTAAAATACTGGTGTTGCGTTGCGACGCTATTGAGAAAATCGGTAACTGGTACAGGCTTGCTGAAAAGAAAACCCTGCATCACATGACAGTCCAAACTCTCCAGGTAATCTGACTGAATAGTGTTTTCTACACCTTCGGCAATGATATTAATGCCGAGGCCATCAGCCATTCCGACAATGGCCGC
>JBGUEB010000392.1:0-2061 GCA_041821565.1 Gammaproteobacteria bacterium | reverse complement strand
TACCAGGGCCATGTTATGTTCGACCTCGTCTCGCGCGAGTCGGTAGAGTTGCTTTTGGCGTTTATCGGGCTTCTGCGGGCCGCAATGGAAAGTCCGGGAGATATCGGCGAAGTAACCAAAGGGTCCTATCATGTCGGTATCGACCCCTACCAGGTCGCCCGCTTCGACCCGTCGCTCCGAGGCTTCCTGGCACCAGGGATTAATACGCGGACCCGAGGCCAGCATGCGGCCATCGTGCCAGTCGCCGTTGTTGGCAAAATTGGTATAGTTGATCAAGGCCCAGAGCTGTAGCTCGCAAACCCCGGGCCTGATAGCCGATTTCATGCGCTCGAGTGCGTGTTCGGCAACGGCTATCGACCACTTCATACAGGCAATTTCATCTTCGTTTTTTATCACCCGTGCGGATTCTGCAATAGCCACACCGTCGATAACTTCGAGCCCGCGCGCCATCAATGCCTGGGTAATACTCGGGTTCACATACTCAACCGCCACGCGTCGGTTATCGCTGCCCATTTCGCTCAGATAATTCACAATATCATCGGCCAGCAGACGCGCTGATTCGACTAACTCACTACCACCGTCAAAGAAACAAATGGGCCGCCCGGGGCGAACATTTTTTATTGCCGGAGAAGGATCGTAGGCTCCATGAATGGCAGTCTCACCCCCGACCGATACGAACAGGTAAGTGGTCGGAATATGTGACTGGAACAAGGCATAGTTTCGGTAGTTGACCGCGTAGCGAAGACTAATCGGACTGACCAGCACGCAGAGCGCAACATCTGCCTCGCGCATTGAGGCTTGCAAGCGACCCATACGGTAATCCTGTAGTCGCTGTGCATCAATTTCGGGTTTAGCACGAAACTGGCTGAGATCGCTCCAGTTATCGTCACTTAGCAATTGGTCGACTGAGAATTCGGTCATGTTTGTTTCCTGAGGCTAATGGGAATTTCTTACCCGAAAATTTCGCTAGAGCGTAACAGCCTGGCCTGTACAATTCCGCGATAACCGGTTATAAATTCTAAATTCGCGAACCGGCAAGCAAAGGTAATAATGCAGAAATCTATTAAAAAAATACAGGGAATATTGATCTATACCGGGGTGGTATTAATCGTATCAATTGGTTATTTTGCGTATGCCTATTTTGCCTACCCACCGACACCCGAAAATGAAACCTTTCTGAGTGAAATTGGCGAAGGCCTTGGTGAAATTGGACTATGGGCCCTGCTCTTCATCTATGCACGCACACTGCTCAAACTGTCATTAGGTAAAGGTGCAATCGCAAAGCGTATCCTGCCGGACTATTCCCCGGCTGCTACCGCAACACCTGTTCAGCAACTACTTGGGGTCCTGGATAGAACTCATATTTATGTCGGCATCGCCACGGTCGCCATTATTTTGTTACATATTGCACTAATGGGCATACCGATGAATATATTGTTCTTCCCCGCGGTATTAATTTTGGTAATCTGGCAGGGATTATTTGGCATGTTTCTATCATGGCGATATTCACCGGCGGAGTTAAAAAAATTCGCTTACCTGGTCCATGCCCAGTTTGCAACCGGTATCATGATAGGTATATTTGCTTATTTCGGCCATCTACTGATTGATTAGGAGTAACAATATGAAAGAAATTTCAGGCATTAATCACATCGGTATTCGGGTCACGAGCCTTGAAGGGGCGCGCAGGTTTTATAAACAGCTTGGCTTCGAGTTTCTGGAAGGTCCGATCGGGCCGGAGCCGGTTGCGATCATGATGCATCCATCGGGGGTCAACATCAACTTTATCCTGAATGCCAATTCGGGCATCGAAAATAATGTATTGATGGATATTCCGGAGCGGCATCCCGGCTACACGCACATGGCATTGAACGTGACCGACATCGAGGCAGTCCAGGCGACGATCGAAAACCTGGGTATCGAGATTACCGAGGGGCCAGTCACATTACCCAATGGCGACATTATGTTGTTTATTCGAGACCAGGATAGAAATGTCATCGAGTTTCATCAAGATGCTCCCGGGCATTAATCCAGCCAACCAAATCAATAAACTGTTTACTATAG
>JBGUEB010000391.1:0-2064 GCA_041821565.1 Gammaproteobacteria bacterium | reverse complement strand
AATCCACCCAGCCTGTCACCAGAAAAGGTGGCCAACCAGCCGATATGGGCCGCCAACTGTGCCGCAGCCCAGGACTTGAAGCCATAACGGGTTCCAAAAAACATCGAGGATGAAAGATCGACCGTGAGCATGAAAGAGCGTTCTCGCTCTTCGGCAAAAACCTTGGTATGCGCCTCACCGGTTCTGGCCATAACCCGCCAGTCCATGTTCTTGATATCGTCACCGACAACATAGCCCCGTGATTCTTCGTACTCCATGCCCTGGCCACGCACCCGTACCCTGCGCGCACCGCTACCCAGCGAGGAAAGATTGCGAAAATTGCGCAGCGAGAGTCCGCTTAGGCGTGACTGCACGCTCAGTAAATCCTCTAGCCTGACGCTGACCCCGGCAATTTCCTGTCGATGCCTCCCCATTTTCAGGCAACCGGCACCTGCGACAGCAATTCATCGATTACGGCATCGGGGTTGATGCCATCCATCTCTGCCTGGTAGTTTAATAGCACGCGATGACGCAATATCTCATGGGCCAGTTGCTGCACGTCCTCGGGCGAAACATAATCCCGATTATCAAGCCACGCCAAAGCCCTGGCACAGCGATCGAACGCAAGTGTTGCGCGCGGGCTGGCCCCGTACTGAATCCATTGTTCAAGATCGGAAGAATAAGCTTGCGGATTGCGAGTCGCGTTTACTAGTTGCGCGATATACTCCTCGACAGATTCAGCCATATGCAAACTCAATATTTGTTGACGTACGCCGAAAATGGCTTGCTGTGACAGCGGTAAAGTCGCCGGAACTTTCAGGGCCAGGCTATCGCCCAACGCTTCCTTCCTGACCTGCTGCATTATTTTTACCTCGGAAGACACGGCCGGGTAATCGATATTCACTTTTAGCAGGAATCGATCGAGTTGCGCTTCGGGTAATGGATAAGTGCCTTCCTGTTCAATCGGATTTTGGGTGGCCATAACGAAAAACAGATCTGACAATGGATAGGTCCTGTTACCCACGGTTATTTGCCGTTCTTCCATTGACTCCAGTAAAGCTGATTGAACCTTGGCCGGGGCGCGATTGATTTCATCGGCGACGATAATCTGGTGGAATAATGGGCCGGGTTGGAATTCAAAGCTACCATCCTGTGGCCGATATACGTCGGTGCCTGTTAGATCAGACGGCAACAGGTCGGGGGTAAACTGGATACGTTTAAAATCTCCCTCCAGTCCGGCTGCCAGGGTCTTAACCGCGCGAGTTTTAGCCAGCCCCGGGGCACCTTCTACCAATAAGTGGCCATCGGCGAGCAAGGTAATCAACATTCTCGTTACCAGTTCCTGCTGCCCAAGTATATGACTGTTCATGTAGTCCATCAGGACCTGAACTTGATCCCGGGCGGTACTGCTTCCCGGTTCAGGCTTAGGGTTCGCTTTCGACATGGTGGTCGTCTCCTCCTGGCTAGATCACTTCAACGATAATTGAATCATAAATCATGAGAATGATGCTCATGATTCATTTAGATAAACAATAATTCGCAGTGGGAATGCTATCAAAAAACCGGCCAATTACCTATTGAGAACAAATAGCTCTGCAAAGTAGCACTCAGGAGTATGGCTTTTCGCCGTTTAAGGAGGCGCAGGTTATGCCGAGTTGTCAGTGGTACTTGAAACCGCTTTGTTGATCAATGGCACGAGCGACTCCGGCAGCCTGATTGCCCCGGACAGGGCGAACTCATGTGCGTTGTCGGACATTTTGTGCCAGGTCTTCTGGATAATTTCGATCCATTTCTGATCGGTATAATCCGGGTGTTTGGCGACAAATTCGAGCAAATAGTGCTCGATAAAAACCAGGTCGGTAACATCTTCGAGTAATTGGGTGTCAACATTACCCTTGACATTTTTCTTCGCCACGGCATTTCTTACGCGATCGATTACGTCATCATCACAGCCTGCCTCGAGCAGCAATCCTGCTGCGTTGTTGGCCTGGATCTTGTACAGATCCTTGCGCCATTTCAGATAACCAATGCGGTCCATCGGATAGGCATTGCGCGGCGATTTCCAGCGCTGGATATGTTGCGACC
>JBGUEB010000390.1:0-2064 GCA_041821565.1 Gammaproteobacteria bacterium | reverse complement strand
GAGGCGATTAGTAAAAAAATAATTAATTTTGGCATAGGTCCGGCAGGTACCGGTAAGACCTACCTGGCGGTAGCAATGGCGGTCCAGGCACTGGAAAATGAAGAAGTCAGCCGTCTCATTTTAACCCGGCCCGCAGTCGAGGCCGGAGAAAAACTGGGTTTTCTGCCGGGTGATTTGTCTCAAAAAGTCGATCCCTACTTACGCCCGGTTTACGATGCGCTTTACGAAATGCTCGGATTCGACAAGGTCGAGAAACTGATTGCGCGGCATGTTATCGAAGTCGCCCCGCTGGCTTACATGCGCGGCAGAACCCTGAATAATGCCTTTGTTATTCTTGACGAGGCACAAAATACCACACCAGCACAGATGAAAATGTTTTTGACCCGTATTGGCTTTGGCAGCAGGGCCGTTGTTACCGGTGATATTACGCAAACCGATTTGCCGAATAAACGTGACTCCGGACTGCAGCATAGTATGGATATTTTGAAAGGAATTGACACTATCGGGTTTAGCTATTTTAGCTCTGAAGACGTGGTACGCCATCCGCTGGTGCAGAGTATTGTCGAGGCTTACGACCAGTTCGAAAATGGTAAGCATTGACCTTCAAAACGACGAGAAACTGGCAAAGGTTCCTGAATCCGGGTTATTCAAACAATGGGTGGAGGCGTCCCTGATAACGGCTTATGATCAATTGGAGCAAACCATACGTGTGGTAGGGGAGCCAGAGAGCCGCGCACTCAATTTACAGTTCCGTGGCATTGACAAGCCGACCAACGTGCTGGCTTTTCCTTCCGAAAACGATTATCTGGAATATGACTGTCTCGGAGACCTGGTAATTTGCGTACCGGTAGTAATGAACGAGGCACGACAACAGGCCAAGGCTCTGGAACAGCACTGGGCACATATGGTGGTACACGGGATGCTGCATCTGCAGGGGTATAGTCACGATGAAGAAGCTGAGGCCGAGAAAATGGAAGCCCTCGAAGTCAAAATTCTGTCTACACTGGGCTATAGTAATCCGTATAATGACTAGCCCGTACAATCACTAGGGTTTTCTAACAGCTTTGACAACAGGAGTGAGAGCAAAAATGGCTGACGCTGATAACAGCGGGTCGACGAAGGGGTTACTGGAGCGCATACGCGATGTATTTGTCAGTGAACCCCAAAATCAAAAACAGTTAGTGGGTCTGTTAAAAAGCCTGCAGTCTCGTCAGCTAATCGGTGCTGAAGAGCTGTTCATGATCGAGGGTGTTTTACAGGTCTCGGACATGCAGGTTCGCGATATCATGATTCCCCGGGGACGAATGATTGTGCTCGACCACGAGGATTCCTTTACCGAAATTATTGAAAAGATCGCCGATTCAGGCCATTCACGTTTCCCGGTAATCGATGACGACAAGGACGACGTTGTCGGTATTTTGCTGGCCAAGGATTTACTCCAGCTCTCGGTCAAGGAAACCGTTCAATTCGAAATCAATGAATACATACGCCCGGCCTCATTCATTCCTGAAAGTAAACGTTTGAACGTACTGCTCAAGGAATTTCGACAGAATCGCAGCCATATGGCGATGATTGTAGATGAATACGGTGGTGTCTCAGGCCTGGTAACCATCGAAGATGTGCTTGAACAAATAGTCGGAAAAATTGATGACGAGCACGACCATGACGATGAAATCGATATCCAGCATCATGGCGCTAATCGTTACAGTGTGCGGGCGTTGACACCGCTTCAGGAATTTAACGATTATTTTAAAACGGAATTTGCCAATGATGAAATCGAGACCATAGGCGGCTATCTGCTGGGTCATATTGGACATTTGCCGGAACGGGGGGAATCGTTCACCCTGCAAAACCTGACATTCAAGGTTCTCAGCGCAGATAGCAGGCACGTTCATCTTTACCAGGTTGTTGATGACAGCGATCCAGGCACTGTTTAGCCAGCATTCCCACGTGCTGTAATACAACAGGTATCGAAGTGTAATATGTGGAAAACCCCCTCAGCCTATTCCCTGGTCCTGATCCAGGCCCTGGTGCTTGGCTCATTGCTGCCGTTGGCCTTCGCGC
>JBGUEB010000389.1:0-2073 GCA_041821565.1 Gammaproteobacteria bacterium | reverse complement strand
CTGAAATTTGTTGCTTTAAGTTCAACGCGAGTCGCAACCAGGCCGCCAGCAGTATTAAAGAAACCACTGACCTCAACATTGTTACCGTTGGCGATTTGGTCAAAACCGAACGGCGTACCTGAGAGCAGTCCGGTAACATCAAAAACGGTATCAATGGCGCTGATATGTACTGTTGTGCCAAGAATAGAGAAAGTCCGATTTTCACCATCTAAGTCGGGAAGAGATAGATTACTTACCGGTCCCTGCAACTGATCGTCAAAACTGATACTGGTGGCACTCCCTGTCACGCCGTCATCATTGACGATACCGTTGACGGTGACTATCATGCCCAAAGCAAGGTCGTCCTGGCTACCAGTGCCGCTGTCGTCGATGTCAAACACTGTGCCGCTGGTTTCAAATTCAACACCGTTAACAAATACACTACCAAATCCCGTGACCGTGCCTGACGAAATTCCAGTGCCACCAATGCCAGCAACCGTATCACCGCCGCCACCGCCGCCACCGCAAGAGGTTAAAATTGCAGTAACAAATATCAGGTTTAAATATTTAGCTAGCTTCATGTCAATTCTCCGGGGTCGCAGGGGAAGAAACTTCCTCAGCGTAGTAAATTCCTAACGCAACGTAATTCGCATTAGAGTCTGTGGTTTCGTTTTTCGATAAAAAACTGTCTAGCTCTTCCAGTAGCTCTTGCGACTTTTGTGCTGCCAGTTTTTTGAAAGCAGGTATCGCGTCCAGTTTCACACAGGTATTGGACACTTTTCTCTGAAATAAAAGTTGATCTGCTGGTGACGATAAATTGTGGTCAATCGTTTTAATTAACTCGGCTACATCAGCACCAAGAATGTCGATCTTGTTGACGGGATCGCTTCCAGGGATATAGGCGTGCTGAATTAACTTAACCCGATCACCATCTCGCACGATACTATTTGATGCTTCGAGTACAGTAAACATCGTAGATGGCGGAATATCACCGCTGTAGCATTTTACCAAATTAGCAAAAGAGTTTTCCCCCTCGTCGACAGGAAGCGGAACAGGTTGATTGTTTGCGTCAAGGAAACGCGAATCATTGAGCCAACCGCTAATCACACGAATAACCCGGTTATAGCGCTGGTGGGTCACGTCGGATTGTGGTATATCAAGCTCTTTCAATCGTTTTGCCTCTTTTCGAGTCAAACCTGTAATCGCAGAAATACTGGAAATGGTGGGACGCTTACCACTCTCTTTAAAATGGTCAAAGGCGACATCCACATAGACTTTACGTATCACTTCAGCAAAAGTGCCGTAATCAATACCATTACGTAGCAATATCTTCACCAATGTGCGAAGTATTCTGGTAGAGGCGTTTATCAATGAAATATTGGTATTAGATAACATAATTTGGGAATATAATCCCAAATTATGTTTAAATCAAGTAAAATCTACCTGAAATTATATTTTTATAGATTTTCAACCTGCCCAATATTTCTGGTGACAGGTTATACACCCCACGTTTCGATTGTGGTCGCCGGGGTAGTCTGGGGTCTGATGCGTGAAATTGATCGGCGCCCAGTCTTGTGTCGAACAACAGACATTACCTTCCTGCACAGTAATAAAATAACCCTGCAGGCTTTGTGGTGGTCTGGCGCCTGCTATCGGATTAAATTTTGTGGTTTATAACCAGTTCAACCGTTTTACTGGTATTCGAAGGGATGGATTTTGACAGTTGTTCGTAGTCGCCAGAGCGCCTTTCAGGATTTCCGGAGATTGAAATCCTGGCGCCGACGATGACATGCCCGGCACTGGAAATTGTTCTACCCGGCATCATCGCATGGCTATCATTTAAAACTAACTCGAAAGGCAGCTCAGCTACCTTTTTGCGAACCACTGCCAGCGGCGGTCCCGGACTTTTTGCCGCGCGCACGAAAATGAAGACGGGGGATTCGGGCGACAGTTCTTGTTGCAAGGCCGGATTTAGTGAAATTTCCAGTTTCAAACCGGGGGCTTGCGTCGATCCTGTTTGACTGGCCGTCAGCCTGGACTGATTTTTAGCCGGAGTAACGCCCTCACCAATCTTGTAGTCTTTGAAACTGCTCG
>JBGUEB010000388.1:0-2104 GCA_041821565.1 Gammaproteobacteria bacterium | reverse complement strand
TCCAGTCTCTACTGCCCTGCCCGCCTCATCCACTAAGGCGATTTCATAGTCACCGGATGGTTTACCCACTGTCCAGTTACGCCGTTCCCCTCGCAGGGGGTTCATCAACGGCGGGCCCATGGTTTCCGTCATTCCCCATATCTGGCTGAGTGACGCCTTAAATCGCTGCTGCCACTCGTGCATTTGTTGCGCGGTTAAATTCTGGGCGTAAATGACGATTCTCAATCGATTATGCTGGTGATCAGGGTTTTGCGGCTGGGCCAGAATCATGCGTATCGGTGCCGCAAACAGACTGGCCACGGTACAGTCATACTCGATACATTTGTCGAAATACTGGCTCGCTGAAAAGCGATCCATGAGGGCGATACTTGCACCCCGAATCAGCGCGCTCATGGTGGAGTAGTACTGCGCATTGCCATGGAAAAGAGGTAATACAACGAAATGCCGGTCATTCTCTTCCAGCTCGATAGCATCGGCTACAGTCTGACCCGCGGTTATGTAATTGGCGTGGGTAACCATCACTCCCTTCGGTTTTGAAGTGGTTCCCGAGGTATACATGATGGCAACCATGTCGGTTTCGCTGGCAGGACAATCCCAGGGGGTAGCCGGTTGCCTCTGAAGCATTGCTTCAAACGAATCCACGGCGGGATCAGGCGAGTAAGGCTCGCAAAGAATTGTCTTTAGGGAACCGATCCCGTTCTGGCATTGGTTGAGCGTTTCCACATGTTCATCCGTGGTAAAAGCCATTTTTGTATTGGAATGTTCCAGCAGGTAAGCAAGCTCCTCGGCAGATGCCAGCACATTGGTGGGCATCATGACCGCACCGAGCCGGGCCCCGGCGAACCATAGAATCAAAAAAGCAGGGCAATTGGGAAGGTGAAGGTTAAATACATCTCCCTGAGTCAGGCCCTGTGAGGAAAGATAATGACAGGCCTGGTTCACAAGATCATCCAGTTCTCGAAAAGTCAGGGTTTGTCGAAAACAATCCTGATAAATATCATTAGATGTGTTGTTAGCGGACTGGCGTTCGAAAAACAGGAATTCCCTGTTCCCATATTTTGTTGCCCTGTCAGTGAGTAAATCAGAAAGATTCATATGAAATTCAACGATATCATATAGCAGGAAGGTATCGACAGCTTAAGTGATAGCAGGCATCAATATTACTTTACCAGAAACATTTCCCTTTTTTTGTCGGTCAGGGCTTTTAAAAAATCTGTAATATCACTCACCTGTTGATCGGAGAGGTCTTCATCCAGTTGTAATTTTCCCATCTTGCGTACAGCTTCTTCGAGGGTTTTTATTTTACCATCATGGAAATACGGTGCTGTTAAGGCCACGTTACGAAGTGGTGCTACTTTGAAAAACATGCGATCACTCTCGTCCCCTGTGAGCGTGTAGATACCCTGGTCATCCTGGTTTTCGTAGGGATGCTCCGTGCCGAGCGGTTCATATGTCTCACCACCGACCAGTATGCCATCGTGGCATGAATTACAGTCAAGCTTGAGGAAGGTATTAAGGCCGCGTTGCTCATCTTCACTTAATGCCCCAGCATCACCCTGCATAAAATCATCGAAACGGGATGGTGTTATCAAGGTACGTTCGAAGGCCGCTATCGCTTCGGCAATATTCTGGTAGGTTATTGCCTGCTCATCACCAGGAAATGCCCGGGCAAATCCCTCTTGATACTCGGCGATGCCCCCTATCTTCTTTACTACCGTTTGTTCATCGGGCATGCCCATTTCGATCGGATTAAGAATTGGTCCCTTGGCCTGTTCGACCAGGTCTTCGGCACGGCCATCCCAGAACTGGCTATCCTGCCAACCAGAATTCAATACAGTGGGGCTGTTGCGCGTACCCTGCTCACCTCTTGCGCCGGGGGATGTCGGCAGATTATCGACACCGGCGAAACCATCCTCGAGACGGTGGCAGCTAGCGCAAGACTGGGTATCATTGATGGACAGGCGTTTTTCAAAAAAGAGTTTTCTACCCAGCGCAATTCGCTCCGCTGTATCACTTTCCGATCCCGGCATGCTATCCGGGAGGGGGCCGAAATAACGCTTAGCTCGACTAATTAATCTGTCAGACTCATCTGCAAAAACAGTAG
>JBGUEB010000387.1:0-2115 GCA_041821565.1 Gammaproteobacteria bacterium | reverse complement strand
AATACGATCGTCGCCGTACATGCCGTAGCCGGCAAACTGGCCAATCTCGAGGAAGGGTGATCCGGGATCGAGCAAGCGCTCGATGCGCTCGCGCGCTAATAATTTGCCCCGGCCTAAATGTTTTTCACGAGCACGTTCACCACCACCCTCGGCTATGCCAGCGACCTTTTCACGCAGGTCTGCCACCAGCGTCGCCATTGACTCCCTATTCGCCTGGAATTCATCCGAGCGGGTATTGATCCGGGTAGCAATTCTATTCATAGCCTATTTTCCGAGTTCCCTGGCGATGACGATACGCTGGATATCGCTGCTGCCTTCATAAATCTGGGAAACACGTACATCGCGGGCGATACGCTCAACTGGAAAATCACGCAGGTAGCCATAACCACCCAACACCTGGATCGCTGCAGAACAGATTTTTTCTGCCGCCTCCGAGGCAAATAGTTTGGCCATGCTGGCCTGCTTTAAACAGGGTTCACCCGCATCGCGTAAACTGGCCGCATTGAGAACCATCAGGCGTGCCGCTTCGAGTTGGGTCGCCATATCGGCGAGCCGAAATGCGACCGCCTGGTGTTCAATGATTGGTTTCCCAAAGGTAACGCGCTCACGCGCATATTCGAGCGCACACTCGAAAGCAGCGCGCGCCATACCCACGCACTGCGCGCCGATACCGATTCGCCCACTCTCGAGGTTCATCAACGCAATCTTGTATCCCTCGCCTTCCTCACCCAGTAAATGATCCGCCGGGATGCTGCAATTCTTGAGGAATATTTGCGCGGTATCCGACGCGTGCTGGCCCATTTTTTGCTCGACGCTACCCACCTCGTAACCCGGGTTGTCGGTCGGCAACACGAAAGCACTAATGCCTTTCTTACCAGCATCGGGATCGGTGACCGCAAATACGATAGCGACATCGGCATTCGCACCCGAGGTGATAAAGCTTTTGCTGCCATTCAATACATAGCTATTATTTTTCTTTTTAGCGACTGTCCTGAGTGCGGCGGCATCCGATCCAGCCTGGGGCTCGGTCAGACAAAAACAACCCAACTGCGCACCCGAGGCGAGTGGTTTCAGGTAAGTCTGCTTTAGAAAATCACTGCCAGAACCCAGCAATGAACCGCACACCACCGAGTTATTCACGCTCAGGATAGTCGAGCAGGCGCCATCCCCGGCGGCAACTTCCTCGATTGCCAGGGCGAATGAAACATAGTCGGCACCGCTGCCTCCCCAGGTTTCCGGAATCGCTATGCCAAACAGGCCCAGTTCACCCATTTGCTTCAGTTCCTGCGCGGGAAAATGGTTGTTTTTATCCCATTCGGCTGCAAATGGCGCGATACGGTCCTGTACGAACTCGCGCACCGAATCACGGATCAGTTTTTGCTCTTCGCTGAAATTCATCACTTTAGCGATACCAGTTAAGCTTGAATCGGTAGTTGTCGAGTTGATTGCGCATTATGCAGTCTCGTTAAATAATTCGCGCCCAATCAGCATGCGCCGGATTTCGGATGTGCCGGCGCCAATTTCGTATAACTTGGCATCGCGTAGTAGTCGCCCGACTGGGAAGTCATTGGTGTAACCATTGCCGCCGAGCGCCTGAATCGCTTCCAGCGCCATCCAGGTTGCCTTTTCGGCAGCGTAAAGAATCGCACCGGCCGCGTCCTTACGCGTGGTTTCGCCACGATCGCATGCCTTGCCAACCGCGTACACATAAGCCCTGGTCGCATTCATCGTCGTATACATATCTGCGAGCTTGCCCTGCATCAGTTCAAACTCTCCGATGCTCTGGCCGAATTGCTTACGCTCGTGAATGTAGGGAACCACGCTATCCATGCAAGCCTGCATAATCCCGGTGGGGCCGGCTGCCAGAATCGCTCGCTCATAATCGAGTCCGCTCATTAGTACCGCGGCACCGCGATTCAATTCACCGAGAATATTTTCTGCGGGTACTTCGACGTTATCAAAAACCAGTTCGCCGGTGTTAGAGCCACGCATACCGAGCTTGTCGAGCTTCTGTGCGGTGCTAAATCCGAATGACTTTTCTACCAGGAATGCGGTAATGCCTTTGGAGCCGGCATCTGCTTCGGTCCTCGCGTAAACCACGATCACGTCGGCATC
>JBGUEB010000386.1:0-2119 GCA_041821565.1 Gammaproteobacteria bacterium | reverse complement strand
GCAGCTGTTAAGCCACCATAGAAGTCACCCTTGAGATTGTTAAAATGAAGGCCATGAATCGAAATCATACTGAGTTAAAAACCTTTGAAGATAAGGCCATTTCCCCGACTTGCTAAAAAACAATATGCATCATGATTATCAACACCACCAGGAACAGAACAGTCATGACGATACCTGCTTTCATGAAGTCACGCACTTGATAACCACCCGGCCCCATAATCAACGCATTAACCTGATGTGTGGGTAAGATGAACGAATTAGAAGTAGCCAGAGCCACGGTGAGGGCAAAGATAGCAGGGTCAGCGCCTACGCCAACCGCAATGTTGACGGCCAGCGGCACCAGTAACACGGTTGCCCCCACATTCGACATGACCAGGGTGAAGAAAGTCGACAGCAATGCTACCGCGGCCAGAATCACCCAGGATGGCATGTCGCCAACGACTAACAGGGTTTGTTCAGCAATCCATCTGGCGGTCCCACTGGTTTCCACCGCAAGACCCAATGGGATCAAACTGGCGAGCAGGAACACGGTCGCCCAGGAAACCGACTCGTAAGCCTCTTCCATTTTTAACACACCAGACAGTACCATGCCGATAGCGCCGGTAAGCAGGGCCACGGAGAGACGTAAATCCGTGAAAAGTACCAGGGATAATGCGGTCGCAAAAAAGAAACCCGCCCAGCCGACTTTATGTGGCCGGGTTTCCTCACGCGGATATTCGCTCGTGACGATAACAAAATTTCGATCTGATTCGAGATGAGCCAGCGCTTTCCAGCTTGTATGTACTAACAGGGTGTCACCGGCTTCGAGTGGTATGTTGCGAATGCGATCGCCCTCGAGCTGGGTTTCACCATCACGATACAGGGCAACCATCGCAATTCCATAGATTTTTCGCATCCACACATCGCGAGCACTTTTACCTATTAGTGTTGAACCGGGAGGAATAACGATTTCGGCAATACCCGCCTGGCTCGATGACAGTACTTCGGAAAAAGCGCGCAAACCTTTCTGGATCCTGAGCCCGTAACTATCAACAAAGTCCTTCAAATGTCGCGGTGAACATAGTATGCCGAGTGAAGAGTTCTCGGTAATGTCGACGTCGCGTGAAAGGTCACCCTGCCCCACGCGCACCTTGGTCCCGGACGATTGAACTGCGATCACGCGAATGCTGTTTTTCGATTCGATATCGTCCAGTATCTGACCTACCAGCGCGCTGTCGGCCGGCACGACAACCTCGAACAGTGAATAGTCAACGCCGTAGATTTCCTCAAAATACCTGGCGGTGCCTGCAATATTTGCCTTATTGTCAGCCAGAGTCTCTGGCAGTACATACTTGCCGGCGACGACAAAGTAGATGATGCCGGTGGCAACCAGTACCAGGCCGACAGGCGTTACCGAAAACAGGTCCCAGGAATCCATCTGGAGATCGACTGGCAGGCCTCTATTCGAGGTTAACATCAGGTCGTTGAGCAGAATCAATGGTGATGAACCAATCATGGTGACGGTTCCGCCGAGAATGGCGGTAAAGCCCATTGGCATTAGCAGGCGCGACATCGGCAGTCCGGAACGGGCTGAAATTCGGTTCACGACTGGCAGGAACAGTGCCGCGGCACCGACATTTTGCATAAACGAGGAGATGATGCCGACGGTACCGGAAATGATGGGAATTATTCGAGCCTCGGTATTGCCGCCAATTTTTAAAATATACTGGGCGACGATATTCATTATCCCGGTCTTGTCGAGGCCGGCACCGATAATCATTACCGCGATGATTGACATTACCGCGTTACTGGAAAATCCATCGAATAAATGTACGATTGGAACAAGTCCCTGCTCGAGACCCATTGAAGGTGCGAGCAATGAGGTTAGTCCAAGTATTACCATGATGGTGATAGCGACGACGTCAACGCGAACGATTTCAAATGTAAACAGGTAAATGGTAAGAATCAGAAATCCGCTTACCCAGGCCACCTCGACACTGGGTGCAACCTGGGTTATACCCCAGGCCGCAAAAGCAAACAGGATCCCGAAGATCCACTTTTTACTCGGGGATTTATTGAACTTAATCAAGCTTTGCTCGCCACATTTCTAGTCTGAACTCCAACCGGGCCGGGTCAACCA
>JBGUEB010000385.1:0-2146 GCA_041821565.1 Gammaproteobacteria bacterium | reverse complement strand
GTGATACGGTCCTGCGCGTGAACAGGAAATTCTCGGCACGTCTTAAGGCTTCGCCAGTGGAACTGTATAAGGTTTGGTAAAACCACATGCCTGTAATCACTAACAGCAAAAGTACGATGACGATCAGGTACCTGGTACGAGGTTTAAATTTAATCATCAATAACGGTTCTGTTCAGATTGAGGAATAATGACATTTTACGCTATTTAATATGGGTACCCGGGTAAATCTCATAATAGCTTATCTTAATTTAATTTCTAATTCAGTTTCTGCATGGCCAGGCGCTTATCACGTACCAGACGATAAGCAACATAGTATTTATAAATATTGCTGACATACTGTACTGTTTCCCGACCGATCCTTTTAGCCGCCACAATATCAACATTGCCGAACCAGACGTTGGGATCAAGCCCCATTTTACTGGCTTCGGTGCGCAGACGCCGTATTTTGGCCGGCCCGGCATTGTACGCGGCAAAGGCAAGCAGATTTTGGTTCAACGCATCGATAGCAGGATCGCTGAAATAACGATCACGCAGAAATCGAAGGTACTTGATACCGGCGTGGATATTGTTCTCCAGCTCTTCGATATCCGCGATGCCAACATTTTTATCCGCCGCGGTACTCGGCAGCACTTGCATGATACCGATCGCGCCCACATGGCTTCTGCTGCTGTGGTCCAGTTGAGATTCCTGGTATGCCAGGGCAGCGATCATCAGGTAGTCGAAATTATACTGGTTGGAATACTTTTCAAACAATTCCGACAAAGCCTGAAATTTCTTTTGCGCCTCAGGGTTCAGGGCATTCCTCGCCCACTGGTTATTCTCCAGGTAGCGCTTGAACAGAATGTTGCCCAGCAGAGTTCCTTTCTGGTTTTTTCTGACGAACTCATCCACGATCTTCTTTAGTTTTGGACTGTCCTTGCGGATCGCCCAGCCAATATTTCCACCGCTGTTAATGGCGATCTCCGGGTGCAGCTTGATCTTGTCGAAAATCTGTGCCCAGAATTTAGCCTTGTGGTCGTCAACCACGATCATCGAAATCAGGTTGGCGTTGACCATTTCCAGCAGGTCCGAGTCTTCCATGTATTCGCTGGCTGCTATAATCTTGACCGGTGGCTTACCCTTTTTTTTGAATGCTTTATTTAGACGCAGAAGATGTTCGTAGTAGCTGCTCGAGGGACGCGCATGAATTTCCTTGCCTGAAAGCCCATCGAGATTCTTAACTTCAGGTGCACCCGGCCCGCTGACCAGGATTTCACTCACGTTTTTAAATCCAGGACGACTGAAATCGACCGACTTACGTCGCTCGTCGGTGATCGTAAGGTTTGCCGCAGCGATGTCGCCCCGGCCCTCGGCCAGCCATGGCAGCAATTTATCCCGTGGCACGGGCAGGAAAATCACCTTGATTTTTCGTGTCCCTGTTTTCAGTTTCTGGTTGATGTAATTTTCAAACTCGCGAAACGCATCATAGGTTGTACCCCTGATTCGCGCCTTGTCGAAAAAAAACAATAGCTTGTTGTGCGCTACCAGCACCCGGATCTTGCGGCGCTCGACCATGCCATCGAAATCCCCTTTCCATTTCTGGTCAATCTGCCATTGCTGAATGAATTCACTCGAGTCTTCCGCTGCGATAGCCACGGGAGGCATTAGTAGTGCCAGAGTAAACAGCAGCAAGTACAGCCATCGATGAAATGTCCGGCGCATCATTCGGTGGACCATTGGTATTATTGATGATGCCGTTACTACTACCAATGAAATCGCCCTCGAGCAGAGTGCCATCAGCCAGTTCGATGGTGTCGGCCTGTAGAGCACAGACAGTAAATAAGCTCAATACCGTTATCAAATAACACGCTGTTTTTTCATCATTAAATCTCTAATTGTGGCAGTTAAATTATAATTTCAATGAATAGCCGGGGAATACATGGGAATGCCTAAGGCGTATAGCAGGCGGGGGAGATGTATGCCCGATCCTGTATCCAAACATTAGATTTATCTCCATGTAAAGATGATTAATATTACCAGCATGTCTTCTTATTTTTTTATTTACTCCCCTTTAATTAAGCTGGACTCTACCGGTACTTCGTAAGGGTTAAGGTCAACTTTACCGGCCAGTCCCGCGGTTCCCGGCATAATCTCGAAACCTATGTCG
>JBGUEB010000384.1:0-2152 GCA_041821565.1 Gammaproteobacteria bacterium | reverse complement strand
AAAGAGGAGTTTCGAGGGAAAGTTATATTCCAACCCGGCAAACCTCCAGCTCAAAAAGAACACCTTATCATGGGTATACTCTTAAAATAATATGTCTTTTCATTGTTTTCATAGGCGCCACCGATTTCACCGCATGAGGTATTTTTTCAGGAGACATCCAGACCTTGTACTTGCAGGGCCTGTTGGGCGAGGGGGCTTCTCTGGACCTCCCCAGCGAGTGTCAGGGTCTTCTTATGTTCGGTCATGTCCGTGGGTTCTCTGGCCGCTGGTGGCGCTATCTGCTATTTGAACATTTGACATCAACTGAATTTTTGTGATATCCATTTGAAATCTAACATTTTCAGTAAGTTACGATAGTGGCAAGGTATATGTATTCGCAACTCCGTCAAATTTGACGCTGGATTTAGAGCATATCACAAATTGAGGCGAAGTCCGGATACTCTCAATTTATCTGTAGTTCAAAATACATCATAATTTTTTCTGTATAACATTACAAAGGTGATGATATACAGATCTTCACAATAACTGGTTAGAGTGTAGCTATTATTGTTACGGGGGTGTTTCCTGTTTTCTATAAAGGGCGTGGGCTACCCACCTCGGCCGTGATCGCAATATCTATGGAGGATAATTATGGAACAAAGTATTAATCGTCAAGTCAGGCTGAAGTCCAGACCGGCAGGCATTCCCCAAGCTGAACACTTCGAAATTGTCAACATGCCTGTACCAGATCTCGGTGACAACGAGGTGTTGGTACGCAATATTTACCTGTCGGTTGAGCCGGCGATGCGTGGTTGGGTCAGCGACGCTGCCAACTATTCCGATCCGGTGCCGATAGGTGCGGTGATGCGCGCGCTCGCGGTCGGTCGAGTGGAAGCATCTCGCCATTCGGATTTCAATACGGGCGAGTATGTTACCGGCATGTTCGGCTGGCAGGACTACGCTGCAGTCGAGGTGAAGGTGATCCAACGAAAAGTCACAGAAACCGACTTGCCGATCTCGACATCACTTGGCGTCCTTGGTTTGAACGGTCTGGCCGCCTATTTCGGGTTACAGGAAATCGGTCAGCCCAAAACCGGTGAAACAGTCGTGGTTTCGACTGCCGCAGGTGCGGTAGGCTCGTGCGTCGGTCAAATTGCCAAAATAAAGGGTTGCAGAACCGTTGGAATCACGGGGGGGCCTGAGAAGGCGCGGATATGCCGTGATGAGTTTCGCTACGATACGGCCATCGACTACAAAGCGGATAATCTTGACTCGGCGCTGGCCGCAGCCTGCCCGGAAGGTGTTGTCGTTTATTACGACAACACAGCCGGAACGATCAGCGATGCAGTACTGAAACACCTAAGAGTGGGCGCTCGAGTTGTGATATGCGGCACTGCGTCGATCGCCAACTGGGAGCCGATTCCTCAGGGTCCTCGGGTTGAGCGCCACCTCCTGGTAAAACGAGCACGCATGCAAGGTTTTATCATTTTTGATTACACCGAGCGTTTTACCGAAGCCCTGCAGGAAATTACCCAATGGGTGCGGCAGGGCATGATTCGGTACCGCGAAGACATTCTTGAAGGTATCGAGCAGGCCCCCGGCTCCATAGCCAGCCTCTACCGTGGCGAAAATTTCGGCAAACGCCTTATCCGGATTGCACCGCAAGAATAGCAAATTTTTGCGCTCCATGGGGAAACATAATAACGGAAAAAAAGAGGTACTTGACCTACTTGCCAAATAATTTACCTGCCAGGCCGACAGCGCCTGAGATTCCACCGATTGAATCAAGCAGCGAACCGCCGCTGCTGGCTTTATCCACCATCTGCGGAAGTGCCTCAGATAAACCACCAGCCGCCTCTTCGTTGCTAAGTCCCAACTTGGATGCAAATTCAGAAATCTTATCTGCGCCGAGCATGTTAGAGACTTGATCAGACGAGATGGATTCGTTGTTTCCATCGCCAAGCCAAGATTTCGCGATAGCTCCCAGTCCGCCCGAATCCATCTTTGATAACAGTGAGCCCAAATCGAAACCACCTTTGCTGTGGCCTCCTCCTGCAAGGTCAGCAAGCGCTGACGTCAGGCTGCCGATATCCAGGCTGCTACCCGCATCTCCACTTTGTTTACTGTTTATGAACATTGATGCACCCGTTTTTAGTAGATTGGCGATATCCAT
>JBGUEB010000383.1:0-2161 GCA_041821565.1 Gammaproteobacteria bacterium | reverse complement strand
CTATGCATCGGCGGGCGATCAATCAACCTTGTTTGCCATATTTCCCCTGATCTTCGTTCCCTTCATGCAACATGTGGGCTAGCAGCCTGCCTGCCCGAAGATTTAATTTAAATCGTTGAGCAGTGAATCCCTGGTTGCGCCTTCGACTGTTAATTCATATGTGTAGACCGGGTGTTGTACACCGATATTCCAGCCAGAACCTTTTTTCAGTGCGTCGGCCATTTCATCACTCATTTCAAAACGCATAAAGTGAACGGCCGAAGTTTTTGTTTCGGTTGAACGCTCGAGGTCTTCGTCGGCAATAGCCCAGACCTTGTCGAAGCCGGCAACCTGCATCCATACCAGGTCTTCGATGCCCACCAGCTTTTGAAGTTGCGCCGCCCTGATCTCAGGGTCGGTATACTCGATCATATAGGTTGCCTTAAAGTTACGACCGTTCGGCACCATCGGGTTATAGGCTTCGAGTTCCTCGTTAATGCCATCGGCTTCAAAGACTTTCTCGATGCGCAGCATTTCCTGTATCTGGTAGAGCAGGGTGAGCCGGTCTTCAAAATAAAGTGTCGAGTTAGGCCCTAACATGACCTGGCGGTGTTTCTTGTGTGCCAGTACCCGCTGGCGAAATTCGCCGCGTTGTTCGGCATACTGTTCGAGGCTCATTAAATCCTCGCGCCTGATTTGAGTTTGTTGATTCATATCATATTCCGTAAGCCCGCTTTAACAGGGTAATTGGATGTACGGTTTCACTGCCATCATTTAAACCCGCTGAAATATGGTGTCCTGCCATTGGGCAATCGCTGGTATAGACGTCTGCTTCGGCTTTTTTGACACGATTAACCACGGGTTTGACAATTTTCATCGAGATTTGATGAAACTCCTTTTTGATCGCGTAGGTACCATCGTGCCCGGAGCATCTTTCGATGGTATCGATCGTTGTATCCGGAATAAGCGACAGGATATCGCGAGTTTTCATTCCAATCCTTTGCACGCGTTGATGGCAGGCGACATGGTAGCTAACACTGCCTATGCTATTTTCAAAATCGGTTTTTAATAGCCCCGCCTTATGCCGTAGCATCAGGTACTCGAAAGGGTCGAAGAAGGCTTTTTGCACTTTTATGACCTGATCATCCTCCGGAAACAGTAGTGGCAATTCCTGTTTGAACTGCAGCGTACAGGAAGGAACCGGTGAAATGATGTCCCAGCCCTCGTTTGCCAATTTGGCGAGAATTGGCATATTGCGATTTTTCAACGATTCTACCGAGTCGAAATCACCGAGTTCGAGTTTGGGCATACCGCAACATACGGTATTCGGTATTACCATGGTTGGAATATCGTTGTGCTCGAATACGCTAAGCAGATCTACGCCCAGATGGGGTTCATTATACTGACCGTAACAGGTGCCGAATATGGCAACCTTGCCACTGGTTTTATCAGTCGCCACTGCCTTATCCGGGTCGGGTTTATGATCTTTGGTGCGCTTGCTCAAGGTACGACTGTGATAACGCGGTAACCTGGCATCTGCGTCAATTTCGATTGCCGACTCCAGCAGGGCACGGGTGTGTTCGTTTTGGTTCACCGCGTTAACCACATTGGCAATAATTGGGATGCTGGCAAAACTGCCGATGCGATCGGTCGAGGTAATCAATTTGTCTCGCACCCTGGTGCGTCCCTGTTTAAAGCCCAGGGCCTTTGCGCGCAGCATTAAATGGGGGAAATCGACATTCCATTCATGCGGTGGCACGTAGGGGCATTTGGTCAGGTAGCAGAGATCGCAGAGGTAACAATGATCGACAACGCTCCAGTAATCCTGCCTGGCTACACCGTCAACCTCCATGGTCGAGGATTCGTCAACCAGGTCGAACAGGGTAGGGAATGAATTACAGAGACTGACACAACGTCGACAGCCGTGACAAATATCAAAAACGCGTTCAAGTTCGTCAAAAACAGCGGTTTCGTTATAAAATTCGGGCTCGTTCTGACCCACCGGATGGCGGGTGGGTGCCTCTAAACTGCCTTCACGAGGTGCAGATGACATGTTCAAGTCCTTGGATGTGTTTAAGTCAGGGAGCCTCTGATTGACGCTGACACCCTCACCCTAACCCTCTCCCTCAAGGGAGAGGGAACATTAACTCCCTCTCCCTTGAGGGAGAGGGTCGGGGTGAGG
>JBGUEB010000382.1:0-2172 GCA_041821565.1 Gammaproteobacteria bacterium | reverse complement strand
CCTTAATGATTATAGTTAGTTTCCCATGTAAAACCATAAATTTAATAAGACTAGATGATGTAAATTCTATTCTTCCAGTGACGCTTTTTCCGAGCTTTGGGAGATATTCCCCCCGGGGTTAAAATCAGCCTTCGGAGTAAGTAATTTTAACTGCCTGGTTCCGAGAACAACTGCCAACAAGGTATTAATCGCCCATATTTTTAAATTTGATGTGCGAAGCGCTAGAAAATCAGTAAAATTCTTGTTACAACAACTCGGCTACCGATTATGAGTGCACAAATTCTTTACTGCAGTTCAACACCTGTTGACCGCCAATACCATTCTCTCTGAAACATGCGGGCTAATATGAAACTGGGTATCGTCATGGACCCGATCGAGTCCATCAAGCCCTGGAAAGATTCAAGTTTTGCAATGCTACTGGAAGCACAACACAGGGGCTGGCAAATTTATTATTTGCGCATCGACGATCTGTATATGGATAGCAGCATCAGTTACGCTCACTACCATCGCATACGACTGAAAGATGACAGGCAGGACTGGTTTGTCAAAACTGATCCCGGTGTTTGCCGACTCGACGAGATGGATGTCATATTGATGCGTAAGGATCCACCATTTGATCTTGAGTACATTTATGCTACCTATTTACTCGAACAGGCCGAGGAAAATGGCACCCTGATTGTTAATAAAGCGGCTAGCTTGCGAGACTGCAACGAAAAACTCTATACCCGTTATTTTCCCCAGTGTTGTGTCGAATCGAGAATCAGCCGGGACCCTCGTAAATTACTCGAGTTTATCGATCTGCATGAGGACGTCATTGTCAAACCGCTGGATGGCATGGGAGGCAAGTCTATTTTTCGAGTTCAGGCGGGTGATACCAACACGAACGTCATACTTGAAACAGTCACCCAGTCCGGAACCGCGTCTACCATGGCGCAGCGCTATATCCCGGAAATCAGTGATGGCGATAAGCGCATATTATTGATTAATGGTAATTCGGTGCCTTACGCGCTAGCGCGACTGCCGGCCAAGGGCGAAAATCGGGGCAATATTGCAGCCGGCGCCAGTACACGCGGGCAACCATTGAGTGAACGTGACCAATGGCTATGCGACCAGATTGGGCCCAGTCTACGCGATAAGGGGCTCATTTTTGTCGGCATCGATGTGATCGGCGACTATATCACCGAGATCAACGTCACCAGCCCCACCTGTATCCGCGAACTCGACCAGGAGTTCGATCTGAATATCAGCGCAGACCTTTTCAATTGCATCGATCAACTCATTGTAAATTAATCTGCCTGCCGCTGCTCTGCCTGCTTTTAATGACAGGTTGCGAAAACCAGCCGCAGCTCGTCGAACAACGTATTTTGCAGTTTGGCACCATTATCGATCTTAGCCTGATACATCATGATCTTGCAAAGGCCGAAAAAACTCTCGCCGAAATAGAGAAACAACTGGCCGGTTATCGTGCAAACTGGCATGCCTGGGAAGACAGTGATTTAAGCCGATTCAATCGAGCACTGCTCAGTTCAAAAGCAATCGCCATTCCCTCGTCACTCAACCAGCTGATCGATTTAAGCCACCAATACTATCTCAGGTCAAATCGGCTTTTCAATCCTGCCCTCGGCAAATTGATCGCGGCCTATGGTTTTCACGGCTCATCGGAACCGGACCAGGAAACAATTTCTGCAATTCAGAAGGACATGCCAGGCATGCTAGACCTTCAAATAGAAGGTCAGTGGGCTACCAGCAGCAACGAACATTTACAACTGGATTTTGGTGGGATAGCGAAAGGCTATGCCATCGGTCTGATTGCCGCCTATTTACAACGACGGGGATACGAACACTATTTAATAAATGCTGGTGGCGACCTGGTCACCTCGGGAAGCAAGTTTGGCAAGGCCTGGCACATAGCAGTGCAAAATCCATTCAAACCCGGTGCTATCGCGAGCATCGATCTACTTGGCCGGCATAGTCTCTTTACCTCGGGTAATTACCAGCGCTTTTATCGCAAAGACAATAACAGGGTTCATCACATAATAGACCCGCGAACCGGAAGCCCATCGGCGCAGATCAGCTCGGCTACAGTACTAATTAGCGATCCGGTGCTCGCCGACGTCGCCGCGACTACGCTAATGATCGGCGGTCTCGAAAATTCGCTATCGCTGGCACAGT
>JBGUEB010000381.1:0-2173 GCA_041821565.1 Gammaproteobacteria bacterium | reverse complement strand
GGACTGGCAGTGGATTCCACTACGTCGCTTGCAGCGATCACTGGAAAAAATAGACCGTCAAAATCACTTGCACTATCGGCCGTCGGATTGGCAGGCACTGATCGATGGATATCAATCTAAAGGTAGCGCTTGATCTCGGCCAGGTAGTTATCAAGAATATGAGACTGTTTCGCCACCGCTTCCCGGGCCTGAAGCCCGAGAGCCGTAGCCTGTTCGGGGTTGCTTAACAAATGTTCGACTGATTGCCAGCATGCTTCTACGTCGGCTACCTGAATAATAGCGTCGCCGAGCAATTTAATATCTTCACGAATATTATCGTCGGAAGGACCGGTAATAATCGCACGGGCGAGGGCCGCGGGTTCGATCAGGTTATGGCCACCGGTGTCATCGAATGACCCGCCCATGATGACGATACGGGCGTGCGCCATTAATGCTTTGAGCTCTCCCAGGGTGTCGGCCAGGTAAACTTGCGTCTGCGCATCAATTGGTTGGGACTGACTACGCGTCGCATGGCTAATTCCAAGCTGTGACAATTGTTGCTGAATTGTCCTGCTGCGTGCGGGGTGTCTCGGTGCGATAACTATTAAGAGTTTTTCGGCAAGCGCGGCACGCTGCGAAAGCAACATTATTTCTTCGCCCTCGTGGCTTGAAGCAATCAGCAGGTATTCACGATCTATCAAGTTCTGATAGCTGGACAGTAAATCAGTGCTGGACTTGAGATTGCCGATAATCCTGATCTTGAGCGGATCCGCGCCAAGCTGGATAAGGTGACCCCGGTCGGAGTCATTACGAGTCAGGTGCAGCGAAATATAACTTATGCTGCGACGAAGTAATGAGCGCACAAAGGCCGGTGCCTGCAGAGATTTTTGCGAAAGCCGGGCATTTATCTGGACTATGGGTATACCGCGCCGAGCGGTCTGGTATAGCAATTCCGGCCATAGTTCGGTTTCCATGAGTAAGCAGAGTTTTACCTGGTGCCGGCGCAGGAATCGTTTGCAAGTCCAGACAAAATCGACTGGAATGATTGCCGCTTCAACACTGTCGTTAAAATTCCGTTTAATCGACTTATAACCGGTAGCCGTAAAGCTGGTTAACAATATGGACTCGCCACCATCGATTAATTCGCGAACCAGTGGCGTTACCGCTTCTATCTCACCGACCGATGAAGCGTGTACCCATGTTTGCGCAGTTTTCGCCTCGTCCTTGCTACCCCAGAAGCGGAGCCGAAAATAATACTTCAGTCCCTGGGTTTTACCATGCCATAAGGCCTGAAGCAGCCAGATCGGCAAGAGTAATATCGATAATAGCCGATAACCTGGCCCAGGCGACGCATAACTCATGGGTAGATTGGAGGCTCGCCTGCTGGACGAGTTGTGAAGCGTTTTTTGACCCACATGTATTGTGCTGGATTCATGCGCACAAATTTTTCGATCGAGGCGTTGATCGCGATAGCGTCCTGGACATCGTCACCAGAGGGGAAATTTTCCAGTGGCGCCTCTATCCATAAGATGTAACCAGATCCATCCTGCTTGCGTTCAGGATAAAACGGTAGCATCGCCGCGCCTGATGACTGGGCCAGGCGAGAGCTTGCGGAAATGGTTGCGGTTTGCACGCCCATAAACGGGGCGAAGACATTCTTTTCATTGGGAAAGTTTTGATCGGGAGCGTACCAGGTCGGCACCAGGTTTTTTATGCCTTTGATCAATCCGCGGGTATTCTTTCTTGATATGGTATCCACCAGGTATCTATTTCTACGGCTATAGAGATAGCTGTCGAAGAGAAGATTTTTCTGAGCTCGATACATCGCCTGTAGTGGTATGGTTAGAGTGAACAAACGGCCACCTATTTCTAGGCTGGTAAAATGTCCGGTTAGTAATATTACCCCTCGACCTGTTTTAAAAACGGCATCAATATGTTCCTGCCCACGAATTTCGACCAGTGGTTTAAGCCGTCGTTCTGACCACCACCAGCACATTGACATTTCGAGCAGGGCAATTCCGATATTCTCGAAACATTGATTTTTGATTTTGTCGCGCTCGACCTTTGACTTTTCCGGAAAACAGAGCTGCAAGTTAATATCAACGGTTTGCTGACGTGACCTGGAGGTTAATTGAAACAGGCGGCCTAAAGCTTTCCCGATGAACAACTGGGCCGGGTAGGGGAAAAGGGCGGT
>JBGUEB010000380.1:0-2209 GCA_041821565.1 Gammaproteobacteria bacterium | reverse complement strand
AGACGATCAAACTCGGAGGGCTGGTACTGATCGCGTTACCACAATTCGTCGGCGCACCGGTAATGGAAAAACTTAGTTTTGCAAATAGTGATCCAGCGGCAATCGCGGCCCTGGGCAAGCTTTCGAGTCAGTTCATCGCTGCCACTTCTATCGGCATGCTGATTTTCTGTGTATTGTTAGGTGCATTAAGCGGTTTTGCAAGCGCGCGGTTTGTGCGCTTTGGTTAGCCAAATTTCGGTAGATACTGACAGATATTCATCCCATGCAACCCAGCTTCCCGTTTACCGCAATCGTCGCCCAGGAGCGATTAAAAACAGCACTACAACTCATTAGTATTGATCCGAAAATTGGCGGATTATTGCTCAGTGGCCCGCGTGGAAGCGCCAAGTCTACGATGGTACGTAGTCTTGCCAGTCTCAACCACGGGCAATCTTTTGTCACCGTACCGCTAGGTGCCAGTGAAGAAATGGTGGTCGGCTCATTTGACCTCGAAAAAGCCCTCAACGATGCCGAGGTAGCGTTTCGACCGGGACTGCTTGCCAGGGCCAACGGCGGTATCTTATACGTCGATGAAGTCAATTTACTCGCGGATAATCTTGTCGATTTGTTACTCGATGCCGCGGCTTGTGGATTTAACCTGGTCGAGCGAGATGGCATTAGCCATCAACACGAGGCTGAATTTTCCCTGGTTGGGACGATGAATCCAGACGAGGGAGAGCTTCGTCCCCAGTTACTCGACCGCTTTGGTCTAATGGCGCGAGTGGAGACAGAGTTTTCGATCGAACAGCGGCAACAGGTCGTACAACAAAGACTTGCCTACGACAGGGATCCAGCGGGCTTTGTGAACCTGCATCGGGAACAACTCGGGCAATTGCAGGCCAGGCTGGAATGGGCGCGAGAACATTTATGCGAAGTGGTAGTGCCTGCTTCAATTAGCGAGCAAATTGCGCAACGCTGTGCTGAAGCCAACGTCGAGGGTTTCCGCGCTGATATCATCATGCATAGATCGAGTAGCGCCTATGCAGCCTTATGTGAGAGGCTCGAAGTATCGAGCACCGATCTCGATGAAGTAGAGGACCTGGTGCTTGACCACCGTCGTCAGCGATCTTCGCAAAACCCGCCATCGTCACCCGCTGGTTCATCTCACTCGTCTGACTCATCAGACCAGGGGCAGGAGGGGTCGTCGATTCAGGGTTCCTGGGGCGCAATGGAATCGGTGGCCAGTGAAATAGCCGAGTCCCGCGCACTGTTAGCAAGTCACTTCGAAGCTGCCTCGAAGGCTAGCCCCGGTCATGAATCGGGTCTCACCGGAAAGCGTAAAGGTAGATTTTTTTCCCCAGCCTACACTAACAGGCCATCTGCCGGGCGTAGCAAGATTGACTGGTTTCGCACTCTCGGACTAAGTCATGATTTTTACAAGTTAAAGCAATCGGGTAAGCGAGGTTGCCTGCAATATCTTTATCCCCGGCTTCGTTGCAGGGAACTTAACCTGGTCTTACTCGACGTATCTGCGTCAACCCTGGGCGGCCAGGGTCTTGCTCAGGCAAAGGGACTACTCAGGGAATTATCCAGGCAAACTTATTTGAAACGACAACTATTGTCAGTTATTACCTTTGGTAACGACCGCGTGAACACCCTGATCCATCCACAGCGGGCCCCTAAGGACATTGAGGTTAAACTGAATTCGATTCGCGCGGGCGGTGGCACACCGGTAGTGAAGGCGCTCGACTATGCGCATAACCTGCTAAAACGTCAACGCTTTCAGCAGCTTGATTGTTCAATTTTTCTGGTCACCGATGGCAGGCTAGATCCGGGCACAAAAACCCACACGCTATTCACTCGCCATAGCATTACCCTGGTCGATATAGAATCGAGTCGAGTAAAACTTGGCCTGGGTCGACAACTCGCAAATGCGATAGCCGCGCGCTACTTACATATTTCGGAGCTAGCAGTTGTCTGAAGCAGCATGCTTTTTTATAGAGGTAAGCCTATGAATGATAAAACGGCAGACGATAAGCACCTGTATAAAATGAAAAAGAAAAAGGCCGTGGTCGACGAACGCATTGCCAGGGCTACCGAAGAACGCGGTGTATTAATTTTGATGAAGGGCAACGGCAAGGGTAAGAGTTCTTCTGCACTGGGTACTCTGGTGCGGGCACTGGGACATGGTCAACGCGCTGCCGTGGTTCAATTCATCAAGGGACGGCAG
>JBGUEB010000379.1:0-2289 GCA_041821565.1 Gammaproteobacteria bacterium | reverse complement strand
GAAGGTGGTGAATCTCTCATTCCCTTACTCGACCGCATCATTCAGGAGGCGGGTGCTACCGAAACACACGAAGTCGTCATAGGCATGGCCCATCGTGGACGTTTGAATGTACTCACCAATATATTCGGTAAAATGCCGGCGGACCTGTTCGACGAATTTGAAGGAAATATCGAATGGGATGAACGTTCGAATTACGACGTCAAGTACCACCAGGGATTTTCATCTGATATTTATACCGACTCAGGACCGATGCACCTGGCATTGGCATTTAATCCCTCGCACCTGGAAATAGTCGATCCCGTGGTAGAAGGATCGGTACGAGCGCGCCAGCGTCGATTCAAAGATCGTACCACCAGTGACGTGTTGCCGGTTTTGATCCATGGCGACGCCGCGTTTGCGGGCCAGGGTGTGGTGATGGAGACCTTTGCCATGTGTAAAACTCGCGGTTACAAAACCGGGGGGACGATACATATCATTGTTAATAACCAGATCGGATTTACTACCAGCAATCCGAAGGACGTGCGTTCGTCTTCGTATTGCACCGAAATTGCTCGAATGATTCAGGCACCGATATTTCATGTCAACGGTGATGACCCCGAAGCCTGTGTTTTCATTGCGGAACTGGCGGTTGAATTTCGCGAGAAGTTTCAGCAGGACGTTGTCATCGACATGATTTGTTATCGACGTTATGGCCATAACGAAGCCGACGAGCCCGCGGTCACGCAGCCGATGATGTACGAGGCTATCCGAAATCATCCGCGCCTGGTTGATTTGCATTCACAAAGGTTGATAGACCAGGGTTTTACGACGCGAGAAACGGTAGATGCGATGGTTGCCGATTATCGTAAGGCGGTTGAACAGGGCGGTGGTGTGGCCCTGAACGTGATTTCGGGGCTCGAACCATTGTCTGCCAGGGACTGGGCCGGGCTCGATGCGGGCGATATTAACGTCAGTCGTGACACCCAGGCCAGTGCCGAAACAATACAACGCCTGGGCAAGAAGATGATGACCTTACCGGAGGGGTATCAACTCCACCACCGGGTTAAAAAGATAACGGATAATCGACAGAAAATGCTTGATGGGGAAATCTATTGTGATTGGGGATTTGCCGAAACTATGGCCTACGCCTGTTTGCTAGATAAAAACTACTCGATTCGATTGTCGGGCCAGGACTGCGAGCGCGGCACCTTTTTTCATCGCCACGCGGCATTGCACGACCAGAATACAGGCGAGGTATACAAGCCACTAAAGCATCTGGACGATAACCAGCCAAGATTCGAGGTAATTAACTCGTTCCTTTCTGAGGAAGCGGTACTGGGTTTCGAGTATGGGTATTCTTCTACCGACCCTAACACCCTGGTGATCTGGGAGGCCCAGTTCGGTGATTTTGCGAATGGCGCCCAGGTCGTAATCGATCAGTTTATCAGTTCAGGAGAAATAAAATGGGGGCGTTTGAGTAACCTCGTAATGTTATTACCCCACGGTTATGAAGGGCAGGGGCCCGAGCATTCATCCGCAAGGCTAGAACGTTATCTGCAACTCTGCGCGCAGCATAATATGCGAGTTGTGATACCAACCCTGCCATCTCAGATATTTCACCTGTTACAGAGTCAAATGACCAGCGGATATCGAAAACCCCTGATAGTCATGAGCCCCAAGAGCCTGCTGCGTCATGAGTCCGCCGTATCGCCCCTCAGTTCACTGACTGACGGCGAGTTTCAGAAAATCATTCCCGAAACCGACGATCTTGATCCAGTCAAGGTAAAGCGGCTGATTATGTGTTATGGCAAAATCTACTATAAATTGCACGAGGTTCGTCAGCAACAATACGATCTCAGTACCGCGATAGTGCGTGTCGAACAACTCTATCCCTTCCCGCGGGTTGATTTACAAAATATACACGATCAGTATCCTAACCTGGAAAATGTAGTATGGTGCCAGGATGAACCACGCAACCAGGGTGCCTGGCGTGAATACAAGAGCCGACTCAATGAAGCCTTTGCACCCTTAAGGGTTCAATATGCGGGTCGTATTTCATCGGCGTCATCGGCGGCTGGACACATGGCATTGCACCTGGAGCAGGAAAACAGGCTAGTCAAGGATGCATTCGAACTAGAGAATTCATTCGAATTAGAAAAACCATAATAAACAGATTTTTTAAAATCATGAACATTACCATTGGAGCAAGTCATGCTGGTAGAACTGAAAGTTCCCGTATTGCCTGAATCGGTTACCGAGGGTACTCTCGGCGAGTGGCACAAGAAAATTGGTGACGCGGTAGCCGCAGAT
>JBGUEB010000378.1:0-2306 GCA_041821565.1 Gammaproteobacteria bacterium | reverse complement strand
TTCGTAAAATTCAGATCGGGGTACATAAAAAACAGGACCCGCCCATATTCTCTGTTAAGCCGCGAAATGTAATAATCCCTCTATGGGTCAAATAGAATCAAGTCTTAAGCCGCACACACCAATGATGCAGCAATACCTGCGTATTAAGGCCGATTACCCGGATACGCTGGTATTTTATCGGATGGGAGATTTTTACGAACTATTCTTCGATGACGCTAAAAAAGCGGCTGGCCTGCTCAACATCACACTAACCAAACGTGGTCAATCGGCGGGCGAACCCATCCCAATGTGCGGAATACCATATCATGCCGTTGACGGTTACCTTGCTAAATTGGTAAAGGTCGCCGAATCGGTGGCTATTTGCGAGCAAACAGGTGATCCAGCCACCAGCAAGGGCCCGGTCGAACGGCAGGTCGTACGAGTCGTAACACCTGGCACATTGACCGATGAATCGCTGCTACAGGACCACCGGGAAAATCTGATCTGTAGCCTGTACAGGCATAAGTCGGGCTGGGGCCTGGCCTCCCTCGAGATTAGTTCAGGCCGCTTCATCGTTAGTCAACTCGAAAGTGATGAGATGCTTAACAGCGAGATTGCGCGCCTGGATCCGGCCGAAATAATTTATTGTGAAGATCAACAATTACCGCTAGAGGCCCATCATCGGCAAAAAGCGCATGCGATGCCGCCCTGGTACTTTGAACCTGAGACCACGACTCGCCTGTTATGTGAACAATATCAAACCCGTAATCTGGATGGCTTCGGTATTACCGACCTGCCACTTGCGATCAGCGCTGCCGGCTGCTTACTGCAATATATCGGCGATACCTTAAAAACGGCGCTACCCCATATCCAGCCAATTCGCACCGATCGAGTATCTGAGCTGTTGATAATTGACAGCAATAGTCGCCGAAACCTGGAGCTCACCCAGGCGATCAACTCACAAAATGCGGGCCATTGTTTACTGAACGTCATTAACCATACTACAACTTCGATGGGATTTCGTGAACTGACACGCTGGTTACAAAAACCTCTGCGCGATCAGGCACAACTGCGTTTACGTCATCACGCGGTCGCAACGCTGCTCGATAATCACCAGTTTGAAGCGGTCGCTGAAATCATGAAGCCGGTAACAGACATCGAGCGAATCCTCGCCCGCATAGCCCTGAGTTCGGCACGTCCACGCGATCTTGGCAGCCTTCAATCCACGCTTGAGCAAATACCCAGCTTACAGTCCGTGTTAGCAACTCTCGATAGTCCGCTGTTAAATCAGTTATCGAAGCAAATCGCCACCCATCCGGAAATTATTGCGCTACTCGATTCGGCTATTATTGAAGAACCACCGATGTTGATCAGGGATGGCGGCGTCATCAAAACCGGCTTCGACCCTGAACTCGACGATCTACGCGCACTAAGCGCCAATGCCGATCAGTTCCTGGTGGATCTGGAGTCACAGGAAAAACATAAAACTGGCATTAACTCGCTCAAGGTTGCCTACAATCGAGTGCATGGTTTCTATATCGAAGTTGGAAAATCCCAGGCCCACGCGGTTCCAGCAGAATATATTCGACGCCAGACGCTTAAAGCGGTGGAACGTTATATAACACCGGAGTTGAAAGCATTCGAAGACAAGGTTCTGAGTGCGCGTGAACGCTCCCTGGCCCGGGAAAGATACCTGTATGATGCCCTGCTCAATCAACTCTCCCAGCAGCTAACACCACTACAACACTGCGCCACTGGTCTGGCGCAACTCGATGTACTACTGAGTTTCGCAAGCTGTGCCGATGTTTATAACTGGTCAGCACCGGTGCTGGTTGATACACCGATGCTGGATATTCGTGCCGGCAAGCACCCGGTCGTCGAACAGGTGATGCAGCAATCCTTTATCGCCAACGATACCCTGCTCGACCAGAATCAGCGCATGTTGCTGATTACCGGCCCCAACATGGGAGGCAAGTCGACCTATATGCGACAAACCGCATTGATTGTCATACTCAGCAGCATGGGAAGCTATGTGCCGGCGGAAGCAGCCACCATCGGGCCTGTCGATCAAATCTTTACTCGCATCGGTGCCAGCGACGATCTCTCCAGCGGGCGCTCCACATTTATGGTCGAAATGACCGAAGCCGCCAACATTCTTAACAACGCGACTTCTCATAGCCTGGTACTGATGGATGAAATCGGGCGCGGTACCAGCACCTATGACGGCCTGTCACTGGCATGGGCCTGCGCCATTGACCTGGCCGCGCGCGTCAAGGCGTATACCCTGTTCGCCACACACTACTTCGAACTGACGCAATTGCCGGAGC
>JBGUEB010000377.1:0-2319 GCA_041821565.1 Gammaproteobacteria bacterium | reverse complement strand
TATTGCGCCCTACAGAATGCTGTTAGTAGCCTGCATATTGAGCCAATTATCGCATGAAGTTTCAATGGATACCGGCTTTCGCCGGCATGACGGATGAGATTTTTTGCGCTCGCATTAAAATTAAGTCAACCTAAAGAGCTGTAACCTAATAAACCAACCACATCGCCACTTCCAGGTATTTTCCAATAAACATTCCGGACAGCAGTGGGGCTCGATCTGGTACCGACATGACGATATTCAGGAATTAGTATCAGCTTAATCAGCCCCTAAAACGGGATATCGTCGAAACCATCATCAACCGGTGCGGTTTCTGGTGTTTTCGGCTTCGAGGTCTGCTGCGAGGGCGGCTCGAACGGTACGCTACCGGATGAAGGTCGTCCGCCCAGCATTTGCATTTCATTGGCGACAATCTCGGTGCTATAGCGATCATGACCCTCTTTATCCTGCCACTTTCGGGTCTGAATTTTGCCTTCGAAGTATGCCTGTGAGCCTTTTTTCAAGTACTGTGCGGCAATTTCTCCAAGCTTGCCGAACATGACGATACGATGCCACTCGGTTTTCTCAACCTGTTCGCCAGTCTGCTTGTCTTTCCAGGATTCGTTGGTGGCGACACTGATATTCACAACCGGACTACCGGTGGCCGTGTACTTTACATCTGGGTCCTGGCCCAGTGTTCCTACGATGATTGCTTTATTGACGCCTCTAGCCATAACTTACTCCGGATATTAGTGTGATCTACATCAGTATTTCGTTGACGGGTATTTTACTGGTAGAAGTCATATTAAGCGAGTTTGAATTATAAAATCACGCAGAATTACCGTCCAAAATACCAGCTACCCGGTGAGCGAAACCTTTTTGCTGCGACCACTTTAAGATTAACAGAAAATTGAAATTCGGGGCCTCGTGAAATCTCAGTTTCCGAGGCCCCTGATGCAGCAGTAACGCCGATTACTTCAGCAGAAGGTCTGCCTTGATCTTCTCGTAGGTGGAATCGCCAATGCCGTTCACCATGGTGATCTGATCTGCGCTACTGAACAGTCCATTGGTGGTACGGAAATCAACTATAGCCTGGGCCTTGACCATACCGATACCACTTAGCGCCTCGGAAATTTCCGACGCGGATGCGGTATTGATATTAACCGGACTGGCAAATGTGATTGACGAGAAAGCGAATGCGACGATTGCCGCGAGCATTTTGATTTTTTGCATTTTAATATCCTTTTAAATTGTCCCGATGGGACATTATGCTGGACCTGGTCCAGCTCCCTTTACTAACTTACAACCTGTAAGCCAGTAACCCACAGATTACAGAATTGAATTAGAATTGCAATAGTTTTCTTTTGAAACTAATAAAATAATTGAAATTAATCCTTCCTAGCTGGAAAGTAAGGCCTTCAGCGCCTGTTCATCGAACGATTTTTCCACCTTCAGGTAGGCAACTCGATCTTCGGTATAAACCGAAACTTCCTGCACTCCCTTGATCATCGAAGCCTGTTTTAAGAATAAATCGACCGCCTCTTCTTTCATATCTTTAAGGGAAACGACTCTTGACGCCACCTGTTGAGGTGTTTTCATAAACATGGCTACTATCCACCAGAGCAACAGTAAAACCGCAAGCACCAGGAAACCTTGCGAATAAGACGGACTTGCAAGCAACAGGCCGCCAATCACACCACCGCTAAATGCCCCCAGAAACTGGGCGCTCGAAAACAACCCCATCGCCGTACCCTTCATATCTGCCGGCGCGATGCGCGCAACCATTGACGGCAGCGAGGCTTCGAGAAAGTTGAATCCGGTGAAAAATAATACCAGCATCGCAAATGCCCATGCGTAGCTGTTCGCTCCGGCGAGTCCCATTTCCGCGATTAAAACAATGGTGATACCTAGCAGAAACATACCCTTGGTCTTGCGGAATTTCTCGGCGACAATAATCATTGGGACCATACCAACTACCGAAAGTGCAAAAACAGGCAAATAAGTTTTCCAGTGCAGCGCTTCAGCGACTAACAGGTTATCTCTTAGTACCAATGGGAAAACAACAAATGTAGCCGATAACACCAGGTGCAGCACAAATATGCCCAGATCTAGTCGTTGCAGTTCAGTATTTTTCAAAATCTGACCGACATCGGCCAACGATAACTGTGTATCCCGGTGAAACCCCTGACTACGCGGCTGCGGAGTAATAAAAACCACGACAGCGATTCCAGCCAGGGCCAGACCAGCGGTTATCCAGAACAACAATGATAAACCGTAACTGGCCGCCAGCAAGGGTCCCATCACCATCGATATCATGAAGCTCAAGCCGATCGACATGCCGAT
>JBGUEB010000376.1:0-2333 GCA_041821565.1 Gammaproteobacteria bacterium | reverse complement strand
TCGATTTAAGTTTCCCCCCTCACCTTTTTTCCCCTCACCCCTGCCCTCTCCCCAGAGGGGCGAGGGAGTATTTGTTCCCTCTCCCTCGAGGGAGAGGGCTAGGGTGAGGGTGCATCCAGCTCCTTTTCCCTTTCAACCAGAATCTCCGCAATTCTCTCCAGCACTCCTTCCGTATTTCCCAACACCTCGTTATTCCAGAATCTGACCACCTGGTATCCTTTCGATTGAAGGTGTTCGGTTCGTTGATCATCGTAAAACCTTGCTTCGGCATGTTGCCCGCCGTCAATTTCGATTACCAGTTTAAGCTCGGCACATACAAAATCTACGATATAATGATCGAAGGGCATTTGCCTTCGAAATTTCCAACCATCCAGTTGGCGATTACGGATATGCTGCCAGAGCCGATTTTCGGCGTCGGTCGAGTTTACCCGGAGTTGTTTGGCTTTCTGTCTGATATCCATATCAATTTCCATTTTATTTTCCTTTCACCCCTCTCCCCCCGGGTACTCCCCCGGGGGGAGAGGGGACGACTACCTACCAGCACAGATGCAATGCATCGAGGCAACTACTGGCCAATTTCATACTGCGCTCGGGACTCCAGCCCCGGTCTTTGTCGGGGGTACCGCTGGCGTCTTTGAAGGGCATCTCGAGGGTCATCGCCTGGCAGTTGAAACGTTCAGCAAGTGCATTCGAACAGTAGCTCATGTTGGCCTTGCCCCTGATATTGGGCGGGTAACCATGTGCGGTTTGAAAATCGGGATTGAGTCGTGCGAGTGTTTGTTTGTAATGAAAAAGCTTTGCCTCGCGGGTTTCATTCCAGCTCGGGACACCTTCAGTACCGGCGATAAAGTTATACGGCAAGGCCTCGTCACCATGCACATCGAGTACAAAATTGACGCCGGTAGTTTTCATTTTGTCGAACACACAAAACACTTCCGGACTCCTTTGCATGGTCGATGCATGCCATTCGCGGTTCAGGTTGATGCCAGCGGCATTGGTCCGTAAATGACCGCGTCGACTGCCATCCGGGTTCATGTTCGGCACCAGGTAAATCACCGCTTTACTCAGCAGCTTTTTGACCACCGGGTCATTCTCGTCGACCAGGCGATTAATCATGCCTTCCATCCACCATTCAGCCATGGTTTCACCCGGATGTTGGCGCGCTATCATCCATAACACTATCTTGCTGGTTTTGGGCGAACCAAAACACAGGCAGTCGATTGGCTGGCCATCGAGAGTACTGCCCAGGGTTTCGGCTTCGCAATGGTCGCTGCTTTGTGCGAAAGCGATTAAATCGGCGTGACGTTCCATCGAGTAGGGCGCGAAGTAGGCAAAATAGACCTGGTCGTGAGTGCTCTCGTGACTGATTACCAGTTTTTCGTCATCGAACTCGGTGTCGACACGGAACCAGTATTCGCGATCGTAAGAAGCAACAGCACGGTAGTCTTTCCATCCACCGGTGTAAGCGGCACCCCCGGCATTTTCGATCGTATACTTGCAGGCGACATCTTTTACGTTGGCGGCCCGAAAATAAAACCACTGGTAAAACTCGGATTCGTTGTCTTTGCGTATATTGAGGCGGACATGGTGGTCCTGAATATTATCGACATACTCGATATTGCCGCCGTCGAAGTCGCTGGAAATAATCATGCTTTAACCCTGCTATTGCGAATGTGAGAGAATATTGCCCATTTATCAAAATAATAACCAAGATTAACTCGATGCGCACATTTTTATTGTTATCCCTGTTACCGCTATTGAGCGCCTGCTCCGACCTGGGCTACTACTGGCATACGGCGAACGGCCATATGGCGTTGATGAACAAACGCATCTATATCGATGACATGCTTGAAGATCCTGAACTCGAACCGAAACTGCGTGAGCGTTTACAGCTGGTAACCGAGATACGCGATTTTTCGGTGCAAACGCTATCCCTGCCTAAATCGGACAACTATAACAACTATGTCCAGCTTGATCGACCATATGCTCTCAAAAACCTGTTCGCCGCGACCGAGTTTTCGACCGATCTGCACGTCTGGTGTTATCCGGTCGTGGGTTGTGCCAGCTATCGGGGTTACTATGATGAAGACCGGCTCGACGAATATGTCGAGCAACTCAAGGCGCAAAATTTCGACACCTATATTGGTTTTGTTCCGGCTTATTCGACGCTGGGCTGGTTCGATGACCCGGTATTAAGCAGTTTTATCTACTGGCCAGACTATCGCCTGGCGGGCTTGCTGTTTCACGAACTCAGTCATCAGCGCATTTTTATCGAAAATGATACCCGCTTTAACGAGTCGCTGGCAGTTGCGGTACAACAGGCAGGCACCGGG
>JBGUEB010000375.1:0-2351 GCA_041821565.1 Gammaproteobacteria bacterium | reverse complement strand
CCGCCGATCGAGAACCGCATAGGCCGGAGGGGCTGACGAATAAAGATATGCAGTGATATTTGCGGTAAATAGGTAAAATGGGGTGATTTTCAATGCCAATCCGTACACTAAGCCGTACATGATAAAGCTACATAAATTAAAATATCCTAAACTATCAAATAGTTAAGGATTGTATATGGCGGAGAGCGAGGGATTCGAACCCCCGGAGGATTTCTCCTCAACGGTTTTCAAGACCGCCGCTTTCGGCCGCTCAGCCAGCTCTCCAGAATTTTGATTTTCACTATTCCATCCCGGTTATGCCAATTTAAAGGTGATACGGGATTGCCGCCGTATTATAAACATTTGCTGTATAGTGTCATCATGAATTTTCGAGAAAATGGATAGCTTGATAATAAAAAGTTCAACCCCATCTATGAATGAATGAAGAAGCTTGCGGTATAGCAGGTCAGGCTAGCAATAGCCCTGATTTAATTAGGGTTGTTATTTGCTTGATATCAGAACTACTGGAACTTAGAATGTCGTTAGCTAGTCATATAATCATTTAATTACTGGAGATAGTAATGCAACTCAATACTGCTGTAGCCCGCTCGGAAGGAGTGATCATACAAACCAACAAATTGATAAAAAATACTTATATTTTGTTATCAATGACTCTCATGTTTAGTGCGGTTACCGCATTCCTGAGCATTTCTCTGCAGGCTTCATTTGGTACTGCATTCGTTGCAACCATCGTCGGCATCGTAATGCTCTGGTTTGTCCTCCCCAGGACCGCTAACTCAGCGGCCGGCATACCTGTATTGTTTGGTATAACCGGACTGCTCGGTTTTGGACTGGGACCCATGATAAGCCATTATCTTACGGTTAACCCTTCCATCGTGATGACCGCACTTGGCGGTACCGGTGCTATATTCCTGGGCTTGTCTGGCTACGCCCTGACAACTCGCAAGGATTTCAGCTTCATGGGTGGATTTTTGGCGGTAGGCCTGCTGGTTGTCATTGGCGCTATGATCCTGAACATATTTTTCGCGATGCCCGCCATGTTTCTCGCCGTCAACGCCGCCATCGTCATGATCATGAGCGGTATGATACTGTTTCAGACTTCTTCGCTAATCCATGGTGGTGAGACTAATTACATCATGGCAACAGCCGGATTGTTTCTGTCTTTGTTGAACATGTTCACTGCGCTGATGCATCTGCTTGGCGCACTTGGTCGCGATTAGAACCAGAACATTCTGTTAAGTTACCAGCTTTTAGATTAACCATAAGCCCCGATTTTCGGGGCTTATTTATTTATCGGTATAAACACTGTGGACTGGTTAAAAATAGGTTCGGCATTACTGCTCATCGCGATGTTTTTCATGATACTACCGCGGGCCAGGGAGGCAGCCAAAAACTCGCCCAAGGGGACTATGAAAGACTGGATGGGATATATCCTGCCTCTGGGAGTAGTTATCTTGTTCGTTATCCTGTTAATCGCAATGGTTTAACAGCGATTACCGGGCTTACCATCTTGGAGTTTGCTTGAAGCCACACCACAACGATCACATTCAATTAAACAATAGATTATTCTTGCTGGTGCAGCAATATCTGTCTCGCTAACAGCAGATCCTGCGGGTAGGTAATCTTTATATTTTCGGCGCTACACTCAACCAGCTGTGGTCGCATACCCAGATACTCGATGGCCGATGCGTCATCCGTCACCTCTATATTATTTTCTATCACCTGTTCGAGTGCACGATGCAGCAATTTTGCCCTGAATAGCTGCGGGGTAAACGCGCGCCATAGACCCGCGCGATTAACCGTGCACTCTATATTAGCGTCTTCGTCCTGTTGTTTTAAGGTATCGGCAATCGGTAATGCCAGTAATGCCCCGGCATTATGAACGAATGCCGCTTCGATTAACTTTCGCAGGTCCTGATGCGACACCAGCGGTCGAACCGCATCGTGCACCATGGCATAGGGTTCATCAAGTCCCTGTTCCAGCAACTTGAGTAGTCCATTGAACACGGAATGCTGACGCAACTCGCCGCCAACAGTTGTTATTAAGGGTTTTGGCGACTGGTAATCAATAGCTTCCCAGTCTCGATCGCCAGAACGCAGCACCAGTATGGCTCCATCGATACAGTCAAAAGACAATAATCGATCCAGCGTATGTTCAATGATTGTTTTGTCTTCCAGGCGCAGGTACTGCTTCGGGACCTGGCCCTGCATCCGATTTCCGGTCCCGGACGCAGGTATGATCGCCCAGATCGGGTTAGGTTTATTGCCCATCAGGTTTTACTGTTGTGGACGGGATAAGCTGAATGAATGTCTCACCCTCCTTAATCATGCCAAGATCGTTGCGCGCCTTT
>JBGUEB010000374.1:0-2362 GCA_041821565.1 Gammaproteobacteria bacterium | reverse complement strand
GACAATCTCGGCAGCATAATAGAAAACCAGAATATTTTGCGAGCCCTGTTAAGTGCCTGTGAAGCACAATCCGCAATCGAGTGGTTTACGCCGGATGCGATCGAGTCGATAACAGAAAATTCGGAAATCAGACTCGCACTTAAACTCAGGTCCGGTGTCGAGCTGGAAGCTGATTTACTGCTAGCTGCCGATGGGCGCGGTTCGAGCACACGTGCCCTGGTTGGGCTCGATACAGTTGGCGGCAGCTACGACCAGGTCGCTATTGTTGCAAATGTGAAGACCGAACTACCCCATCAACATACGGCCTGGCAACGATTCTTAAGCAGTGGCCCAGTGGCTATGTTGCCGTTGGCAAATGGCGAAAGCTCGATTGTATGGTCTAGCGATACGGAACTTGCCGGGCAGTTACTGGCAATGGATGATGACAGCTTTTGCGATGCCTTAGGCCAGGCTTTCGAGCATAAACTGGGAGCGGTAGAAAGTACTGGTAAGCGCTTGAGTTTCCCACTGGGCTGGCATAGCTGTGAACAATGGCTGCAGGGACGGGCCCTGTTAATTGGCGACGCGGCACACGGTGTGCATCCACTCGCAGGGCAGGGTGTAAACCTGGGATTTAGTGATGTAGATTTGCTGACCCGACTCATTGGCGGGCTTGAAAAGCCCTGGCGGCGAGCAAAACTTCGCCAGTTTGAGCGTCAACGTAAAAGCGAAACAGCGATGGCCACGCATTTATTCAGTGGCCTGAAATGGATTTATGGCAATGATAACGAGGTCCTCAACCGGCTACGGGATTTTGGTATGCAGCTGGTACAGGACAACGCCTGGTGCAGACGTACCTTGATGCAGCAGGCCATTCGTAATATGGCCTGAAGCAGAAGCAGGCTTGTCGCTCAAAGCCAGGCACTGATCATGACTAAAAAAATGAAGGCCGGGTGGGATTGAACATAGGGCTTTAATTCAATTCAGACTCATACTATAGTACCGAACTCTGATCTCTCGGCTAGCCGCACGGAGGGGTTTATTCTATTAACGACTACAGGCTTGTTATGGGTAAAAAAACTCCACTCCACCAGTCCCACCAGGACGCATCGGCCAAAATGGTCGATTTCGCGGGCTGGGATATGCCAATCCACTACGGGTCGCAAATCACAGAACACGAAATAGTTCGTACCGATGCCGGTATGTTCGACGTCTCTCACATGACCATAGTCGATGTGAAAGGCAAGGATGCCAGGCCCTACCTGCGGTTTCTGTTAGCCAATGACATCGGCAAGCTGCAGGTACAGGGTAAAGCCCTCTACAGCTGTATGCTCAACGATGACGGCGGAGTTGTTGATGATTTGATCGTATATTTCATGGAGGGTGATTTTTATCGAGTTATTATTAACTCAGCTACACGTGACAATGATATTGCCTGGTTAAACCGACAGGCAGCAGATTTTCCTGGGTTGACCCTGAATGAACGCGACGATTTTGCGATGATCGCGGTGCAGGGTCCGAATGCTCGCGACAAGGTGCTTTCTATCTTTAGCGAAGACCAACGCTCACAATTAGAAGCCCTTGGTCGATTTATGGCAGCAGACATTGGCGACTATTTTGTTGCTCGAACCGGCTACACGGGTGAAGATGGATTTGAAATACTAATGCCAGAGGGCTTGGAAAGTAATTGCTGGAAAAAATTACTCGATGCCGGTGTCAAACCCTGCGGTCTTGGTGCCCGTGATACCCTGCGCCTGGAGGCTGGCATGAGCCTTTATGGCACTGATATGGACGAGACCACGAGTCCATTGATCTCTGGCCTGGGCTGGACCCTTGCCATTTCGGATGATCGTGACTTTGTCGGTAAGCAGGCGCTTCTGGCTGAACAACAGCGGGGTGTAGAGCAGCAACTGGTTGGCCTGGTGTTGAAGGACAGGGGTGTGCTTCGAAACCACCTTAAGGTAATAACCCCGGGCGGTGACGGAGAAATTACGTCGGGAAGTTTTTCGCCGACGCTCGGCAAGTCCATTGCGCTGGCCAGGATACCTTCAGGGATAGTTGGTGAAGTCGAGGTTGAAGTTCGTAATAAGAGATTAAAAGCAGACATTGTTAAAATTCCCTTCGTTCGTCAGGGTAAACCAAACCTATAGCTAATTGGAGAAAGTAAATGAGTAATGTTCCATCTGAATTAAAATTTCTGTCATCACACGAATGGGTATCGGTTGATGGTGATGTGGCGACAGTTGGAGTTTCAGACCACGCTCAGGAGTTACTGGGTGACCTGGTCTACGTCGAACTACCCGAGGTAGGCAGTGCGGTTTCTGCCGGTGACTCGGTAGCGGTCATTGAATCGGTGAAGGCTGCCTCGGACACATACGCGCCC
>JBGUEB010000373.1:0-2365 GCA_041821565.1 Gammaproteobacteria bacterium | reverse complement strand
CAGGCTGAGTTCACCGAGCGCGGGGGAATAGTGAGTTCGGCCTACGCGCATATGGCTTACCGCATTATCTATAATCGGGTCGGGAGTCCTGAAATCCGGGTCCCCGATTGAGAGAATAACAACATCCTCACCGCGTTGTTGCATTTGCATGGCCTGCTCATGTACATGCCAGGCATCACCCGAGTCCGAGTCCAGACGCTGAGACAATTGACTGAAACGGCTTGTTTTGTTGCTTTTGAAACTATTCATCTGGGTTCGCTAATTTTCAAAATGAATCTTAACTTCACGATCGGGGCTACGACTAAACCAGGCATGATGTACTTTGCCAGAATCCGCGCCAAACTTAAAATATAATTCCAGGCTATGGCGCATAACCGGGAAGGCCAGTTCTTGCCAGGGAATCGTATCCCGGGTGAACAGCCCCACTTCAAGACTTTCACTGCCAGGCGCTATATCGTCAGAAGTCAGGTTACCACTAAACATCAGGTAAACCTGCGATATATAAGGCATGCTGAAGACACCAAATAACTTTAAGCTGTCGGTCTCTGCGTTTGCCTCTTCCATCGATTCGCGCGCCGCGGCCTGCGCGACTGTCTCATTATTCTCCATAAATCCGGCTGGCAAGGTCCACAGGCCATAGCGCGGGTCAATTGCTCTTTTACATAGCAAAACCTTGTCTTGCCAGGTTAGAATCGCGCCCGCGATATTATTCGGATTCTGATAGTGGATGGTTTCGCAGGCGTCGCAAACATATCGTTCACGGTTATCCCCTTCGGGTACCTTTGAACTCACGGGTTTCCCACACTGGCTGCAATAATTCATGGATCGCTAGCGCTAGTCGCCAAAAGGGTTTTGACTAAACGAATGACCGTTTTCATGCCCTGCTCCAGGGTCTGGCCTATTTGCTCCATATCCAGGATCGACTCTTCAATGCCTGCACACCAGTTCACCACCAGGGAAATCGAGGCATAGTCCATGTCGAGCTCCCTGGCCAGGGCCGCCTCCGGCATACCGGTCATACCTATGATGCTGCAACCATCTCTTTGCATTTTGATTATCTCGGCTTTGGTCTCAAATCGAGGCCCATTAGTACAACCGTAGGTGCCCGAGTGGACCAGCCCAATACCGCTGCGCTGGCCAGCATCAAGAATTCGTTCACGCAATGCTTCGCTATAGGGATAAGTAAAGTCGACGTGCCCTACTTTGGGTTTATCACCATCAAAAAAGGTATGTTCGCGGTTAGCGCTGTAATCAATAATCTGGTCCGGTATGACAAGACTTTCGGGTGGTTGATCTATGCCGCCGACTGCATTGACGGCAATAATATGCCGTACTCCCAGATTCTGTAATGCCCACAGGTTGGCCCGGTAGTTAATGCGATGCGGTGGAATTTGATGCGAATCGCCGTGGCGGGGTAAAAAAACCAGTTTTTGTCCATCTAGTTCGCCGATTATGAGTTCGGCCGAAACCTGGCCATAGGGGGTATCTGGTACATCACTTCGATCAATTTTAAACCCGGCATCCAGTGCATATAAACCGCTACCGCCTATCAAGGCATACACTATGGCTTGCTCGCTACAAAGTGGATACTCGACAGGTTACGAAAATGTCCATTTAAGTCCATACCGGCACCATAAACGTAGCAGTCACCGCATTCCAGGCCAACGTAATCTGGTTGAATATCAGCCTTTTTTCGATCATGAGATTTGCGAATTAAAAAAACACTGCTGCATTTTTTCGCGCCGTGTTTGATGCAATATGATTTGACCTCTTCGAGGGTATAACCCTGATCAAAAATATCATCGATAATGATGACATGCCGATCCTTTATTTCATTCTGTGGGTAAGCTTTCCATAATACGTCCTTGCCCAGGGTCGCCAGTCGATATCGAGTCGCGTGTACATAATCGATAGTCATTGGAAAGTTCCAATGGCGTATTAATTGTCCGGTCAAATAAAGACCCCCGTTCATCACGCATAACACCAGTGGGAAATCTTTTTCGCAGTCTATTGCCACCTTCGCTGCGAGATCCGCGATCCCCTGCTCGACGGCCGCAAGATCAAACAGGAGATCGGCGGAACTATGTATTTCCAGGGCTTTTTCAAGTTGCATCAAATCGGGCTCGTAGTTTCTATTTGTACTGGACTGGCCAAATGCAGGGTCGAAGTCGGAAATGCGATTTGCGCACCATTAGCCTCGATGATACTGGCAATTTTTAACATCACGTCCTGCTTAACCTGGTGGAATTTTACCCATTCGGTGGTCTTCGTAAAGGTGTAAACCAGAAAGTCGACCGAACTACCGGAAAATTCAACAAAGTTGATAATCAATGTTCGGTCAGAGTCGATATCCTCGTGTTCAGTG
>JBGUEB010000372.1:0-2393 GCA_041821565.1 Gammaproteobacteria bacterium | reverse complement strand
ACCCCCTTGACAGAGGCGGGCTTGGGCGGCCTGCCCCTTTATAAAGAACCGCAATACAGTCCTGTGTCTACCCCGGAGCTTCTCAGGCGCTTTTCAAGTTCAGCGACAGCTGGCTCTGCGCCGAGGGCGGATACCGCTAATCGTAGTTTGTTAAATTTTGTAATTTCCATTTTAGAGTACCTCCAGGAGTTTCTCTTCCATGTTGGTTGCCACGCTGCTTTCAAGATTCATTAATGCCTCCATTATGTGACTGGCTGGTGACTTACTAAGGGCATTTGTTTTAAATCGTATTCGCCCCGAAGAAAGTTGTATGGGAGCTATATTAGACGGGCAGTTTTCGCAGCGATACAACCCAGGCAGAGATTGGCGTGAAGGGATATGAAGTTGGCGCGCGCATGTCGACAAATGCAACAATTCGGTAGTCGGGGCTGCGCTTGACCAGGTGGCCCATCCCTAAAACAGTCCTGTGATCGGATTACAGATCACACACCTTTGAAGGAACGCAGAATATTGGTATCAGTTGAGGTCCCTATTGTGGAAAGCCGGGACAGATTTATTTAATCAGTTCAGAAAGTAGGGGTCTGGTCTTGCTTCGTGCTTTTAACTACCTCGTTTAATATCGCGATAATGGCACGTAGTGAATTTCCTTTAGCAAGAAACAAGACCTGACCCCAGGAATGCTCCCCAGGATCGCCTATAAATAGATCCGTCCCTGTTTGTGTTGCCTGGCTTCCGGCAGTTTTCAGGTGCCGGTGTTAGCATACTCAAGCGATTGGTCAGGGGTGGACTTTGCCCAGAGCGCATCGGATTCGAGTGATTTCAAGGCCATCAGCATGCCTAGACGGGCTTGCAGAAGGGGGCGTGCCAGGGGCTTTTGTAAGTAATCGCTGGCGCCCGCTTCAAAGGCTTTGTTGATAGTCACTGTGTCCGAGCTACCTGACACGACGACGACCGGAATATTGTAATTACTGGCATAACTGGACAGGTATTCGCAAGCTTCGATACCGTTGCCGTCGGGTAGATTGATATCCATCAGGATAAGATCGATTTTCGGCGCGGCGAATTTGTCCGGGCCCAGGTAGTTCATTTTATGCATGCCTTCGGCGAGACTACTGGCCATGGTAACCGAGGCAACTCCGAACGAGTTGAGCAGGGCCTCCGTGAGCCGTTGAAACGACACCGAATCGTCAACCAGGAGAATTCGGCTGCCAACCAGGGCGTCTGACACTTTTTTCATCAGTAACATAATCGCACTCCATAAATTTCCGTTGTTTATATCGATGTATCAATGCAAAAAGCGCGCCAATCTAATAATTGTCTAGTATTCACAGCGCAGTGGATTGTGGTGGGCAATTTATTCCTATTTTGCAACGGTTGCGGTCGCATAATGCAAATCGTAAGAATTATTTGTCCGCAATACGGGATCAGTCCTCGCGGTTTGGGCCGAGTGGCAGGCGCAAGGTGGCTCTCAGGCCCGGCGCGTTATCGTCGAGCAACAAGGTCGCTCGGTGCAGCTTTGGAACCAAAACCGGGACAGATTTATTTAATCGATTTCATTTTGAATCGTTGATGAGGCTAACATTGGTACCAAAATAGACCTATCAATCGGTAACTTGTTTAATTTCATTATTATGGATCCCGCGGTCCGACGTATCGGCTCGGGGGCCGGGATGACGGGACTCTTTTATATTTTGCCAATCAACTTTAACAAACCGTGTTTGGCCCTTTTGCATCACAACTATTGTGTTCGTCCTCCGATGCGCTGAAGCAGCAGGGTGATTACAAGAATGGCGGCGATTATCGGCAGCGCCTGGGCGCTCGCGTAGGCACCGGCCGCGAGGACAAGCAGTGCGCTTGCGGGCATCAGGAATCGCGTGGCGCCGCGAACACAGTAGCGGTCCCGAACCAACCACAGGGTGAAGACATAAATCGCCACGGGGATCGCGACCGAGAGTGCCGCAGCGGTTTCGCTGATCTGAGTATGATGTTCCGCATATTCAAGCATGACCGCGAAACCTGCACCGGTGGCCGCCCCGGCGCCAAACAGTGCGAAATGGCCGTAACCCCAGATCAGCACATGTGTTAGCTCTTCGCGGCTCAGGTGCGCGTCATCGCTGAAATACAATGCCCATAGAGCGAAGGTGATGACCGAGGCCAGCAGCCCGATCTCGAGCAGATGCCAGGGTGGTATGCCCCCGCTACCTTCGGCCCGTAATGCCAGCACGATGGCCAGGAAGCATTCGCCCAGTACGATGATGTTCAGGAGGCCGTAGCGTTCGATGATGTGATGACGGTGCCACGCGGTCTTGCGATTGCGTTCGGCAAACGCAGGAATCGCCAGCTCCCCGGCAAAGCCCAGCAGGAAGGCCCATTTCAGGGTGTCGGAAGTAGCC
>JBGUEB010000371.1:0-2415 GCA_041821565.1 Gammaproteobacteria bacterium | reverse complement strand
ACCTGGTTCTGATGATCATTTTAAGCAGTAGATGATTTCATCATTGAAACACTGTCGCACTAGTGATAAGTTCGCCCGCATCTACCCTGTCCTTGCTGGAATTGCGATGAAATTTTCTTCATTAACCGAGAGAGTGAAAGGCGGCGCGGCTGATGTCTGGGATTCTCACTATGCGGCCGCTGAAGCCCGGCGTGCGGGTAAGGATGTTATCATCCTCAGCGTCGGTGATCCGGATTTCGCGACTCCTGAGCCCATTATCGAAGTCGCTGTGCGTTCGCTGCGAGAGGGCAACACCCATTACACATCGTCTGTGGGTATTACTGCGCTACGCGAAAGCATCGCCAGTCGACATCGGCAGCTAACTGGTGTGGAGGTTAGCAAAAAAAATGTAGCCGTTACATCGGGTGCACAAAACGCATTGTTTGGAGCTTCGATGTGTATCTGCGAAGCCGGCGACGAGGTCATTGTATTGCAGCCCATGTATGTAACCTACGAGGCGACGATTCAGGCCCCCGGCGCTAAGCTGGTACCGGTAGTGCTTTCTGCCGAGGATGGTTTTCGTCTCGATGCGAATCGATTGAAGTCGGCTATTACGCCAAATACGCGTGCAATATTTTATGCCTCACCGAGCAATCCCACCGGGATGATGTTAAATGGCGAGGAATTAAAAATTATCGCCGAACTTGCGATTGAACATGATCTCTGGGTTGTCTCGGATGAGGTCTACTCGGATATCGTTTTTGAATCAGAGTTTCATCATATCACCGCATTGCCGGGTATGGGCGAACGCACGATTACGATTGGCAGTATGTCGAAGTCCTATGCAATGACCGGCTGGCGCACGGGCTGGATGGTCGCACCTGAGGCGATGATTGTGAACATGGACAGGCTCTCCCTGTGCATGTTGTACGGCTTACCCGGATTTGTACAGGAGGCTGCAAGCTATGCGCTCGAAAACGAGCATGCTGCAGTGGCCGAGATGCGCGAAATTTATCGACGACGCAGAGATTTGTTGCTTGAGCAGTTAAGTACGATTGATGAACTGCATGTTTTCAAACCGGATGCCGGCATGTTCCTGATGGTAGACGTACGCGGTACCGGTCTTGATGCACCGGATTTCGTCCGACAACTTTATGCCGAGACCGGTGTATCGGTGCTCGACGCTACTGCTTTCGGTGCCAGTGCCGAGGGCTTTGTGCGAGTTTCCTACGCGATTGCTGAGGAGCAATTGAGCGAAGCCTGCCAGCGTATTGGCAAATTTATCGATTCATTACGCCCCATTAGCCAGGCGGTCTAGTAGATGCAGAGCCAGGACCTGTACCAACTCATCGATCTCGATCGATATCCGCTCGACGACCTCGACAGCGAAGCTGGTATGCAACTGGTCGCCGACACGCGGGCATCGCTGGCAGCGATTGGCGCATGCTCCCTGCCGGGATTCGTGCGCGCATCGGCTATTTCCGAAATGGCCGCGCAAGCCAGTAGCCTTGCGCATCTGGCTTATCCGGGGCCTACCGAAGTGACGCCTTATTTCTTTAATTATAACCTGGGCGAGGGTGCTGAAGTAGTTGACGATCATCCATTAAAGCGTAAGGGCAAGCGTAACCTGGCACAGGTGGCTGCCGATTTAATTCCTAAGCAGCATTTACTTTCCAGGCTTTACTACGCGCCGGTATTGCCCGATTTTCTGGCGCGGGTACTGGAGCAGTCGGTGTATCGCAACCAGGACAGGTACCAGTCCCTCAATATCTCGATGATGAATGCCGGCGGTTGCCAACAGTGGCATTTCGATAGTGGACCGATGGTGACCACGCTTTTGTTGCAGGAACCCGAGGCTGGAGGCATATTTGAATACGTGCCGGAGCTGCGATCGGACGACAACGAAAACTTTGAACAGGTCCAGCGTGTGCTCGACGGCGACTCACAGGGCAGTCATCAGATAGAGCCGAAAGCCGGCACATTGAACTTGTTTCGAGGTCATTATTCGATGCATCGGGTTACCGAGGTACGGGGTAATCGAGCCCGCATACAGGCGATACTGGGTTTTTCAACCAACCCTGATCTTGTCGGCAATATCGATTCGAGTATTTTACATTATGGACCGCGGGTGGCAGAGCTTGAGGCCCGATGAACAGGTTTTTAATTCATGACTGATACTAGTGATAAAAATCGCTGCTGGTGGTGCGGTGATGATGAACTTTACCAGCAATACCACGATTGCGAGTGGGGCGTTCCAGTACACGATGATCGCCTGTTATTCGAGTTCCTCTGTCTTGAGGGAGCCCAGGCAGGTTTGAGCTGGATTACCATTCTGCGTAAACGTGAGCATTATCGGCAGGTATTCGACGATTTTGATGCGGTGAAGATAGCGAAGTATGATGCGAGTAAAATAAACGATCTGTTGTCCGATCCCGG
>JBGUEB010000370.1:0-2417 GCA_041821565.1 Gammaproteobacteria bacterium | reverse complement strand
CCATTAACGTTCTGGCAACTCAGACATATACTACATACCAGCGGGTTGTTCATACAGAAAACTGGAACCAACCGCATACGACATTCATCCCTTATTGGGATTTTATTTTACCCGTTTTCATATTGTGTGGCATGGAGAGATTTAAATTCTGAACCAGATGAGAGACAAAGAAAAGCTAACATGGAAATACTTAAACAAATGCATACTCCAGCATTATACTTAGGCAAATCTCAAATTATATTTGCCCAAAAGCAGCAGCATACTTACGTCAAAAATACATAACAATAAGTAAACCAATAATCACACCGTATACTCTATATGTACCTTGATGAAATAGTTTTCCGCAATATGTACAGGAAATCATTTCCAGGGCACTAAAAGTCCTTGCCCTTGATTTTACAGTAGCGTAGGTAATACCCCGAGGTTTTTCGCCAAAATTTTGCTGGCTTGGTATTCGGAAACATGGTGATACGGCGCACCTGCATTAAATCGGCTGCCATGCTCAGCGGTCCGTTGATTGTGCCGACACCAAAAATGTAACCCGCTTCGCGCACCAGCTTGACCTCACGCTTACCATAATCACCATAGGGATAAGCGAATGAAACAACTTCATCATCGATCAATGACTCTAGCGCAGATTTGGAGTTTACTATTTCTTCCCTGGCCTCGACTTCAGTCAATTGTGGCAGATGTTGATGCGCCAGCCCATGCGAGCCGATTTCGACATAACCACTCTGGTGGCAAACGATGAACTGCTCATTGCTCATCAAGGGCGCTTCCGGCTCACCCAGTGCCATATCCCATTGGTTACTCCTGACCGTACGATCCGCGAGCGTGTAAATAACCGCCCTGACCTGGAATTTTTGCAACAACGGCAGCAGGTTGTGGTAGTTATCTTCATAGCCGTCATCAAAGGTCAGAATAATCGGCTTCCTGACTCTCACACCGCTGGCGATATCTTTGAAAGTAATGAATTCGAAACCACGCTTTTTCAGGTTTAGAATCTGCTTTTCAAGCTCATCAACTGTTACAAAAATGTTAAACTTTGACCTTTCGGGACTTTGCTGCAATACGCGGTGATAGGTCAACACCGGGATCTCTTTAAAGCTGCGCAAATAAGCATCTATTTGTGCCTGCTTATAAACCGCCATCACCTCTGGATAAACCTTGTCGAGACTATAATCCTCAACATAGGCCGCATATTCTCGCAATGGTATTTCAATCTGGCCGGACGCTATCGCGCTTAGATCATCAATCAACCGCTGCGCATCCCACGACTGTAAATGATCACAATCACCGAAGTTTGTTGCCCTGGCCTGACTAATGGTCGCAGCATTGATCGGGCCGATGTAACGATTCTCACCCACTGCAATTACCGGTAAACCATAACGCATTGCCTCGATGGGAACCCGGCCGGCACCGATGACCAGGTCACTCTCGGCAAAAACCGCTTCAACATCTGCGATAAAATCGAGCAACTTAACGTTATCACCCAACCTCTCAGAAAATCGTTCGGTGACGGGGCCACCGACGATGGTGAACTCTATATCAGGAAATTCGGGCGCAACCTCGGTAATAATTCGATAGGCGATCTCGCCTTTCGGGCCCGTTAGTCGTCCAACCCAGGCGACTCTACTCAAAACCATTGCGAATTACCCGCACATCAGCATCAGCAATATTAAGTTCGTTGCGTACATGCTCCTGAAGGTGTTCACAGACCACGATGATATGCCGTCCATATACGCTGATTTTGCGCCTGGCGGCACGTGTACTTTGGCGACCGTGGATAGTGGAGACATAGGCGACACCAGTTAATTTGGCAACCACACTGGCAATCCAGCTCGCCGCTCTCGAGTGGGTGTTTATCAGGTCGATATTTCTATCCCTGCACAGGGAGATTAACTTAATAATATTGCGTAGCCGGTTTATGAGCGAACGATTGTGAATTGCGATTGAAATATAGCTGGCATCCGTCTGCACCGATAGCGTATCAGAGACAATCGTGCAGTCGTGGCCATCAGCCATTTGCCTACGGCAAAGTGCGGCAACATAAACTTCAGGGCCGGTAAGATGAGTCTGGGAAAGCAGGTGCAGAATTCTCATTCGCCATTCATGAGCTTGCAAGCCAGGCACCAGTCTTAAACCAGAGCTTCATCATGTTCTCCTTAAGGAATCTCTGATTAAGTCAGGACGAAAAAGATTGAGATTCAAAATATTAAAATTGAAGGTGCGAATCTCACATAATAGCAAGCTATCGCGAGGATTCGCAACGCGGAAGTTGTCTATTTTGGACTCAAGATTTTCGCCCTGACTTAATCAGGGGCTGCTGAATTTAACTTGTTTAGTATCGGAGAAAAATATCGGTCGTCAACCTGGTTAAAACTTGATATTTTGTACATCAATTACTGGCAGATAAG
>JBGUEB010000369.1:0-2434 GCA_041821565.1 Gammaproteobacteria bacterium | reverse complement strand
GCCGCGCGTGCAATCACCGGGTTGCTGACACCGAGCAAGGGTCAAATACTGTTTAATGGAGAAGCGCTGCCGCCGAGGTTAAAAGATCGCAGTATCAAGCAGTTACAGAAAATACAAATGATTTATCAAATGGCGGATACGGCGATGAACCCGCGCCAGACGATTCGCGATATCATCGGCAGGCCGCTGGAATTTTACCTGGGGTTGCGAGGCGCTAAACGCGACAAGCGTTTGCTCGAACTGATGGAAATGATCGAACTCGATGAATCCTTTATCGATCGGCTGCCCGCCGAGCTCTCCGGCGGTCAAAAACAGCGTATATGTATCGCGCGCGCACTGGCGGCTGAACCTGATTTAATCATCTGTGATGAAGTCACTTCCGCACTCGATCAGATAGTTCAGAAGGGAATCCTGCAACTGCTGCTGCGCCTGCAGAAAGATCTGGGCCTGACCTACATTTTCATCACCCATGACATTGCCACGGTGAAAGCTATCTCTGATCAAATCGTGGTTATGCTGGAAGGAAGAGTTGTCGAGCAGGGCATGAAAAGCGAAATCCTGTCGCCACCCTATCCAGACTATACCAGGCTATTGCTGTCTTCGGTGCCCGAGATGGATCCCGACTGGTTAACCGGTCTGCTTGCCGAGCGCGAAAAAGAAAATAGCGCTGCTCCCTGAACAGTGACGTCTCTCGTGCCTCACTTGTATTGCGGGGCAACCACGAAGGGATCCAGGGGGGTCTGGTGAGATAGCTGATCAGACTGCAGTAGCGGGTGCTGCTGAGCGTATCGACCAAGCGATTCAAAAGCCCTCGCAAACTGGAGCAGTTCAAAATCAGCGTGAGGTTTCCCTACTATCTGTAATCCGATCGGCAGCCCATCGGCACTGAATCCAGCCGGTACCGAGATAACGGGCAATGTTGTTAAAGTGATAGCACAACAGATTTGCATCCATTGCAGATAATTGTCGAAGCGGGTGTCGTTAATTTCCCGTACCCAGTCCCACTCGACTGGAAAAGGCGGTAGTTGCGCTGCCGGTACTATCAGAAAATCGTAATTCTCGAAAAACTCTAAAGTTCTCTCGTACAGCGTTACGCGTTTAGCCTCGGCTTTTGCAATGTCAATTATGCTCAAATTCAGACCAACCTCGGTATTCCAGCGAATCGTGTCCTTTACCATACGTGGTGATTCTTGCAGTGCCTGGGCGTGAGAGCCGACAAAGCCGGCAGCTCGAAGCTTGAGAAAAATATCTTCCGCATCTTTTAAGTCAGGTTCGTCTTCATCTAATTCACAGCCTAAACTGCTCAGGTCTGAAACGGCCTGTTCCAGAACTTCGATTACCGAGGCCTGTACCGGAAGATATCCCAGGTCTCTGGACCAGGCCACTCGCACCCCCTTTAACGAAGACTTATCATCTTCCAGACTGGAATTCAGGAGTCCAGCAAATATCTTCGGATCCTGTTCAATCGAGAGTGGTGCTCGGGAATCTGGACCGGCAATAACCGATAGCAGCAGGGCGGCATCATCAACTGATCTTGCCATGGGACCTATTATTGATAACGGATCAAAGGGAGTTTCGGAAGGCCAGGCTGGCACCCTTCCCGGCGAGGGGCGAAATCCCACCACGTTGCAGAAACTGGCCGGGTTTCTGAGTGAACCGCCGTGATCGCTGCCGTCGGCGAGGGGTAGCAGGCCAGCCGCCAGTGCGGCGGCGGCTCCTCCACTGCTACCACCGGCAGATTTCATTAGATTGTATGGATTCCGGGTAACGCCAAACACGCGGTTAAAACTGTGAGAACCGGCACCAAATTCAGGCACGTTGGTTTTGCCGATGATAATGGCGTCGGCGGATTTCATGCGTTCGACAGTGAGAGCGTCATACTCAGGCACCCATGCAGCATGCAGAGGTGATCCCATGGTGGTGCGAATACCACGGGTTTCTACCAGATCCTTTACCGCAATGGGTAAGCCGGCGAGGGGTCCCAGCGAGTCTCCGGCCTGCAGGCGTTTATCCAGTGCTACAGCCTGCTGGAGGGCTAATTCGCGATCGACAAGCGTGCAAATGGCGTTGATATGGGGGTTTATCGCCTCGATGCGATCGTAGAAGCTATTTATAATTTCGGTGCAGCTGAGATCCTTCTTGCGCACCAGTCCAGTGAGCTCTAGCGCAGATTTGTAACAAAGCTCATCATTATTCATCAACAGCCTCCCCGGTAAAAAGCAATGAACTAGTTAATCTTATCGAGTGCTTGCTCCAGTGTAGCTACCGTGCGATCAATATTATGCAGTTTATCGAGTCCGAAAAGCCCGAGGCGGAAAGTCTGAAAGTCCGCTGGTTCGTCACACTGCAGTGGTACACCAGCGGCTATTTGCAAACCTTGTTGCGCGAACTTGCTGCCATTGTACAGACCGGCATCATTGGAGTAGCAAACAAC
>JBGUEB010000368.1:0-2498 GCA_041821565.1 Gammaproteobacteria bacterium | reverse complement strand
ATTCCTACGCCAATACCCTGACCGAAGTGAATGCCGATGGCCAGGTGATCCCCGAGCTCGCGGAAAGCTACGAAGCGAGTTCTGACGCAAAAACATGGACCTTCAAATTGCGCAAGGGCGTGGAATTTCAAAACGGCAAATCCGTGACCACGGAGGATGTCATTACCTCGTTTAACCACCATCGTGGGGAAGATTCGAAATCTGCCGCCAAGTCATTGCTCGCCGCGGTGGAAAGCATAAAAGCGACCGGCAAACACGAGGTAGAATTCAAGCTCAGCGCGGGTAACGCCGACTTTCCATTTATCATGACGGATTACCATTTCCCGATCTTACCAGCAAAAGATGGCAAAATGGACTGGCAGGCCGCAGTTGGCACGGCTGGTTATGTGATCCAGAAATTTGAGCCCGGTGTGCGCGTCACGTTCAAGCGTAATCCGAATTATTTCAAATCGGACAGGGCGCATTTCGACGAAGTCGAAACCATTGCCTTGCTGGACACCACGGCCCGCCAAAATGCGATCATGAATGGCGAAGTCGATATGATTAATCGTGTCGACCCTAAAACTGTTCACCTGCTACAAAGGGTTGGCAGTCTGAAAATACTCGAGGTAACCGGCACACTGCATTACACCTTCCCGATGCGAATCGACGTCCCACCGTTTGATAATTATGACCTGCGCATGGCGGTTAAACTGTCCGTCGATCGCGAGCAGCTGGTGAGTAAAATTTTGAAAGGACATGGCGCAATGGGTAACGACCACCCGATATCGACTGCTAATCCGTATCACAATGGCGAGCTGCCACAACGCACTTACGATCCGGACAAGGCGCGCCATCACCTGAAGAAGGCGGGCATGGAAGGCGTTACCCTGGACCTGAGCTCTTCGGACGCCGCTTTCGCCGGTGCGGTTGACGCGGCCCTGTTAATCAAGGATTCAGCTTCCAAAGCGGGTCTCAATATCAATGTTGTAAGCGAACCGAAAGATGGTTATTGGGCCAATGTCTGGAACAAGAAGCCCTGGTCAGCCTGCTACTGGGGCGGACGTCCTACCGAAGACTGGATGTTTACCCAGGCCTATGTTTCGGATAGCCAATGGAATGACACTGTATGGACCTCGGGACCGGCAGCCGACCGCTTTAACAAGCTGGTAGTGATGGCACGGTCCGAACTAGATACCAACAAACGGCGTGAAATGTATTATGAATGCCAGGCCCTGGTGAATGACGATGGCGGATCACTGGTGCCAATGTTCGCCAATCATATTCATGCTCTGAGCAAAAAGGTGGGACACCCTGACAAGGTGGCCGCCAACTGGGAAGATGATGGCAACAAGAGTGCCGAGCGCTGGTGGTTCGTGTAAGGCGATAACAATATTGGAAAAGGGAATGGGTTCTTCGTTGTGACGGCCCATTTCATTTTTTACTGTAACCACACGCCTCGCTCATTCACATTTCACCAGTTTTAAAGCGAGATCTGGGAGGGATTTAACACAGTGCATCCAGTAATCCGTACAATCCTGCAACGGCTTGGCCTCGGCCTGGCGACGCTATTCGTGGTGTCATTGATCCTGTTCAGTTCGATCGAATTCCTGCCTGGCGATTTCAGCGAGGCCGTGCTTGGACAGGCAGCACTACCAGAGACCGTCGCCGCTTTTCGCAAGGAACTGGGGCTGGATTTGCCCATGCACGAACGCTACCTCGACTGGTTGCGCGGGATGCTCACCGGAGATATGGGTAATTCATTTTCAGGCAGGGCTAGTTCGGGAAATGACCGTTCACGGGCTGTAACAGATTTAATCGCGCCCCGCTTGCAAAACACGTTTTTTCTGGCAGCTATGGCCGCAATTATATCCGTTCCACTGGCTTTATTCCTCGGTATAACCGCGGCACTATACCGCAACTCGATATACGACCGAATGGTTAACGCGATGACACTGACGACGATTTCGTTCCCAGAGTTTTTCGTCGCTTACCTGTTAATTTTATTTCTCTCATCCTTTACCCACCTGTTTCCATCGCTGGCGAATATCGGCTCGGATGTAACCTTCTGGGAGCGGGTGTACTTGTCCTTCCTGCCCGCACTGACGCTGACACTGGTCATAATAGCGCACATGATGCGTATGACGCGTGCGGCAATCATCAATTTAATGGCAACTCCCTATATAGAGATGGCTGAACTCAAAGGTCTTCCGAAGTCAGAGGTTATTTTGAGACATGCGTTGCCGAATGCCTGGGCACCCATTGTTACCGTAATTGCCTTTAACCTGGCCTACCTGGTGGTCGGTGTTGTCGTTGTCGAGGTTGTTTTCGTGTATCCGGGAGTCGGCCAACTCATGGTAGACGCGGTGACGACCCGCGATGTTCCCGTGGTACAGGGTTGTGCGATGATATTCGCGGCTACTTATATCTTGCTCAACCTGTTTGCCGACATTATCTCGATTATCACTAACCCTCGATTATTACACCCACGATGAATAACGAAGACGATATGAATCAAA
>JBGUEB010000367.1:0-2499 GCA_041821565.1 Gammaproteobacteria bacterium | reverse complement strand
ATGTAGCCGATAGGCGCATCGAGCCAGACGTAAAAGTACTTGCCGGGTGCGTCGGGTATTTCGAATCCCCAGTAAGGCGCATTGCGCGAAATGTCCCAGTCCTTTAGACCCTCTTCCAGCCATTCATCCATTTTATTGGCTATCTCTTTTTGTATATGCCCGGCACGAGTCCACTGCTTCAGCATGTTTTCAAAATCGACGAGCTTGAAAAAATACTGCTCCGAATCCTTCTCGACCGGAGTCTCGCCGGTGACTACCGAGACCGGGTTTTTTAAATCGGTTGGTGCATAGGTTGCGCCACAGTTCTCACAGTTATCGCCATACTGATCGGCGGTTCCACAGTTTGGACACTCGCCCTTGATAAATCGATCAGGCAAAAACATTTCGGCCTTCGGATCGTAGGCCTGTGAAATAACCTGTGTACGGATATGTCCGCCATCCCGGAGTCGCGTATAAATGAGTTCGGCAAAATAGCGATTCTCATCCGAGTGCGTGCTGTAGTAGTTATCGAATTCGATCGCAAAATCGGAAAAATCCTGTTCATGCTCAATCTTCATACGATCTATCAGCACCTCGGGGGTTACCCCTTCGGCCTGTGCGCGTAGCATGATTGGCGTTCCATGGGCATCATCAGCACAAACATAAATGCATTCGTGGCCGCGCAATTTTTGATAGCGCACCCAGATATCGGTTTGAATATATTCGAGTAAATGCCCAATGTGAATGGGTCCATTGGCATAAGGTAAGGCGCTGGTGACGACTATTTGACGGGAATCAGAGCTCATTTACGACGATCGCTGGACTTATAAGGTGCGTAGTTTATGTGTTGCATGCGGAACTGTATAGGGCAGCTATTAAACAAACGCATAAAAACTAGGTGATATTTCACTATCAGCTCAGGTAAAATGCTTGCCCCTGGAGTCTGTCGGAGACGGATTCCGTTTTAAATTAATATTTGATATTGAGTATCTGCACATGTCGATCAGCAAACAACAAATTGAGACTGCCCTGAGCGAGGTCGTCGACCCCTATATGGAAACTGACCTGGTGTCGGCCAAATCGGTGAAAGACATTGGCATCGACGGTGACAATGTCAGCGTCAGCCTGGTACTTGGGTACCCCGCGGCGGGTTTCTTTGATGCTCTCAAGCAACTGGTGCGCGAAAAACTCGAGAGTCTTGACGGAATTGGAGACATCGATGTCAAGCTGTCGAGTAAGATTACATCCCACACGGTACAGCAAAACCTGAAACCTCTTCAGGGCATAAAGAATATTATCGCGGTTGCATCCGGTAAAGGTGGCGTCGGTAAATCGACGACCGCGGTTAATCTGGCGTTGGCATTGCAGGCCGAGGGTGCCACGGTTGGCATACTCGATGCAGATATTTATGGGCCCAGTATCCCCCGTATGCTCGGCTGCAAGGGTCAGCCCGAATCAAGCGATGGCAAGAGCCTGGAACCAATGATCGGGCACGGTATTCAATCCATGTCGATCGGATACCTGGTCGAGGAAGATACGCCAATGATCTGGCGCGGTCCGATGGTTACCCAGGCACTGGAACAGCTTCTCAATGATACCCGATGGAAAGACATCGACTACATGGTAGTTGATTTACCACCAGGCACCGGCGATATCCAGTTAACTCTGGCGCAGAAAATTCCGGTGAGCGGGGCGGTTATCGTCACCACCCCCCAGGATATAGCCTTGCTCGATGCGCGCAAGGGCTTGAAAATGTTTGAAAAGGTTGAAGTGCCGGTGCTCGGCATAGTGGAGAATATGAGTATGCATATTTGCAGCCAGTGCGGTCATGCCGAGCCTATCTTCGGTGAAGGCGGTGGTGTACGTATGGCCGAGCAACACAATGTCGATTTCCTTGGCGCTTTACCGCTCGATATCCGAATTCGTGAACAGGCCGATAGCGGAAATCCCACGGTTGCGGCGATGGCGGATAGCCAGATCAGTGATATTTATCGTGACATAGCGCGTAAAACGGCAGCAAAGCTGGCGACCAGGGCGAAAGATCATTCAGCTGCTTTCCCGAGTATTGTGATCGAGAATAACTGATAAAGTTCCGAAAAGACCCTCACCCTAACCCTCGCGAGGCGTCGCACCGCCCAGAGGGAGAGGGCAGGGGCGAGGGGAAAGCTAGAACTCCCCGTTCTGATAATCCCGAAAAGCCTGTTTAACCTCGGCCTCGGTGTTCATCACGAAAGGCCCACCGCGCGCTATCGCTTCGCCGATTGGCTTTCCGCCGATTAGCAGGAATCGTGCACCTGCATCCTCACTCTTCAGACTAACGCTATCGCCTTCACTCAGAATCGCGAGTTGGTCGCGGGACACTACTGCTGATTCACCTGCTTCCGTCTCTAGCGTAACTCCACCCTCAATCACGTAAACAAAGGCGTTGTGATCGATGGGCAATGCTTCGTTAAAGTCGGTTCTTTCTTCCAGCTTGACGTCCAGGTATAGCGGATCGGTCAGGGGCTGGGTTATCGGGCC
>JBGUEB010000366.1:0-2500 GCA_041821565.1 Gammaproteobacteria bacterium | reverse complement strand
TGGTACCTAACTTCCCGCTGTTGCAGATAATTTTCCAATTTTGATGCTATTGTCATGATACCTCCTGATTCCATGGTGCGAATATGTCGAGCATCTATCCAAGCAATTTGTATTTAACTGGTAGATAAGTCTACTGAGTAATTACTATGTGATCTTGATTTAGATCAAAAGAGATTAAATTCTACCTTATAACCAGGCGTCCGCTATTGGCCGTTTTGATTAGTTCCGGTTAATACGATGAACGTCAGCTATCGGGATATTGCCTGGTCAGAGAGGGATGAAATCCTAAAATTTAAAATTTGCAGGATCCATCGGCAGTAATTTTTTCAAAGCAGTCGTTAAGAATTCAGAAATTAGCGGCTCCTACCGACCTATTCTGTTGAAAAACTCTTTTTTTGATGGTCCAGAAAAACTTTCCGCCTCTGTGAGGAGTTTTGTCCATTTTGATACCGGGGGATATAATAAATACCTGAACTCTCGGCACAGCCCATCTCATCATTACCTGGATAAGTTTTGAGTAGTTTCTTTGAAGTAAATTGAATCCCGCGAAAATCTGGCCTTATTAATTTTTTGAGTTTTTCAACAGAATAGGCCATAAGCGTTCATGGGCAGATATAAAAACCCTGCTCAGTGGCGAGACTGAACATTACTTAGAGCCAATTTTCCATTATCTATTTCTAGTCGAAAACGCAAAATGTGGGCTTGATATCAAATACAAATCTGGCTCAATGCATAATAATTGTTTTAATGAAGGATTAAAATTAAGTAGCGGGCAAGTTTGCAATACCCAGTTTATGGGTGTAGATCGAGTTACTGTTCCAGGCTTTCCATTCATCGTAGAAATATCGAAAGTAAAAAGAGAGAAAATTAAATTTCGAGGTGTATTACATGAAAAACGCCAAGGATGTTTCGAATCAGTACCGGTGGTTGATGGCTAAAAAAGCACTTAACAAACGCATCAACTCGGGCTGACGGGATACACAGTTTCATCTTACGACTCTTCCAGTATGATTAAATTGTCATTGCCGGGAGGCACCTTTCGCGGTGTAGTGTTGTTTGGATCCCCCGGCCATCGCCAGGTGAATTGATAATCGAGGTCACCATTTCTATTGTCGAAAAGATCCCAAATGTCGTTGGTAAAATCACTATCGGCATCATTATCCCAGTCGTGTTCACCCGCATTTATCAATATGGCGGCCTTGTCCTTGTTTACGGCGTCGCCACCGGGGTAATCCTGAATTTCAATACAGGCGGTGGCGGCTACTCCACTGTTGGGTGTACAGGATCCGGACCCGCCAGGTTTATATCCCTCGGCATAGGCCAGTATCACACTATCGTGCCAATCATTGGTGAAAACCCAGTTCGGCAATTCGGGGTAGTAGCGGATACCCAGTGTCAATGGGCCCGCGACTACGAAACCGGAGGAATCTATGGTGCCAGTATCGTGCGGGCCGCTATCCTGGAATAAATAGGTATCACCAGCATGGTAATGCTCGTCAATTTTAAAGCTCCCCCCCGATATAGTCGGCTTGGTGCCATTGATAATATTGGTATCGGCAAATGTTGCCGATATTATGGCGTGGGAGTTAGCCGTGGCGGGTACCGCTGTGATTACCGGATCGGCAGTGTAATCCATATCGATATTGACTGCACCAGCGCTATAGGGGAAATCAAGCGATACCTCCAGGTACAGAATAATCGATTTTAAAAGGTTTGCTCCGCCGGGTTTTGGGTTACCCGAAATATCGCGATTACAGTCGCTTACCTCGGGAATACCATCACCATCATCACCGCAGGGGGTGTAAATCTCGGTTGGGTTTTCGTCATCGTCCCAAAAATACATTTTAAGCGTTCCCGAGACAGCCGTTGCAGAGTTTCCAGTCAGGCGGCCAGCCTCTCCCACAACCTCAACAATATCGACGAACCTGACACCGGTTAATATCGGGTCTCCCAGAAAAACTGGTGTTTTAAGCGTCGCAAAATCGTTGAACCTAAACTCGTCATTATTATAGGTAAACTCGACACTACAGCTGCTACAGCCAATGTCTTCCGGAATCGTAATGCCTATGGAACCGCTGAGCGCGCTGTCGATGGTTTCGCTATCTGCTTCGGTAAAGTAATCGCCAAATATGGTCGGGATTCTGCCGATAGTGGTGAGATATGGAAGCTCCAGCGCCCAGCTTGACTTTACCGGCCAATAACTACTCATTTCCGCAATGCTCGTCACGCCTGCATAGTTATACAACCAGGGGTAAGGACCCAGCGTCCAGGTACCGCCATTAGTCCCACAAATCGTGGCGTCTGTTCCGCTGTTAGCTGGTGTTTCGCCAACACAGTAACTGGTGTTAATCCTGTAATCTTCGATGGCTGTCCGGTAGGCCTGCATGGCTGCCTTTTCTGCCATCTCAATTACCTCGGCGGCAGTTATTACAATGAACTGATCGTTGGTTAGATTTGGTACTGGTCCCAGGATAAAACCGTTGGTTGTGCTATTGATAAA
>JBGUEB010000365.1:0-2512 GCA_041821565.1 Gammaproteobacteria bacterium | reverse complement strand
GTCGATGAGCAGCGAGGGATCAGCATCCTCGCTTTCCTGTTCGGCGAACAGCGTATCCAGTTGTTTCATATATACTTCGATCGAACTGCCGAGTTTCTTGCTCTGAGCTTCGTCTAGTTCGAGTTTTGCACTTAATTTGCCTACGACCTGTGCAAAATCTGGTTGCTCGGCATTCACTGGACCAAAACCTACCATCAATAGAAAAGTAGCTAACAAAATCTTGCAGACGCTTGCCCGGTAGTCGTTAGTAACTATGAATTTCATTTCTTGTTCCTCTTAATCAAGGCTCACTTTACTTCACTCAGAAGCATCTAATGATACCAGAAAGATTTTCATCCTTGTGCAATCAGGGATGTTTGTTCGAGTACTCGATCGTTTGTCCTTTCTGAACGACTCATCCAGGCATATAATTATTTTGATGAATGACCCGGGATTACGAATATGAACCTGCAAGGCATTAACCATCTAGCTTTTATTACCAGTGATATGGTGAAAACCATACGGTTTTATCGTGACTTGTTGAATTTGAAATTGAGCGCCGGTATCGGGCACGACGGCTACCGGCATTATTTCTTCCAGTTTCCAGATGGTGTCACACACGTTGCATTCTTTGAATATGACGGGGCGAGTGCGATGAACCGGAAGTTCCCAGGAGATCGCACCAGTTTACCGCTTGGATTTGATCATGTTTCATTCACTGTAGATTCAAAGCAGGCTTTATTCGATCTCAAGGATCGACTCGAGGTGGCCGGTATCGAGGTAGAAGGTGCGGTAGATCATGGCATTTTCTGGTCGATCTACTTTTATGACCCGGATAATAATATTCCGCTGGAAGCGACATGGCAGTTCATGGATATTTTGCAGTATCCAGCAATCAGTGAAGACGATCCACTGGATATAGTGGCTGAGGGCGCCGACCCCCAGGCTGGTCATTGGCCGGCTGTTGAGCATCAAACGCCTGAATCGGAAATGCATGCCAGCAGCGGTAACGGTCATCCAATGCGGCAGTATTTCCTCGAAAACGGTCTGGCAAAATATTCAAAAGACGTCTCGATTGAATTTCAGAAAAGCCTGAAAACGAGTAACGACGAATAACCCGTAACCAACTGCTTGTGGCTGATAAGCATCTATGGCGTCGGTTCATAAGTTCCTGTAAGCTGCACGCCCGCCAAAGCGCCGGTTGCTAAACCGATAGCCGGTGATACCACACGCCACCTGAGAAGATTTCATGCATTTTGACTCCCTGGGCTTATCCGCCCCCATTCTTGAAGCTATTGCCGAACAGGGCTACGAGACTCCTACACCGATTCAGGCACAGGCGATACCCGTGATACTCGATGGTAAAGATGTGATGGGAGCCGCACAGACGGGCACGGGTAAAACAGCAGGATTTACCTTGCCGATACTGGAGCGCCTGTCAGGAGGCCAACCTGCTTCGGCAAATCAGGCGCGCGTCCTGATATTGACGCCAACCCGCGAACTTGCTGCCCAGGTAGCAGCCAGCGTATCGACTTACGGTAAAAATTTACCTTTGCGCTCGGCGGTCGTATTCGGCGGGGTAAAAATTAACCCGCAGATGATGAAACTACGTCAAGGTGTTGATGTGTTGGTGGCAACGCCGGGCCGTTTACTCGATCTATACAATCAGAATGCGGTGAGATTCAAACACCTGGAAGTATTGGTACTGGATGAAGCCGACCGAATGCTGGACATGGGTTTTATCCACGATATTCGTAAAATCTTGAATCTATTGCCCAAACAGCGACAGACCCTGATGTTTTCAGCGACATTTTCCAGGGAAATTCGAGACCTCGCCAAAGGACTTGTCAATAATCCTGTCGAGATTGCAGTTAGCCCGCGTAATACAACCGTCGAGTCAATAAAGCAATGGATCTGCCCGGTCGATAAAAATCAAAAAGCGGCATTGCTGGCGAAACTGATCCTCGATAATGAATGGCAACAGGTACTCGTATTTTCGCGCACCAAACACGGCGCCAATAAGCTGGTACGTCAGTTGGAGTCCAGTGGAATCAATGCCACGGCTATTCACGGTAACAAGAGTCAAAGTGCGCGTACCAAGGCGTTGGCTGATTTTAAAAATGGTTCGACCCGAATCCTGGTTGCAACCGATATTGCCGCACGGGGCCTGGATATCGATCAATTACCCCAGGTGGTAAATTTTGACCTGCCTAATATACCGGAAGATTATATCCATCGTATCGGGCGTACCGGTCGAGCGGGCGCCGGGGGGCAGGCAGTGTCGCTGGTTAGTGCTGATGAGTTTAAGCAGCTCTCCGATATTGAGCATTTGATCAAGCAATTGCTAAAGCGTAAATTGATCGGTGGTTTTGAACCAGTTCACGATCTCCCCGAGTCGAGTTTGACGCAGCGGGCGCCTCGACCTAGCAAACCGAAGAAGCCGAAAACGGGGCACAGGGACGGTCAACGCTCGGCGGAGAATGCCCGGGGACATAAACCCCCCGGTAAAAATAAAAGGCACAGGGGTGGTAGC
>JBGUEB010000364.1:0-2542 GCA_041821565.1 Gammaproteobacteria bacterium | reverse complement strand
GCAATAGCTATGGATCAAGGGGGATCGATCAAGATTGGCAGCCAGATTTTTCCTGAATTCGTTCAGGTACAAAAGGTAATTTCCAATCATAATCAGCGTTTTGAAATAAATTAATAAATTATAGGGATATTCATCAATATGGGTGCCGTCTTCGTACAATATGTGGGCTAACTGCTATCCGCCCTGTTCAACCCTGGCAAGGGTAAAACGGTAGCCGCGACCGCGCAGTGTTTCAATCGGTTTCATATTCTCGTCTGGATCGAGCTTTTGTCGCAATCGTCTAATGAAAACTTCGATCACGTTACTATCCCGGTCGGCTTCATCGTCATACAAATGCTCTGTCAGCACAGTTTTTGAAATCACTTCTCCGGCGTGCATCATCAGGTACTCAAGCACCTTGTATTCAAAAGCCGTCAGATCCAGCTCCCGGTCATCGACATAACTGCGTTGCGTCACTGTATCCAGGCTCACAGGCGAACAAAGGATACGAGAATCGCACCAGCCCGAGGCTCTTCTGATCAATACCCGGATTCTTGCCATCATTTCCTCGTAATGGAATGGTTTCACCAGGTAATCGTCGGCGCCTGCATCCAGTCCCTCCACCTTATCCTGCCAACGTCCGCGTGCGGTGAGAATTAAAATGGGCAAATTACTACCCTGTTTGCGAATCGCCTTGATGACTTCGAGCCCCGTCAATTTTGGCAGGCCCAAATCAACGATGGCGACATCGCATGGATACTCCTGCAGCAGATATAAACCTTCGTCCCCATTGTCGGCAGCATCGACAGCAAATCCTTCCCGCTGCAGGCGGCCTACAATCTGTTTTTGTAATTCCAGGTCATCTTCGATAACTATGGCGCGCATTGTAGTCTCCAATGTTGAATGGGCACATTGACAGGTAATATAGGCAGTAAATACTGAATCCAGGCTTAACGTTTATAATTCTCACTGGTATTGTAAATAGTTACATTCCAGGTTGGCTGATTAATCTCGCCGTAATTTATCGCTGATGGCTATAGGTGTGGGGTAGCGCGCAACCACATAGTATGAAGAAAATACAAAGCTGACCAGGGTCGCTATCTGGATCAGGTATGAAACCTCATCACGAATAATCGCGAGTTCGGTAGCCATTACCGCCAACAATAGTGAGAATTCACTCATCTGGCCGAGGCGCATTGCTATTTCAGTCGAGCGTGCCGATGACTCATGTTGATATAGAAGCAATAACCTGAACAGAACCGGTTTCACTGCAATCGCAATCAGGCTCAGTCCTATCGCTGCCAGCCAGATATCACCAAGCACCCCAAGGTTGAAATTTGCTCCCAGGGCGACGAAAAATATAATCAGGAAGAAATCACGTAAAGGTTTCAAATTTTCCGCTATAAACAGCGCAATGGGGCTTCTGGCGATCGTTACCCCGGCAATAAAAGCACCAATTTCGTATGACAGTCCGAGTTGCTCAGCGGCCTCGGCAATACCCAGGCACCAGCCGATGGCGAGCAGAAAAATGTATTCCTGTATGCGGTCAAACCTGTGAATCAGTCTCGATAACAGGTACCTCTCTAGTAAATAAGCCAGCAATACCATAAATGGGAAGGCCAGCACTGGCTTGCTCATCGCCAACCAGCCAAAGTCGGCACTGGCGCTGCCCTCGAGCACCAATAACAGGAATATGGCAATTATATCCTGCAACAACAGGATACTGATGATTACCTCACCGGTACGTTGGTGATGCAATACCGTGGTAGGAATTAACTTAAGCCCGATAATAGTACTGGAAAACATTAAGGCGGCGCCGACGATTAGCGCTTCGGTTAAGTTGTAACCGAACAGCAAGCTGTAGCCGACGCCGAGGCCACATAGTACCAGGGCACTAATACTGGTGACTATTGACGTCTCTCCGGCCATTCGAACCAGTTCCTGCGGGTGCAGATTTAAACCTAACAGGAACAATAGAAATATAATGCCCACATTGGCGATGTTCTGAATCAGGCCGGCATCGGAAAGAATGTTTAACCCCCAGGGACCTATGATCAATCCAAGACCAATATAGGCAATAATCAGTGACTGACGCATCGACAGGGCCAGCGTTGCCAGGATGGCAGCTCCGGTAAAAATCAGAAATAAAATATAAACGATTGAAATATCTTCCATTTCGAATTGCGTTTCTACCCAGATGGTCAGATTAAATACTAACACGGGTAGATAAATTCCGACTCCGTGATTGCTTACTTGATTTTTGCATGCTTATGCCTAAGCTTGTCGGCTGATTAAAGGATGACAACCTCGATGTACGCGCTTGAAATTAAAGATTTACACAAGACCTATGCAGGTGGACTGCAAGCTCTCAAAGGGATTGATCTTAATGTCGAACAGGGTGATTTTTTTGCCCTGCTCGGCCCCAATGGTGCAGGTAAATCAACCTGTATTGGAATCATTTCTTCACTGGTCAATAAAACCAGCGGCAGCGTCAAGGTATTTGGTCATTCCATAGACGGCGAATTGCTCAAGGCCAAATCCTTACTGGGTTCGGTGCCACAGG
>JBGUEB010000363.1:0-2554 GCA_041821565.1 Gammaproteobacteria bacterium | reverse complement strand
CATTTACTACGTGTAAACTGGGCTTCTGCGCGCATTTTCGCCTTGCCAGGAAACACAATCCAACCTTTTACAACACCCTCACAGGCAAAAGGGTAACGATATCATCAATTAAATGACTATGGAATTGACCAGGGTCAATTTCTACCAGGCATAAGGGCATTAACCGAAAAAATTTCTTCTCCCGAACTATTGAAAACCCACCAATCTAATACAATGTTAAATTTAGAGCCGACTTGATCAATTGGCATAGACTTTTAGTGGAGGCTTGTTACTCTACTTATAAACTTCAACGGGGAGAATATTATGTACAAGACCATTTTAATACCCATCGATATCGCTAATCTCGATAAAGGCAAGTCAATGATTGATGTCGCCACGGCGCTTACTGGCAAGGATACGCAGATTATCCTGCTAAATGTAGTGGAAGAAATTCCAAACTGGGCAGCCGCCGAACTACCGCAAGGCATCCTCGACAAATCACATCAAACTTCGGTTGATGAAATGAATGCCATTGCAAAATCAAGTGGTACCGAGATGGAAGTGGAAGTTCGAATGGGCCACTCCTACAAAACCATCCTGGAAGTTGCCGAAGAAAAGTCCGTCGATTTAGTCATCATCGCGTCACACCGCCCGGGTTTACAGGACTATTTCCTCGGATCTACCGCGGCTAAGGTAGTACGCCACGCTAAATGCTCGGTTCTCGTAACCCGCTAACACCGGTCTGCCCAGGAATTGGGTTGCAGGCATGTGGTGGTTAGCGCATAAATGAGCAAGTAACTATGGGCAAAACATCAGAGAGTTTACCCAAATTCCTGTTTGTCGCTGTTATCGCATTTACCACTACATTTGCTGGCACAGTCGCTGCAGCAACAGATGAGCTCTCGACTGAAGACAGTGAACTTTCAGGTAATTCCATCGAAATTTATTCAGAAGGTGGCATCGAATGGCGGCTAAGATACAAGGGTGGAATTTGCGGTGTATTTAATCCGACAACCCGTCAGGTTGAGTGGCGAGACAGGTATAAGGGGGGTATTGCCGGGGTTTTCAATCCTTTAACCAATAAAATCGAGTGGCGGGATCGATATAAAAATGGTGTCGCGGGTGTTTTCAATCCTGAAACCGAAGTGGTCGAATGGCGAGAAAATTACCAGGGCGGCATCGCCGGTGTTTATAATCCCACAACTAAAGAAATAGTGTGGAAAGATACATATAAAGGCGATGTGGCCGGTGTCTTCAATCCTTTCAGCGAAGAAATCGAATGGAAAGAAAAATATAAAAATGGCGTAGCCGGTGTTTTTGATCCCAGCACCAATCGGGTTGAATGGAAAGAAAAGTATAAATACGGTGTAGCCGGTATTATTCCCGGGCAACCCGACTCGCTATACTGTTCGAGTTTCGCAAACGATTATGATGAAAGACGCAAACAACAACTGTATTAGTTCAGATTAGTGAAATGCGACAGGCCTGGCGCTTGACCACATCAGCTTAGCCTCGATTACCCTTGTTATCGGTAATTTAATTATGAAGTTATATTGACATTTATGGAAATATGTCTACATAATTAAATATGCTGACCGATACCCAATTACGCGAAGTCTTTCATTTTTGTTTCCTGAACAGGCTGCTGAAGATATCCGACCCGGGCATGTACGTGCTCAAGGGTGGTGTAAACCTGCGCTTTTTCTTTAATAGCCCCCGATATTCCGAGGATATGGATCTAGACGTTCTTGCTGGTGGTATCAGCACATTGAAAAAAAACGGTTACAAAATTTTGCGGGATGGCTCTTTTATACGAAACTTGCGTACCTATGGCATTGAGGGCATCGATATCAATGATCCGGAGAAGGCGAAACAAACCGGAACAACCCAGCGCTTTCGTTTTGGCCTGATTACCTCGGCCGGCCTCCGCCTGCCGACAAAGGTTGAATTTTCCAGGCGCCAAAGTCCGGGTGAGCAACCTGTCAAGTCGTTGATCAACCCTGAAATCGCCCGGCAATATCACAAACTGGCTTACCACTGCCAGCATTATCCTGGTGAAGTAGCGGTTTTACAGAAGATATATGCACTGGCGGGTCGCTCCGAAACCCAGGCGCGTGATGTTTTCGATCTGGGTATTTTACATGCGGGTGGGCATGCGAATTCAATTAAAGCGAGTAAAACTTTAACTAAAGATATACGACAACGGGCGATCAACGCCCTGCTGTCATTAACCTTCGAGGTTTTTAATGGCCAGGTAGTGGAATTCCTGGATGCAGAGAACCGAGCAATATATGGCTCCGCCCCTGCCTGGGAGCAATTGCAGGAAACCATTCTGGAGCTACTCGATTATGCTTGATATTTTTAATCGTAAGGAGTTTATTATTTTTACGACGCGTGACTACGCAAATTTTACAAACTTGTCTATCTCGGCCGCTACCAAAAAACTGACGCGCCTTAAGGAGAATAAGCTACTCGCCCATGTAACCAAAGGTGTGTGGGCCAATACCAGTCACCCCTGGTTTCATCCCCTTTCCTGTGTTCCTTACTTGTTAAATAAGGAACAAGGTTACGTTTC
>JBGUEB010000362.1:0-2575 GCA_041821565.1 Gammaproteobacteria bacterium | reverse complement strand
AGTCAATTGCTCTACCAACTGAGCTACCGGGGAATTGAGGATCGGTATACTAAAGGATTAGAATTCTATCGGCAATAGTAATTCGTCCAGGATAGTTGATTTTTTAACCTTTCCACCGAATATGGATATTAAGGCCAAAAATCGCCTTTTACCGCTTCAATATTTACGAAATACGAATCCGCTATTCAGTGGGCTTAGTGACCTTCAAATACCTGTTTGATCCTGGCCATTGCCTTTTCCAGGTTTTCCATGCTGGTCGCAAACGAAATCCGCATGTAACCATCGGCACCAAACGCCGATCCGGGTACCAGCGCGACGCCGACTTCATCGAGTAACAGGTTGGCGACATCGATGTCGGAGTTGATGTCGTCGCGAGCGTCGATAAAGTCCTGGATACTGGGGAAGCTGTAGAAGGTACCGTTGGATTCGAGACAACGAATATATTTAATTGAATTGAGCGACGATACAACAAAGTCGTGACGTTTCCTGAATTGAACGACCATGTCTTTAACGCATTCGTGGTCACCGTTCAGCGCGGCCACGGAAGCTGCCTGCGAAACCGAACAGGGATTGGAAGTGCTTTGTGACTGAATTTTTTTCATTGCCTTGATGATATCTGCCGGTCCGGCGGCATAGCCGATTCGCCAGCCAGTCATCGCGTAGGCTTTCGATACGCCGTTGAGCACCATGGTACGCGCATAAAGTGCCTCGCAGGCGTTAACGATGTTGCAAAACTGCTGCTCACCCCAGACGATGTGTTCGTACATGTCATCGGTAACGATCAGAATATCGGGATGCTGCAATAAAACCTCGCCAAGCGCTGCCAGCTCCGATTTTGAGTAGGTGACGCCGGTAGGATTGGATGGGCTATTAAACACCAGCATGCGAGTTTTGGGTGTGATTGCCGCAGCCAGCATATCCGGGGTTATCTTGAATTCTGAATCGATCCCGGTTTCGATTATCACCGGTGTACCCTCAGCCAGCAGGACCATATCGGGATAAGACACCCAGTAAGGGGCTGGAATCAAAACCTCGTCTCCTGCGTTGATAACGGCCTGGCAGAGGTTGTAAAAGCTTTGTTTGCCACCACTTGATACGAGGATCTGGTCGGCATCGTAACTCAGGTTATTGTCACGCTTGAACTTGGCAATTATCGCCTGCTTGAGCTCTGGGGTGCCATCGACAGCGGTATACTTGGTTTGCCCCTGGTTGATTGCCTCGATAGCCGCATCCTTGATATGTTGCGGCGTATCAAAATCCGGCTCACCGGTGCCGAGACCGACAATGTCGCGTCCTTCGGCACGAAGCTGGCTAGCCAAATTTGAAACTGCTAAAGTGGGGGATGGTTTGATCGCGCGTACGCGTGTAGATAAGTCGTTAAACACTGGGGTTCCTGTTGCCGTCAAGTTTGCAAGAGAGCGAAGAATATACAATGCGGGGACAGGCTGTAAAGCACTGTTCGGCAATCATTAGAAAATAGTATTTAAATGAACAAGAAATTTAAGCTGGAGACCGACTATTCACCAACTGGCGATCAACCGGAGGCGATTAAACAACTGGTAGCAGGCATCGAGGATGGCTTGATGCATCAGACCTTGCTCGGTGTTACCGGATCGGGCAAAACCTTTACCGTCGCCAATGTGATTCAGAAGCTGCAACGCCCCGCTATCATCATGGCTCACAACAAAACCCTGGCAGCGCAGTTGTATGGGGAGATGAAAGAATATTTCCCGCATAATTCGGTGCAATATTTCGTTTCCTATTACGACTATTACCAACCCGAGGCCTATGTACCGGCTTCGGATACCTTCATCGAAAAAGATGCATCGATCAACGAGCATATCGAACAAATGCGTCTGTCGGCGACCAAATCCCTGTTTGAACGAGCCGATACGGTTATCGTCGCTTCGGTATCGGCCATCTATGGTCTTGGTGATCCGGAATCCTATCTGAAAATGCTGTTACACCTGGTGGTGGGCGATGAAATCGATCAACGTAGCATTTTGCGGCGTCTCGCCGAGCTACAATACAAGCGCAATGATATCGATCTGAAAAGAGGAACCTATCGGGTGCGTGGCGAGGTGATTGACATTCATCCAGCCGACTCCGAACGCGAGGCTGTACGGGTTGAATTGTTTGATGCCGAGGTAGAAAAGATAAGCCTGTTCGACCCGCTAACCGGTGAAGTTAACAAAACCGTAAAACGTATTACGGTTTATCCAAAAACGCACTATGCGACACCACGTGAAACCATACTGGCATCGTTGGTGCCGATCCGTGAAGAGTTAAAGGATCGGCTCCAGGAACTCAGGCAAAATGACAAATTGATCGAAGTTCAAAGACTCGAGCAACGCGTCAACTACGATACTGAAATGATGCGGGAATTGGGTTACTGCAGTGGTATTGAAAATTATTCACGCTACCTGTCGGGACGCGTGGCTGGAGAACCGCCGCCAACTTTGTTCGACTACCTGCCGGATGACTGCTTATTATTCATCGATGAGAGCCATGTTTCGGTACCGCAGATCGGAGGCATGTATCGAGGTGATCGCTCGCGCAAGGAAACCCTGGTGGA
>JBGUEB010000361.1:0-2582 GCA_041821565.1 Gammaproteobacteria bacterium | reverse complement strand
GCATGGCTGTTGTTGATACTATAGCCAGCAGTCTATATCTGAAAGCGGCAATTTTTAGCGAAAACTATCGAGCTACCGTCTTTGGCCATAATGTCGACCACATCTACTATCGAGGGCTGGAAATCATTAAAGCGCTCTCTATCAGAATAACTACTTCCGACCATAATCCCTTGATAGTTAAATTCAGACTAACCAATGAGCCTTAAACAGGTATGAGCCTTGCCTAAATTTCCTGTAATTTTATGAGGTTGGGTAAAAATATGTAAGAAATAGCGATTGACAACCCGACTCGCCTTTGGTAAGGAGTTTTGATTGTCACCGCAAACGATTAACTTTTATATGTTGCGGTTTCTATGAGCTCCATACACAATAATAAACTTCCAATCTACCCGCTCTCAAAAAGCGAGTACTTATCAATCATTCAAGTTATCACAATTGCTTAGAGGCACCAGCAGGGGGTCTAACCCACCACGCGAAATACCAACGGCTTGACTGATGTGGGAGGTTTTGAGATGACGGATTTCCGACTTTGCAAGATTTTGTTACTGCTGGTTTTCGTTGGGCTCTTTGCCGGCTGTGCGACGGTGTCCTTTGATCAACCCAAATCCTACAGCGTCGCCATCACCGACACCGGCGATACATTATTGGGCAAGTCCGTTGCAGGCTGGGTCGCATTGAATGAAGGGCTATCTGGTTTCTATCCCCTGCGCCAAGGCATGGATGCGCTTGGGGTCCGACTCCGGCTGGCGGAAAGGGCTGAAAAAAGTATCGACCTGCAGTATCTCCTGATGAAAGATGATACGGCTGGTGCCGTGATGACCAACGCGCTGCTCAAAGCTGCAGATCGGGGCGTTCGGGTTCGTTTCCTTATCGATGACATTTTAACCACCGTTCCCGATCGCATCTTCCTACTCATGAATCAGCACCCCAATATCGAAATCCGCATATTTAATCCTATTTCCCGGCGCGGCATCTCGGTGTTTAACTTTATCGGCCATTTCAGTCAGGCAAACCGGCGCATGCATAACAAATCGTTTACGGTGGACACTTCGATCAGCGTGGTCGGCGGCCGTAATATCGCCGATGAATACTTTGAGCTCAAAACGGACGTTGTGTTTGTCGACTTCGACATTTTGGCCCTGGGCCCCATCGCGGCGGATATATCCAAGTCCTTTGACGAATACTGGAATCATTCGCGAGCGGTTCCCATCGAGCAGTTCGCCAGCAGCCCAAAGAAAGAAGATCTGGAAACCGTTCGCGCAGAAGTCGCTGATAAACTCAACAATATCTACGAAACGGTCTATCAAAAAGCACTGAATAGCCAGTTGCTGCAGGACCTCATCGCCGATCGACAACCACTGTTCGCTGCGCCGGCAAGGGTTCTTGCCGACAGGCCCGACAAGCTGATCCACAAGATCGATGAAGCGCATATGCTGCTGGCAAAAGACTTACGTGATGTCGTACTAAGTGCCAAAATAGAAGTTATTTTCATTTCACCCTACTATGTACCTGGCAATGGCGGTGTGCAGTTAGTTCGCGACCTTGTCGACAAGGGGGTGCGGGTCGTTATTGTCACCAATTCACTGGCGTCCAACAATCACATACCGGTGCATTCCGCTTATGCGCGCTACCGCAAGGCTGTCATCAGAGCCGGCGCCGAGCTTTATGAAGCGCGGGCCAATGCGGCGCGTGAATTGCCGGGTAGTGAAGACGGTCCGGATGTACTGACCCTGCATACCAAAGCGTTCTACATTGACCGAAGTAAATTGTTCGTCGGCTCGCTGAATCTTGATCCTCGCTCCATTGAGATCAACGCCGAAATGGGCCTGTTGATTGACTCTAAGGCCTTGGTCGGAAGCTTGATCCAAGGTGCGAATGAACGCCTGGCGATCCTCACCTATCGGGTACGCGAAAACGATAAAGGCCAGCTTGAGTGGCACGGCCGGATCAACAACCGCGACGTGATCGAAACCAAAGAACCCTTGACAGGTTGGTGGCTCCGCTTCAAGGCTTGGTTTATGAAGATCGCCCCTGAAAGTCAGCTATAGGAGACTCTAAGATTGCAAAGCCAGCAACTTTTTGATTTGGAATATTTTTTAACGATATGTTTTGGATATCACATTAATTCAGAAGTTTGATAGTCTTAACTTAGTCGAGTAACGCAGGGGAGTCTCGCCCCCACGTCCTCACAGATCCGTGCATGACAGTCTCCCGTCACACGGCTCCTATCGTCCAGCCAAAGGTCCTGCACTGAATTTCCAGTGTGCAAACAAACCTCGGTCGCGACGGGCTATCCTTCGTAACCAAAGGACAGCATTCCGCTTTCGCCCACGCAACCTTTTGTATTTCCTCATCGCCCACTTTCTCAGGGCCTTATTAAGTTGGTTGAATATCGGGTAAAGCGCCGACCTGTAATAACTGCCGTAATAATTGATCCACCCCCGCACAACAGGATTGATGATTCGTGATATATCCTTAATCGACTTATCACTCATCAGATGGATTTCCCAGCTCCTAATGGTATCTCCCATGGACTTTGCCGCTTTGTTGCTTAATGCCGGATTGAAGCCTACGAAGAATCT
>JBGUEB010000360.1:0-2643 GCA_041821565.1 Gammaproteobacteria bacterium | reverse complement strand
CCCCGAGGGCAGAAAGAGTAAAGGAACCTAAACTCGATCTATCTGGAAAAAATTTCCAGTTCGAGTATCGTGCTAGCAGTATTCAACGCATAGATTGCAGGCAGACTTAAATGAAGGCGATTACGTTAAAAGATTTCGGTGGTCCCGACATGATGCAGTTCTCCGAGGTAAAAACGCCTTCACCCGGTGACGGTCAAATATTGATCCAGGTCAAGGCAACATCGGTCAATCGACCGGATATCATACAGCGTCAGGGCAACTATCCCGCGCCACCCGGAGATTCTGAAATTCTCGGACTCGAGGTAGCCGGCATCGTCGGATCTGTCGGCAAAAATGTTAACCGCTACAAACCTGGTGATCGAGTATTCGCGCTGGTAGGCGGCGGGGGCTATGCCGAGTATACGCTGGCGCGCGAGGACCATAGTATGCCAATCGTGGGGGCATTAAGCTTTGAACAGGCTGCCTGTATCTGCGAAACCTATATTACAGCCTATTTGAATCTGTTTATGCTCGGCGAATTAGAGGGCAAACAATCGGTACTTATTCATGGCGGTGGCGGCGGTGTCGCTACTGCGGCTATTCAGTTGAGCAAGGCGCTTACCCCGGATACCGAGATATTTGTTACTGCTTCATCTGGCAAGATCGAGCGGGTTGAAAATCAGGGTGCCGATCATGTAATCGACTACAGAAATGAGGATTTCGCCGCTGAAGTAAAGCGCATAACAGAAAAGCGTGGCATCGATGTGATTCTCGACCATATAGGGGCAAAGTACCTGGAACCCAATCTCAAATCACTGGCGGTCGGTGGTAGCATGGTATTGATTGGCGTAATGGGCGGCATTAAGGCTGAAATCAATTTAGCCATGTTGATGGTCAAACGTCAGCGTATTATTGGCTCCGTACTACGATCCCGGCCGGTCGCGCAAAAAGCATCTATTATCAAACAATTCGAACAAGCGGTGATGCCCTTGTTCGCATCAGGAACCATCAGTCCGTTAATACATGCGACCTTTCCCTTGAGCAAAGCCGCAGAAGCACATGAATTGATGGAAAATGGAGGGCATTTTGGAAAAATTGTCCTGCTACCATAGCTAATTCTGGTATACAGTATGCCAAATATTAAAAATCAGGTAATATATCGTAAGGCTAATACTCGATAGTTTCTTATTTATATTTTGATGGATATTAACAATGACAATTAAAACAATCCTGTTACCCATCCGCGAGAGCAGTACCGCGCTTTCTCTAATGGAAACCGCAATCAGTATGGCGATTCGCAATGATGCGCATGTCGATTTGCTATATGTACAAAACGACCCCGAGCACATGTTTCCATTTAGTACGCTTGGGCTATCGAACAGTATGCGCCGCACCATTCTCGAATCAGCCACCGCCGCGGCGTCACAACAAGGGGATGAACTTAATCAAAGTTTTCTCGAGTTATGTGAGCGCTACAAGGTCAGTGTTACACCCCGTGGTACCGAGATTGGTAAACCCACGGCTGATTTCCTGGTGCGTAGCGGTCGACGCGATGACCTGATCGGTAAGTATGGCCGGCTCGCCGATCTGATAATTGTACCTCAACCAACCAAGACAACACCGCCACCCAGCTCATTCGAAGCAGCACTGCGTGAAACTGGTCGCCCCGTATTAATGGTGCAACGCGGTAAAGTCCTGGACGTACCTGGCAAACGTCTCGCCATCGGCTGGAACAGTAGTAAAGAAGCGGCACAGGCAGTCGCGGCAATGATCAATAATCTGAAAAGAGCCGATAAGGTTTATGTTTTGAGTTCCGAGAGGCGTCAGAATCAACCGGTTAATGCCGACGACTTATGTACCTACCTGCGTTGCCAGGGTATCACCGCGGAGACAGCAATTTTTAATACCAAAGGACAATCCGCTGGTAAAGCATTGCTTGCCAAATCACGCGAACTCGAATGTGATCGACTAATCGTTGGCGGATACAGCCGTCCGAGAATTCGTGACGTAATCATGGGCGGCGTTACTGGTCGCCTGCTGGCAAAAGCCGATATGCCAGTAATATTCGTTCACTGACCCGTATCCCCCATCGCATGATGAAGCGCCTCCCTCGGAACTGGTTTCGCCGCCGCTTCTGGAATTAGATTGAGGTTGTCTACCATCTCCGCGGCAATCGCATTAAATCCTGCGCGAGTATCGCTATCGTTTAAAAACCGCCTGGTTAAATCATGATTTACCCAGCAAATTTTACCGCCCTCCATGCGTGCATAAATTAAGCCGGATTTACGTTCAACGAAATTTATCATCGAAATTTTCCTCGCACATTCAACCAGAAAATCTGTATTGGCTTCTGCGCTCATATCTTTTCCACCGCAGTAGACTTCCGCAGCATTCGTTGATTCGATATTGATTTTGGTATAGCGCACGACATCGAACAGGCATTTAAAACTATAAACATACATTTCGCCATCGGACCCGAACGCGACTGTCCGGGGCTTTTCTCCATAGGCCACGCTATTATCAAGAAATTCATAGTAAACGGTTTTTTTCTTATTGAGTGCCCAGGTAAAAAATATTACTGGAATGCCATTAAAGGCTTCGATGTTATGGGCTAGCAGATCGTCTACCGCCTTGTATCGCCCAACCTGGAGCCCGCGTTTCCAG
>JBGUEB010000359.1:0-2705 GCA_041821565.1 Gammaproteobacteria bacterium | reverse complement strand
TCAACAAAATTTTCAGCAATAGAATTTAACAGGCGCCGCGGTTGAGCTTCCACTCCGCCACGGCGTACTATCTGGCATGGATCATGGAAAGTTAAACGATCAGTATCCATACCGGATGTTTGCAAACGCCCACTTTTCTGTAATTCATCGAGCAATTCCAGGATATGTATAACCCCGAAGCTATACGGTTTGCCGAGAAAATTCGGCCCAGCCCAGCGTATTGCCGAGTAAGCATGGCCACATTCCGGGCTAATCACATTCTTGACTTTGAGCTTCTCCGCGCCCGCAACAATTCTTTCCAGCAGTTGCGCCGCGATAGCATTATCAGCGATCTGAAGGCCCGAGTTGGTTGCTTCGAAAGCTTCAGAACAAAGTGTCCAGCTCACATCCGCCTGATGAAATATACGCGTCAGTGACCCGATATATTCGGGGAAATTAATGATCTCCATAGAGGACAGGAGCGCCATGTAATCCGCACCCTCGACATCTATTGGGACCGTTAAACCAGTGTCAGCCTCTATATGTTTAATTTGTGCCTTCAATGCAGGTAGCATGTATCCCATCGGGCTGCCCTTCTCTACAGATAGTCTGGTTGCGGCTACCATACTCTCCGGCGAGTGACCCGATGCAGCCACACTTTCTTTTACCTTTTGAATCAGGTAGGCGACATCAACACCGACAGGACAAACCATGCTACAGCGCCCACACATTGAGCAACCGTCATAAACCAGGGTTTCCCAGCTCGCCAGTTCTTCTTCTGTCAATGGTTTGGTAATGCCTAATTTTTTGGCAAATTTTCCCCAGAAAGTGTATTCCTGTTGCCAGAGCTTACGCAGGGGCTCTGCTTTGTATATCGGGGTATAACGCGGGTCCAGGGTCTCGGTATAAAACAGACAGGATTCCGCGCAGATTCCGCAATGCACACAACTGGAGAAAAAGGATTTAACCTTGGTATCCATTTTTGTTCGCAGGGCCTGCAAACCGGGTTCCATTGTTTCACTCATTGATGGTTCCTTAAATTTTACTATTTGTTCATATCTGCCAATATTTTCAGGCTTTAATGCCCCGGCGTCCAAACCAGGCCCCGGTAAAGGCTCGGCTCGGTATGAAGGTAAAAGTATGCATTAATCGGCTGAATGGAAAATATATCAGGAATAACTCAACACTAAAGCGATGTAAAAGGCGTAGCTCTTCGAAGGATTCCAGCAATGCCAGGCAACCGGTTAACATCACCACGAAAGTTAAAATAGAACCCACATGATCGCCCCTGGTCGAGATTAAACGGCTAACCAGGTTTAATACCCGGTGTAACCACAACATCAACAATCCCAGAAACGCAAACTGGGAAGCAACGATGAAAGCCCAGTGTGGTAATGGCGTCCAGCTAAAGCCAAGGAAGTGTTCATCCAGGAATCGAACATGGGGTGCGGCAAAAAACAGCACGGCGAATAGTCCCAGGTGAAACATATAACCCGCAATTATTTGCAGGCTCACCTGAGATGCCATGCCTTTATGAGGAATAAAACGGCCAAGCACCGTCTTAACAGCACCGGAAACAGCCGATCCGCGTGGTACCGATAGATCAGTGCCACGTTTCCCAAAAACCAGGGGCACTAATCTCCAGATCACACCAATCGAAAAAACAGTCAGTGAGAGATACCATAAAGGCCCGTCGATAAACTCCTTCATTACTTGCCTTCCTCCGTAGTCACGGGCGCACCGGTTGTGAGACCCGGCTTCATCTTGCCCTGCAATTTAGCATAGTCCTCAGCGGAAACGACCAGGTTGTCTTCATGACATTGCTGCGCCCAGCGGTCATGGTGCGCCTCTGCCCATTTAATATCGACATAGCCCGTTTTCATACCTTCTTTCGTACCTTCGGTACCCGCTGTCGCCAGATATATATGCCCAAAAGAAATTGCAATCAGGAGAATGGCGGTACTCGCATGCACCACATGGGATAATTCCATGATCAGTCTACCCTGGCCAAAGTTGGGTGAAACCAGGATGAGGCCGCTCGCTGAAATAACCAGGCCGATTAAAATAACTATCCAGTACCAGGTTTTTTCACCCATGTTGAAAAATCCGCCCGAGGCATGTGATTTCCCTATCATACCCCCCCCTTTTAACAACCAGGTCATATCACCCCTGGCATAAATATTTCGTTTTACGAAACTAAACAACATGAGTAACAATGAGACCAGAAAAAGTGGCCCGAACAGATTATGTCCTTCCTTGCTTGAGGAAGCCAAAACGGAAAAAATCTCATGTCCGAGAACTGGAATTAGTAGTGTTCGTCCAAATAGTAGAATAAGGCCAGTGACAGCGAGAAAAAGGAAAACTATCGCCAGGACCCAGTGTAGAACCCGTTCATAGTCGCTAAACCGAAACACCATTTTTCCTGACAGTCCGCCTTCGATATTGATTCTTCCGCGAACCGCATAAAACAGTAAAATGAGTGCAGCGATAGCCACCAGGACAATTTGTCCGTATTCAACCAGTTTACCGACCCGGAATCTGGTCCATCTATCAGCCTGGGGATTTATTAGTACACCGCTATCAACACCCTTGATCTGGCTTATACCCTCGATTGCCATATCCCTTTGCCTTACGTCACGCCATAATTCCGCGCCCGGATTTTTGATCAGCAAGCCTTCGTCCTCGCTAACAGCAACTGTTTGCGCCACTGCAGGCAGCGAGATTAT
>JBGUEB010000358.1:0-2716 GCA_041821565.1 Gammaproteobacteria bacterium | reverse complement strand
ATATGGTACTGTTTTCGAGAGAAGTATCGGTCTGAACTGGCTATTTAGTACACGGGGCGAAATTAATTCACCCCCCGGAACTGTTGTCATCGCCATCGATGGATTGACTGGCACGAAGCTGGAGTTTCCCTCCTTGCCACTAGGAATTCCCTCCTTACCACGTCAATGGCCACGTTCTATTCATGGGGAGTTGATCGATTCACTGGTCAAGCTTGGTGCGTCTGCGATTGTTTTTGACATTGACTTCCATAAACCTAGATCCCCCGAAGATGAGCAAATTTTTGCTGATGCTGCCAGTCGATCACAACGCGTTGTGATGTTTCAACATCTTACTGGCAAGCGACAGCCAATAGAGGATAAGGACGGGAAGATACGAGGTAGCGTCTGGGTCGAAGAACTACTCTCACCCGTGCCGGTGCTCTCAAACGCATCCAGGGGATTAGGGCCTTTTCCCCTGCCTAAATATGAAGCTGCTGTTTACGAATTCTGGGTGTTTAAAAGTAGCGCACGAGAAGCGCCGACAATGCCCGCTGTTGGATTCCAGGTACACGCACTGAAAGCCTATAATCAATTCTATCGTTTGCTCGACAATAGCGGTTTAACGAAATATATAACCATTCCTGAATCAACTTCAGATATTACCTCAGCCAGGGATTTGCACAAGTTGATGACGGGGATTCGAGAAACGATTTCCGAGCAGCCATTACTCGCTAATCACTTGGTACTCGAACTCGGAAAACCCTGGGTTCAAATGGAAACTGCTGAAATTCAGTTTCTATTGAAATCTACTGTTGCGATGTACCTTGGTAACAATCAACGTTACCTGAATTTTTATGGGCCGCCGGGAACGATAAAAACAGTTCCCTACCATGCTGTCATCAAAGGTCCCGATCCCAACACTACTGCAGAAGACCTGGACCTTACTAACAAGGTTGCATTTGTGGGCTTTTCTGATTTTTATGATCCAGGCCAGCCAGATCGCTTTTATACCGTGTTTACCAACGAAGAGGGAGTCGATTTAAGTGGTGTTGAAATCGCGGCGACCGCCTTCGCTAACCTGCTTCATAACCAGTCTCTGGGAATTCTTGATGCCATGTCCACCCTGGTCATCATATTCACCTTTGGTCTTTTATTGACCTTACTGATTTATTGTACCCCGGCGATAATGGGTGTTCCCGCATCATTCGTCATTGTCACCACTTATGTAGTTGGTGCCCAGATACTATTCAACGATAGTTACCTGTGGCTACCATTGGCGACACCGGTGCTGGTTCAATTTCCTCTGGCTCTGTTTATTGGTCTGTTATTGCAGTATTTACAACAACGCCACCAGGTACAACACATCAGCGAAGCGATCAGGCTTTATGTACCAGAAGAGGTATCAAAAGCTTTAACCAATAGTGATCTGGAACCTGAAAACCTTAACCAGGTCATTTTTAGTACCTGCCTGGCAACTGATATGCAGGGTTTTTCGACTATTGCCGAAAATATGGGTCCCGGGGAGCTGGCCGAATTTTTAAATGACTACTTTGACACGCTATCGCAGCCTTTGCGTAATCATGATGTAACGGTTACCGAATTCCGCGCAGATGCCATCATGTGCGCCTGGACGGGGGACGAATCCGATATTGAGGTACGCAAAAAGCCAATCCTGGCATCATTAGAGGCTGCTGACGCTATCCAGGATTTCAAGGCCAGGCACGATGCTTTTGATGCGTCTTTGCGCATCGGTCTGGAGTCGGGTGAAGTTTATGTCGGACATTCCGGCGGCGGTGGTCACTTTGTCTACAGTATTGTCGGTGACTGTGCTAATACCGCATCCCGCATCGAAGGCTTGAATAAGCACGTGGGTACGCAAATTCTCGCCACCGAATCCATCGTTGAAGGCATAGATAATTTACTCACTCGCCCCATAGGGCAATTTGTTTTTGTGGGAAAAACAGAACCCCTGTCCATCATCGAAATCCTCGACCTGTCAAATGAAGCGACTCCGCAACAAAGTGAACTTTGCGAACGATTTGCGAAAGGTCTTGATTTATTTATGAACGCAGAATGGAAAACGGCTTCCAGCGAATTCAAGTCGATCTTAAAAGACTTTCCTCATGATGGTCCTGCCCGTTTTTATTTTTCCCAGTGTCAGCAGAGAATCAAAGCAAAATCGTTACCGGAAAATCCCTGCGTAATAAATATGGATCAGAAATGAAAAGGCTCAGGGGTATGCAGGAAAGGCGTGTTTAAAGATTTCTATCGGCAGGTTTAACACTTGTTAGCGGTATTCAGTATAATCCTGCAAAATCTTTAACCTGTTCGACCTGGACTGCCGTGACTCTCGACGAAATAATTCCTTATCTTCCTCATTTTCAGGCAATTTTAAATGCGTCAGCAGCCCTGTTTCTGGCGACAGGGTACTATTTTATTCGTAACCAGAACCGCAACATGCACCGTAATTGCATGACTATAGCACTGGTGATTTCGGCGGTATTCATGGTTTCATACCTGACCTACCATGCCAGGGTTGGATACATGCCATTTACCGGTCAGGGCATGATCAGGCCATTTTATTTCACCCTGCTCGCTTCACACGTTATCCTTGCTGCCGTCATAGTACCGTTGGTTCTGACAACCGTTACATTTGCAATTAGGGGCAACTTTAACTGGCATCCACGCATAGCGCGCTGGACATTACCCCTGTGGTTTTATGTATCGGTATCCGGGG
>JBGUEB010000357.1:0-2727 GCA_041821565.1 Gammaproteobacteria bacterium | reverse complement strand
CATCTACAAATCACAAACCTTCCCAACGACTGGTTTCGGGCTTGCCCACAATCTAGATCCGACCCTGGCAGCAAAGGTTCGTCAAGCCTTCTTCACCTTCGAATGGGAAGGTTCGGCTCTGAAGAAAGAGTTCGAGAAATCGGGCGAAGGTAAATTTATCTCGATCGTTCACAAGTTTGATTGGGACGTTATCCGCAAAATCGATGCGGCCAACGGCATCAAGTACACCTGCAAATAAAACCATCTCAGCGGGGTCCTGCCACAGTTTCTGGCTCGCCCCCGCTTGAGAATTCAGCCGTTTTAAAATAGTCGTTTAATAATAGTTGTCTAAAAAACCAAATCTTATAGATTAAGCCATGCTGCGCCTACAAAACCTGAGCAAACAATATAAAACCGGCGACATTGCCCTTAAGAACATCGATCTTGAGGTGCCAGATAGTCAGGTCATGGCCCTGATTGGCCCGTCGGGCGCGGGCAAATCGACCCTGATACGATGCGTCAACCGTTTGGTTGAACCAACATCCGGCAGCGTTCATCTAAATGAAACAGAAATATCCAGCCTGGGTCAAAACCAGCTCAGGAAAGCACGCCGTCGCATGGGCATGATATTTCAGGAATACGCCCTTGTCGAACGACTGAGCGTGATGGAAAACGTGCTCTCGGGGCGTCTCGGCTACGTATCCTTCTGGCGCAGTTACTTTCGAAAATTTCCGCAAAACGATATCGACGAAGCGTTCCGGCTACTCGAACGAGTCGGCCTTGACCACATGGCAGACAAAAGGGCCGATGAATTGTCTGGCGGCCAACGTCAACGGGTTGGTATTTGCCGGGCCCTGATTCAAGACCCTGAATTGCTGCTGATTGATGAACCGACCGCCTCGCTTGACCCCAAGACATCACGTCAGATCATGCGGTTGATTTGTGAGCTGTGCAAAGAACGCAAATTGTCGGCGATCATCAACATTCACGATGTTTTGCTGGCTCAAATGTTCGCCGAACGAATCGTCGGCCTGCAGTTGGGTGAAGTCGTCTACGATGGTCCCCCTGGTAATCTCAAGGCCGAAGTCCTGACGACAATTTATGGTGAAGAGGATTGGGAGGCGACCATCGAAAAAGTCGATGACGAGGATGATGAAGAACCGGATACGGCCCCGACGTCCGCTGACAGAGTGGAATAGAGACAACTGATATGTCCGTACTGCGTACCTGGAAACGGCCACCATTTATCGAACGTCCATTGCTGCGTTGGGGATTGATTACCGGTGGTGTTCTTTTTCTGGTAATTTCAATCGGTACCATGGATGTTAATTGGGAGCGAGTTGCCGCCGGTCTTCCGCGCGCGGAGCGGTTTGTCGCATCATTTTTCCCACCCGATTTTACCAGCAAGTCCACTGATATCTGGGATGGCATCATTGAAAGTCTGTGGATGACCGTGGTCTCGACGGTTATCGGTATCCTGTTATCCATCCCGGTCGGATTGGGGGCTGCTCGCAACTTGTCACCGCGCTTCGTCTACCTGATTTCACGGGGAATTCTTGCTCTGTCACGGACATTTCCGGAAATTATAATCGCGCTGTTTGCGGTCAAACTGTTCGGTTTTGGCCCGTTCGCCGGCATCATTGCATTGTCCATTGGCAGTATTGGATTTTATGGAAAGCTACTCGCTGAAGACATTGAGGACATGGATCCGGTGCAGGCGGAAGCCGTAAAAGCAACGGGAGCATCATGGTTCCAATGGCTTAATTATTCAGTTCAACCGCAAGTCATGCCGCGCATGATTGGGCTGGCCATGTACCGCTTCGACATCAATTTCAGGGAATCAGCAGTGCTGGGAATTGTCGGCGCGGGTGGTATCGGGGCGACCCTGTTAACGAGCTTTGATCGCTACGAATTTAGTTCATCTGCCGCCATCTTACTGATCATCATAGGTATTGTCATGGCCGTCGAATACTCGTCTGGCTACATCAGAAAGTGGGTTCAGTAATGCCCATAAGACAACAGGGCGACATCAAAATCTGGAAACGCCGGAACCGTAATCAACAACTGGTAATCTGGTTCGGGCAGTTCATTGCTGTCGCAATTTTTGTCTACTGCTGGCAATTGGTCTCGGAAAACACAATCTGGATGTTTGTAACCGATGCTCCCCGTCAGGCTGTCGATATGATGGAGCGCATGGTTCCACCGAAATGGAGTTACATGAGTAACCTGTGGCGGCCAATATGGGACACCATTACCATTGCCACACTGGGAACCCTGATGGCAGTTGTTTTTGCTTTTCCCATCGCATTTCTAGCTGCACGCAACACGACTCCTTCTACTGCATTTGCTCGCCCGATTGCGCTATTCATCATCGTCGCATCGCGCTCGATCAATTCTCTGCTCTGGGCGTTGATGCTGGTTACCATTCTCGGGCCGGGCGTATTCGCCGGCGTGTTGGCCATTGGTTTCAGGTCGATAGGCTTTTGTGCCAAGTTGCTTTATGAAGCAATTGAAGAAATCGACGAGACACAGGTCGAAGCGGTAACTGCCACGGGCGCCAGCGGCGCACAAATTCTGAACTATGGAATTGTCCCGCAAATCCTGCCCGCCTTTGCTGGCATTTCTGTTTTTCGCTGGGACATCAACATTCGCGAATCAGCCATTTTGGGCCTGGTTGGCGCGGGCGGCATCGGGTTGCAACTCAGTTCATCGATTGACACCGTGACCTGGACCCAGGTATCCCTGATC
>JBGUEB010000356.1:0-2746 GCA_041821565.1 Gammaproteobacteria bacterium | reverse complement strand
GCCATTCATGGAGGCCATCAGGCAACTTGGTTTCGAACTGGGGCACGACAATGTGCTTTACATACACCTGACCTTAATTCCCTATCTGGCCGCTGCCGGGGAAATTAAAACAAAACCAACCCAGCACTCGGTTAAAGAGCTACGTTCGATTGGTATCCAGCCGGATATTTTGCTCTGTCGAGCTGATAGAGAAATCCCGTCCGAAGAAAGGCGAAAAATAGCATTGTTCACCAATGTCTCGGAAGAGGCGGTAATCTCCTCGGTCGACGTCGATCACATTTACAAGATCCCTAGAGAGCTGCATGAACAGGGCCTGGACGATATAGTCGCAAATAGATTTTCGCTTAATTTGCCGCCCGCGGACTTGTCCGACTGGGACCGCGTGGTCGAGGCCCTGGAATCCCCCGAGAATGAGGTAAATATTGGTTTCGTGGGTAAGTATGTCGATCATACCGATGCCTACAAGTCATTAAATGAATCACTCGATCATGCTGGCATTCACACCCGCACAAAAGTTAATATTATTAAAATTGATTCAGATTTGATCGAGTCCGACGGTATTGAGTGCCTGCAAGGACTGGATGCGATTCTGGTACCGGGAGGGTTTGGCAGCCGGGGAATCGAAGGCAAAATCGCAGCGGCGAATTATGCTCGAACCAACCAGGTGCCCTATTTAGGAATTTGCCTCGGAATGCAGGTGGCTGTAATTGAATTTGCGCGTAATATCCTGGGGCTCAAAAAGGCGCATAGTTCTGAGTTTAATCCGAAGACCCCCGACCCGGTGATTGCACTAATATCAGAATGGTTAGACCAGGATGGATCGGTAGAAACCCGAGACGAAACAGCCGATCTTGGTGGCACCATGCGACTGGGTGCTCAGACCTGTAAACTGGTACCGGGGACCTTGTCACGAAAGGCCTATGGTGCTGAACAGATCAACGAAAGACATCGCCACCGTTACGAGTTTAATAATAACTATTTGCAAAGACTACAGGATGCAGGGCTGGTTATTTCGGGGCTTTCGCTTGATAACGAACTGGTTGAAATGGTCGAGTTATCCGATCATCCCTGGTTTATAGGCTGTCAGTTTCACCCGGAATTTACCTCGCAACCCCGTGAAGGACACCCCTTGTTTAATAGCTTCATTAGCGCTGCAGTTAAATTTCATCAATCGAAAAACCAATGAAAGGCTGTGTGAGTAAATTGGCAGTTAAGCACAAGCAGGTCTTACCAGGCGATCGGTTGCAAGAGCTGAATTAGTTTGTGGAGAAAACATGACCAGCATTAGTAAGGTATCAGGACGCGAAATTCTCGATTCCAGGGGTAATCCGACTGTCGAAGCCGAGGTTTTTCTCGCCAGTGGCGTTGTTGGCAGGGCAGCGGCACCGTCTGGTGCTTCTACTGGTGAACGCGAGGCCATCGAGTTACGCGACAATGACATGAATCGCTATCTGGGTAAAGGCGTGACAAAAGCGGTAGGGCATATCGATAACGAGATTATGAACCTGGTGAAGGGCAGGGACTGTAACGATCAGGCTGGTCTTGACCAGGCCATGATCGATCTCGATGGTACCGAAAACAAGAGTAATCTGGGAGCCAATGCCTTGCTCGCGGTCTCATTGGCAAATGCGCAGGCAGCTGCTATAGAAGCGCAGCAACCGCTTTACCGATACCTGGGCGGCGACCAGGCAACCACCCTGCCAGTACCGATGATGAACATTATTAACGGTGGTGCGCACGCAAACAACAGCGTCGATATGCAGGAATTCATGGTGTTACCCGTGGGGGCGGAGAGTTTTTCCGAGTCGCTTCGCTACGGCGTCGAGGTTTTTCACGCCCTGAAATCTGTGTTGCATAAAAAAGGCTTGAATACCGCCGTGGGTGATGAGGGTGGTTTTGCACCCGATTTATCCTCCAATGAGGAGGCGATTGAAGTGATTCTCGAGGCCATTCTTGCGGCTGGCTTCAAGGCCGGCGATGATATTTGCCTGGGGCTCGATGTTGCCAGCTCAGAATTTTACGAAAATGGGAAATACCTGTTAGCCTCTGAAAATAAATCCTTCGATGCTGTCGGATTCACCGATTACCTGGCCAATTGGGTCGATCAGTATCCAATAATTAGCATAGAAGATGGTATGGACGAAAGTGACTGGGAGGGCTGGGACATCCTCACGAAAAAACTGGGAGACCGAATTCAACTGGTTGGTGATGACCTGTTTGTTACCAATACCAATATTTTTTCTCGCGGTATTGAAAACCACATAGCCAATTCGATTTTGATAAAATTTAACCAGATTGGCACCCTGACTGAAACATTGAGTGCGATATCGATGGCGCACAATGCCAACTACACCACCGTTATTTCCCATCGCTCAGGTGAAACCGAAGATGTAACTATTGCGGATCTCGCAGTGGCAACCAATGCCGGTCAAATCAAAACCGGGTCGCTGTCGCGTTCCGACCGGGTAGCGAAATATAATCAATTACTGCGCATAGAATCTCAGTTGGGAAGTTCCGCTGTTTATCCGGGCAAGACGGTGTTTCGTAATCTGTAATCGGCTTGATTTCCTGATGAGCCAATGAAAATATTGATCGGTGTATTACTCCTGCTACTGATCGGGTTACAGTATAAGTTGTGGTTTGGTGACGGCAGCAACAACGTCATCAGAAATCCCGGCAGGGTCAGTGACAGTGACCAGCGACGTTTTCGCTGTGAGTGTGCCGTCGGTGATCTCAGCAGCGTCAG
>JBGUEB010000355.1:0-2759 GCA_041821565.1 Gammaproteobacteria bacterium | reverse complement strand
CTTATGGGTGTCTTCCTTTTTTTTGACAGCAGATCCCCTCTTATTAGAGGCATCTAAAAACTCTGCAGCCAGTTTATTAACCATCCCTTTTTCAGATCTTTTGCGAGCAAAACCTATAATCCACCTAATCCCCAGAGCAGTTTTGCGAGAAGGCCTAATTTCTGTGGGAACCTGATAGGTTGAGCCTCCAACACGACGCGACTTTACTTCTACCGTCGGACGCACATTTTCAAGCGCCTTTTCCATCAACTCGACCGAGTCCATGGCGCTTTTTTGGGTGACATTGTCGAGCGCGTAATACATGATTCTTTCCGCAGTGGCTTTCTTGCCTTTACGCATAATCATGTTGATAAATTTGGCAATCTGCAGATCATGGAACTTCGGATCTGGCAGAATAACTCTTTTTGGAACTTCTCTACGTCTTGGCATTTAAAGATTACCTGTGACTTATGACTTGGGACGCTTGGCGCCATACTTAGAACGACCCTGACGGCGTGTCGACACACCCTGGGTATCGAGGCTGCCACGAACCACGTGATAGCGCACACCGGGCAGGTCCTTAACACGACCGCCTCGCACCAGAACCACCGAGTGCTCCTGTAAATTGTGGCCTTCACCACCAATATAAGATGCGACTTCATAGCCAGTCGTCAAACGCACACGCGCTACCTTTCTCAACGCTGAGTTAGGCTTTTTCGGTGTCGTTGTATAAACCCGGGTACAGACACCGCGTTTTTGCGGGGATGCCTCGAGTGCAGGTACGTTACTTTTTGTACGCTTGGATTGGCGTGGTTTACGTACCAACTGGTTAACTGTTGCCATCGATAAAACTCTCCTGCGAGCTGACTTCTTGATTCACATCTCTAAAGGCAGCGCGTATCTACATTTGGCCTGCCGCATACACATGGAAGCCCTGCCAAAAACCGCGGTGTTAAACCATTGATTTTGAAGGTAAATAAAAAACAGGCCGGGCCTGTTTTTTATATGCCGAAAATTCGCAAAGGAATACTTCAGCGCTTCCCACAATAAACAGCAGGCTATACAAATATTTGTATAGCCTGCTATCAGGGGGCGGAATTTTAGGGACGAAACCGCCTCCTGTCAACCGCTTATTTGCTGGCTTTTAAGGCCCTTACTCGGATATCGTTACTTCCTCGGGAACTGCTTCGTCCGTAACTTCGATTACCGCTTCATCAGATTCCGATTCCGGCATGATTGGCATGATTGGTTGCAGACGCATGCGTCGACGTTCTTCATGGTATGTCTGCCCTGTTCCAGCTGGGATCAGACGGCCGACAATGACATTTTCCTTGAGCCCGCGAAGATCATCCTTGGCACCTCGTACGGCAGCCTCGGTAAGCACCCGTGTAGTCTCCTGGAACGATGCAGCAGAAATAAACGACTCGGTTACCAGCGATGCCTTGGTAATTCCCAGCAAATCCTGTTCATAGATTGCCGGCTTCTTATTCAGCGCTATTGTTTTGTCGTTAGTATCCAGCACCCGCGCCTTATCAACCTGATCACCGCGCAAAAAGCGTGTATCGCCCCCATCGACAATTGTTACCTTACGCAACATCTGGCGTACGATTACCTCGATGTGCTTGTCGTTAATAGCGACACCCTGTAGACGATAGACATCCTGTACCTCGGTGACCATATAATTAGTCAAATCCTTGAGGCCCTTGATTCGTACGATGTCGTGTGAATCAAGTTCACCATCGACAAGCAATTCACCTTTTTCAACATGTTCACCCTCGAACACGTTGATGTGGCGAAATTTTGGGATCAGTGTTTCGTTCGACTCATCATCGACATTGGTAATAACCAGTCGTTTCTTGCCCTTGGTTTCCTTGCCATAAGATACCGTACCAGTCATTTCCGACATGATAGCCGGTTCTTTCGGTTTTCTCGCCTCAAACAGGTCCGCGACGCGTGGTAAACCACCGGTGATATCCCGGTTCTTCGAAGATTCCTGCGGGATCCGTGCTAACACGTCACCGACTTTGATCGAAGCACCATCTTCTACGTTTACGAAAGCACCACCCGGCAGCATATAGTGCGCTGGGATACTGGTGCCGGCGTAACATAGCGCTTTACCCTTGTTGTCGATCAATTCAATTGTTGGTCGAAGTTCCTTGCCCGCATTAGAGCGGATAGAATCGTCCATTACTTCGATCGATGTCAGACCAGTCATATCATCGAGTTTATGCAGCACTGTTACCGCTTCGACAAAATCAGAAAACTTGACCTTGCCGGCAACCTCGGTAATAACCGGGTGCATGTGCGGATCCCAGGTAGCCAGAGTCTGGCCCGCTTTGGCTTTTTTACCATCTTTAATGCCGAATTCAGAACCGTAAGGAATCTTGTGGCGTTCCCTCTCACGGCCATTGGCATCGACGATTCCGACTTCACCGGAGCGCGATACCGAGATTAACTTGCGGGAGGAATTTTCCACGACTTTGACGTTATGGAATTTCACGATACCTGCATTTTTTATCTCGATACTGTTAGTCGAAGCCGCACTACTCGCGGCACCACCGATATGGAAGGTACGCATGGTTAACTGTGTGCCCGGTTCACCAATCGATTGTGCCGCGATAACACCGACGGCCTCGCCAATGTTGATGCGGTGACCGCGTGCGAGATCGCGTCCATAACATTGCGAACAAACGCCGTAGCGAATCTCGCAAGTAATTGGCGAGCGAACCAGCACGTGGTCAATCGACAACTCTTCCAGACGCGCAACACCCGCCTCATCG
>JBGUEB010000354.1:0-2768 GCA_041821565.1 Gammaproteobacteria bacterium | reverse complement strand
GAAATAGGTTCGGTCGAGGCCCGGTGCAATATTAGCTGCGATCATTGCGGCTTCGATCACAAAGGTACCGGAACCACACATTGGATCGATAAATCGGTGAGTTTTAGCTATCTCCCGGGTCCAGCCCGCATGCGCAATAATAGAGGCCGCCAGGTGTTCTTTTAAAGGCGCACCGGAATGCTCACTGCGATAGCCCCGCTTATGCAGGCTTTCGCCCGACAAATCCAGGCTTAAACTGGCCTGGTTGCGGTGCATATTGAGATGGATATGAATATCGGGATGCTGCTTTTCAACCGAGGGGCGACTATTAGTCCGTTCACGAAACTGATCGACAATCGCGTCTTTGACCTTTAGCGATGCATAATGCGTATGATCCATGTTGGAACGCGACAGAGTTGCCGATACCGCGAAACTGTTGCTCGGGCCCAGATGTTCGCTCCAGTCTAGTTCATGTATGGCCTGGTACAACTGTTCCTCATCCTCGACTTTGAACTGCCTGAGCTCGCAAAACACACGATTAGAAAGCCTGGAGTAGAGGCATAGCCGGTAGGCGCATTCAACATCTCCGTGAACCTCGACACCACCATAGCGTTTTGTGATCTTCGCTTCCTGACCTCGCAGGATCTCACGAATTTCGTGGAATAACAGGGTTTCGAAACCCTTATGACCGGTAATAAAAAGCTTCAAAGACATTCCTGATGAGTCTTAATCAAAGGCTCCTAAACACAATTATTTTGAATTCTGCTGATCAGAGTCGGCGCCGTGGTTTGCTTTTGGTCCACTTTGGGCCGGCAGTTCACCTGATATCAAATGAATATCGCGTTGGGGGAATGGAATTACAATGCCAGCTTCCTTAAAAGCTTCCGCTATTGAAAAATTAATTTCGCTTGATACTCTCGTGTAGTAGTCGATATCAGATATAAAGCAGCGCAGTTCAAATAATAAAGCACTATCACCAAATTCGCGGAAAGCGACCCAGGGCGCGCTAACCGTGGGGCTGCGACTGATAACCATCGGTTGCTCGAGCGCAATATCCAGCAAAATCTTTTCTACCTGCCTGGGGTCTGTACCATAAGCAACCCCAATGGGTACTTTGACGCGGCCGACCGCGTCGTTCAACATCATGTTGGTCACCTGGTTGCCAATGATTTCAGCATTGGGAACAATCACATCGGCGCGTTCGAAGGTCTGTAACACGGTTGAACGCAGGTTAATTTTTTTTACATATCCCTGGGTGACACCAACCGTTATCCAGTCACCGGTTTTGATCGGGCGTTCGAATAACAGGACGATTCCGGAGACAAAGTTGTTGACCACGTTTTGCAGGCCAAAACCAATACCGACCGACAGAGCACCGGCGATTAATGCCAGGTTCGAGAGTTCAAATCCGGCGACTGACACGCCAACAAGAAAGGCCAGCACAACGCCAATGTAACCCGTCAGCTTAATCAGTGACTCCTTGCTGCCACGGTCCATTCGGGAGCGATTCAACCAGCTTTTCTGAAGCTGCCGTTCTATCCAGCCAAGCAGCGAGAGCAATACCGCAAAAATCAGCAATGCGAGAACAATTTTGGAAGGTACCAGGCGCATTGGACCTATATCGAATCCCTCGATTACATAGGTCTTGATGCGCAGCAATTCCTGATCAGGCATTCCCCAGATTTTCAGCATCATGATCGCGAATAATGACCAGACAACAATTGCAAATAAAAATCTGAACCAGGTCGATCCGGGAAGATACTCGCCCGGTTCCACACCCAGCTTACTGCGTAAGGAGCGTTGCCAGGCAAATTCTCCATCATCGAGACTGTTGAAGAATTCGGTCCACAAGATGATGATGAAATGCGTAATAACCCAGGCCAAAACCGACCCGCAAATTGCCACCACAATAAAGTTGGAGAGGTTGTTATAACCTGCCCAATCGGCAAACATTCCAGTCAACAAGGTGAGTATGATAACCAGACGCAACACATGCTTATTACCAAGACCCTTGATATAACCGAGTAACCAGAATGCCCAGCACAGGTTCAGTATTACCAGTGTGATGTAGATATTGCGTAGAATGCCGGTAACTGCATCCGGAAACTCGTGTAGTTTACTGGCGGCAAAAAGCAGAAAACCGACAAATAGTAATACCGACAGCAGGTTAAGACGCCGGTCGAGCCGCACTGCCACTACTTTAGGCAGGTTCGTGAGTGAACCGGCGGGATTTATCGGATTCAGAAAAATCCGCAATATTAGAGTCAGTAACACATACAGGAACAGGCCAATGCTTACCAGCGCGACAAATGGAAATTTGTTATTCGACAAGCCAAAATAGAGAAAATAACCTGTAACAAAAGCACTCAGTAATAACGGCAGCATGTAGCGTGAAGACGCGGTTAAGATTGAGAAGAATACTTTCCCGGCAAAACTGCGCGGTGGTTTATCACTATTTTTGGTAATCGCTATACTGAAGAGCTTTTGCAACAACCAGGTCCCGAGTACCGCGGCAACGATGAGCATCGACAGCAGGTATCGATTTTTAGAAACAATTTCCAGACCAGACGAGGAAACCACAAAATCGACCAGGGAGTGAAACCCTTCCTCCGGGTTACTGAGGTTATCCTTGACATGTTGCAACAGGGTTTTGTTACGACTGAGTAACTCAGACGCAATCAGCTCTTGTTCTTTTTTCTGAATGGCTTCGATTAGCTGGTTACTGCGCAGTTGCATCAGCCTACAGGTGGCCAGTTGAATCTCGTGCCTTTGCCTTATCTTGTCGAGGC
>JBGUEB010000353.1:0-2784 GCA_041821565.1 Gammaproteobacteria bacterium | reverse complement strand
GGGCCGAATCGCTTTTGCAACCAGCTCCTGAAAATTTCGTACACTGGTTTCCCAGTGCGGAGATAAAACGCCGCCGTCAGACGCCTGTTTCGAATGCCTGCCAATTTGCAGGCGTTTGCACATTGCATGATCTTCCAGGTGTACCTTGTACCAGAGATCGCTGAGCTGCTGAATCTGCTTGTCACTATAGCTGGCATCCTTGTGCAGGTAAATGACACGGCTCTGGACCGTGGTTTCAGCATTCACCGGTATGTTTAAATGCACGCCCATTTGATTGGGCTGATAAGTTCCCATGACAAAATTCGGGAAGAGTGTCAGGTACTGGGAGGTGACACCCAGGGTATTGGCAACCGCACTGGCAACCTGTTCTTCGGTCAAGTCCACGGCGCTACCCAGGCAATGCTCTTCGATCACGGGATAGTGATCTTTCAAGGGCTGGCTGGTCGTGGTTTTGTGCACGAATTGGACGTGATAAGGCTCGATAAAATTTTCGATCAACAATTTCCAGTTAGTACTAACCTCGCCAAACTCAATTGTCGCTACCGGCTGATACTGGGTCACGTCGATGCCGCCGAGTAATTTTTTAATCGGCCGGATGAATTTTTCGAAGGGCTCGGCATTTTCATCGAGATTGATAAAAATCCAGTCGTGCCATATTCCACAGCGAACCGGTAACAGACCGTTGTCCTCCATTTTAAAATTCTCTGCCTGTTGTTTTGCCTTGCCATCGAAATAAGGCGCATTTTTAAGCTTACCGCACAGATCGTAACTCCAGCTATGGTAGGGACAGCGGATCAGGCGGCCGCAATTTCCGGCCTGGTCTATCAATTGCAGATTGCGGTGGCGGCAGATATTGTGGAATGCAGTGATTTCAGCAGAATCGTTTCTGAGCAAAAAAAGTGGTTGATCGGCAACAGTGATCGGTAATACATCACCCGCCTTCGGTATAGCGTGTGCGAATCCAGCAAAAACCCACGCTTTAGAAAACAGGTGGCTGCTTTCGAACTGCCGAAATACTTCACTGACATACGCAGCGCCAGGCAGGCCGTGTTTAATACGCCCATCCTGATCAAATTCTTTCAGAAATGATTCATCGAAAAGCTGTTGCATGATTCAACCCTCGGAACGGCAAGGAGAAAACCAATAAATTATCACACTTTTTTCTTAATGCGTAGATCTTTTACCCCTGAAATACGTTTTCATCATTTTAAATTGCTTATATGATCGTTTTCATCAATAATGCTGGACGAAATTACTGAATCGAACCAGAATATGTCGTCCAGTCAAACTGTATCATTAACCAACGCCAAATCTCGCGGCATCGCTTCGCCTGACGACGACCTTAATCGCTCCATCATCAAAATGCTTCAGGATGATGGCCGCCTGCCCTATAAAGACGTCGCCAGGGCGTTAAAGGTTTCCGAAGGCACCATCCGCAATCGGGTGCAATCGATGAAACAAAGCGGCGCATTGAAAATAGTCGCCCTCGCCGATCCAATGGCGATCAAGTACAAGGCCGATGCCATGATTGGCATCAAGGTAGCAACCCCAGCAACCCCGCGTGAGGTTGCCGAGCACCTCGCACAGTTTCCCGAAGTGGTTTACGTACTATGGGTCTCCGGGCGTTACGACCTTTTAATCGAGGTGGTTTGCGAGACCAGTGAGTCTTTCCAGTCATTTTTAGAAGACCATTGCTTTGGTAATCAGGATATCGACACGATCGAAGTCATGACTGGCATCGAAATGTTCAAGAATCAGTTCCTGCTCAAGCGGCAGGGTCAGTAACCAGGAGAATCTAAACATGAGCAGTACTTACCACCAAAATTTTGAAGATGCACTACCCGATGCAAAATACCTGCAGGAAGAAAAGAAGAAACTGGTCGATGCCGGTGTAAAGTACATTTTGTCATGCTGGATCGACATGTTTGGAGTACCCAAGACCAAACCTGTTCCGATCAGCGACTTTGAATTACTCTGCATGGGCAAGGGCCCGCAATTTGCAGTACATTCGATTTCCTTCGTGCCTGAACTCGGTCCGGCTGATTCCGATCAAATACCGCTGCCCGACCTGGACACCATCGTCATCTGCCCCTGGGATGGTACCTGTGCCTGGGTATTTTCCGACCTGTGGTGGGAAGGCAAGCCCTACAACCTCTGCCCGCGCCAGGCGCTTAAACGGCAAATGCATGAAGCAGCGAACAAGGGCTTCATGATGATGGCTGGTATCGAACCTGAATTCATCGCCATGCAGTGGAACGATGAAGGCCAGCCGGTTAAAGCATTCGACGATGACCCCTTACCCGGCGAGGGTTTGCGCCCGCGTCGCCAGGCTTTCGGTTATGACGTCGAATACTCGATCGATTCGATGGGTTTCCTCGGAGAATTAATCGACATCATCGAAGATCTCGGCTGGAATATTCACGATGTTGTCGCCGAGGGCGCCTATTCACAGTTCGAACTTGACTTCCATTACACCAACGTCCTCGAAATGGCCGATCGTCTGGTGTTTTTACGTGTTCTGCTCAAGGAAGTGGCAAAGAATCATGACATGTTTATTACCTTTATGCCAAAGCCCACCACGGGCGACTGGCGCTCGGGTGCGCACATGAACGTTTCGATGCAGAAGATCGACAATCCAGGTGTTAACATCTATGAGAATGACGGCAAATGGAGTGATAGCGTCTATCACGCACTCGGCGGCATTCTCAAGCACGGCGCCGCGATTACCGCCGTTGCCTGTAGCACGGTTAACTCATACAACGGCCTGGTTCCCAAGGTCGGTGG
>JBGUEB010000352.1:0-2798 GCA_041821565.1 Gammaproteobacteria bacterium | reverse complement strand
TTAACCGTGACATCCTCGTCGATATTCACTTTTTTGCTGTTATTCATAAAATCGATAGCAGCAACAATTTGCCGATGCAGGTCAGGATCGCGTTCTGCGCTCATATTAAAGCAATGTATAAGGCTTGGGGATTCCATCAGGAAAGCCACGTCGTAAGTGCCTGCTGCGGGAATGCGAACCTTGGCATGGTATAGGCCGTCTTTTTCTTCACGCAGCGTACGATCCGCCACCTGTACCGCGCGCGGGCGATGGCCGTAATTGCGGAAATTTCCCATCGGTGCGTTCATACCTTCCATGTAATAGTAAACCGTATTGTCCGAGGGGCTCACGACCAGAACCGCGGCCTCGCCAGGTGCTTCGGATATAGCCGAGGCCAGGCCAAGATCACGGGTCTTTCCCGGTGCATTAGGTCCCGCCTGAAAACTGGCGACCGGCACTTTTTCCATGCTGTTAAGATGATTTATTTCAATCAAGTTGACCCGTTCAGTACCCATCGAACGGATATAGACGAAGGCCCTGCTAAAAGCTATCTGGTAGGGTTTGCGCCCAACGGCAAGGGTATGCACCAGTTCGTTAGTGGCGACATCAACCGCGTAAACCTCGTCCTCGTGGCTGTTAGCGGCGATCATCCAGCGCCCTTCCTGTGAAACACCTACCGGTCCCACTCCGACTTTCACATCGATGCGCTTTGTTACACTGTGAGTATTCACATCGATCACGCTGATCAACCCGGATTCTCCATCCGAAGCGTACAGCGATTCACTCTTCGCCGAATAGGCGATGCCTATTACCTGTTTACCGACCGCTATCGTTTTAATTATTTCGAGGCTTGTGGTATCGATAACAACGATTGAACCGTCGTCGCGGTTACTGACATAGGCGAAACGACTATCGTGACTGAATGCGAGCTCGTGGTGACCTGCACCGGTGGCGATAAACTTGATTTTCTCCTGTTTGGAGACGTCAATAACAGACACGCCGCCCAATTTGGCATCGCGATGGTTGTTGGCAACCCAGAGATACTTTTCATCCGGCTGCAACGCGACCCGTACCGGACTGTCGCCGGCGTCGATATTGGTGGTTACCTTAAAAGTTGTCAGATCGATGCGGGCAACCTTGCCTTTGCTCGGCATACTGACAAACATGTGCTTTTCATCCAGCGTTTTTGCCCACTCGGCACCGGGAGCGAGCAGGTTAATACTGGCATACAACCTGGTAATGCCAGCGACGCCGATTATCGGATCGATAATCGAAATCGAATTATCCTGGTTCATCACCAGGACGAAATAACTGTTGAGGTCTACCAGCGGGCGTACCCCAACCAGGCCCTGCATATAGAGCTGTACCCTGTCTCTGCAGGATACGAGGCTTTCCAGATCGGGCTGGTCCCAGGGTTTTGCTATATCCAGCCATACAGCGGGATATATACCTTTAATCGGTGTTCCGGTTTGGGCGTCGGTAATACGGAATTCCACATCGGCATATTTTCCTTCCATTACCACGTCCTGGGTTTCATCCGGTATCACCCGAAATTCAATCGCGACACCGTCGCGTACCATTTTCTGTACCGGTGGAGATTGGGTTTTCGATTTTTGCGGCTGGGCGGGCACAGATTCGACTGCCGCGGAATAAGAGATTTCTGCAAAGGTCAGTATCGAAGCGAACAGGCTCAGGAGCGTGATTCGCAGAATTGATTGTGCTTTGCCTGTTACTGATAACATTTTGAGCCTCGTAGATTATCCAACTATCCTAACTACTTAAAATATCTAGCATCAACCTGGAGTCTAGATTAATAAAACATAATTACCGGCTTCATACCCGCCCAGGTTAACCTGAAACTACTCCCTTTATATTGCTGGTAAGCAACCTGTGACCGGTATTCACCGGCCACAGGTTGGGATTACAAGGATGGCTGCTCAAGGCAAGGCTTAAGGAGCAGGAGTAAGCGGCCTCACTCAGTAGCGGCCTCAACCCGCAGGATACCCCACAGCCCGCTCGTGGTACCGAACGAACCCTGGTCACCGAACAGGTAGTCACCCGGAACAGCATTCGCACCACCGGCGCCATTTAATGGAACGATATCAAAATGCGCTGCTGGAGTGATGCTTTCCTGGTGACCCAGTATCATGCCCAGCCAGTTATCGCCAATGGTTTGCGATGCCACCTTTCCTGCAATATATGGCGCTCTTTGCCATGCATGGCCGTGCAGGTTGAAGGTGGTTCCACGTCCCGCACCGGTAGGCTCAAGCAAGCGCATTCTCAGGCCCTGGCCTGGTGCCGCGGTGAATATCGGTGTCACGGGATCACCCACGTTGGCATCGGCCGTGGTCGCCGTGCCGCCATTATTACAGCAGACATTACTGAAGGCCTCGTGCGAGTTCTGCACGCCGCCCAGCCCCACCTGCTCGAACGGTGAGTCGGCCGGCATACCGTAGCGGAACCACATCGGCTCTGAACCATAGTTGATCGCCATCTGGCCTGCATCATGGCTATCTTCGGGAACGCCTTCACCTTCAGACGCTATATTCGGCACCGCTGAACCGTCGCCGAAGCGATGGCTCAGTGCTTTCTGGAAAATAACAGTAGCATCTCTGAATTCGCCACCCGGATGCGTTACCGTCGCTATCGTACGCGTGGCACGGGTTGTTGTCGTACCAGGAACCTGGTGATCCATCACACGATCAAGATCTGCAAGCGCGGTTGGCCAGGTTGAACCTACGGGTTCGATAACCCCCGCACCGATCAGGCCCTTCTGCCCTTGCTTGATCTTGTCGGCTGGCTGCAGGTTGAAACCGCCA
>JBGUEB010000351.1:0-2831 GCA_041821565.1 Gammaproteobacteria bacterium | reverse complement strand
ATAACAGGCAATGAGCGATCTCGCGCAGGGAATCAAGCAGTTGAATATAGTAATGACCTGATTCAACTTCAGACTCCTTTAATAATAAGATCGTATTCGATATATCCGCATTAAGGTCCCTCACTTCATCATTAAAAACCTGGATCTCAGCATATGTTTTCTTCAATCTTTTAATCGCCGCAATCACGGTTTCCTGCCCGGGTCTTTCTATGCTTTCAGGCTTCAGGTCCCTGTCTCTGGAATTTTCAATTTTATATCTCTGGACCAGAAAATTCGCGTAGTCCACAATTGCCTGCTGATGATCATAGCCCAGTTGCGCGAATAGCAACTTTATCTCGCGAAGTTTATTTTTCATTTAGCCTGTAACCAGGATTAACTCGAAATAACGGATCAAGTCGCCTTTTGGCGCTGGCAATAAGCATGCGCAAATTCCAGTAACTCCTCCATGATCCTGACGCGAAATTTTTGACGCTGACGTACGAATGAAAAAGGCCTTCTCAAGGGTGGATCGAGTTGTAGTTCGGCAAGTGTATTAAGTTTTAATTCTTTGACTATAGTCGAGCGAGACAAAATAGATATGCCCATATCGGTCTCCACCGCCCCTTTAAGCGCCTCTGGACTACCCAGCTCCATACAATAATTCATCTCGGCAGGGTTTACGTTTTGATCGACCAGATATTGCGTGATTACCTCACGCGTACCCGAGCCTTCCTCCCTACAGACGAAAGGATATAGTTTTAGTTCCGCCGGCTTGACCTTGGCCCCTCGTCTTGCTAACTCGTGGTCTGGCGTAGTTACTACAACGAGGTGATCATCATGACAAACTTCAACAATGAGATTCTTATTCGTTACTGGTGCCTCGACGATACCGAGATCTATCACATTGTGCTCGACCATGGATACGATTCCTTCTGAATTTGATACCTTAAGACGCAGATTGATATCAGGATACTGGTTCTTGAATTCACCGAGCAAGGCAGGCAGCATATATTCCGCAATCGTAGTACTCGCACCGATGGTCAGGGCACCACTAATTTCACCAGTTAAATCACGAACCGAATTTTCCATCTCGGTATAAAGATCAAAAATACGCTCGGCAAATTCGGATACCTTTTCACCGGTTGGAGTCAGTGAAACCTTGTTGTGGGTACGGTCAAACAGGCGGGTATTGAAATACTCTTCTAGCTGCCGGACCTGGAAAGTAACCGCCGGTTGGGTCATATGCAAGGCTTCGGCGGCCTTGGTAAAACTCAGCAACCTGGCAACAGTATGAAAAACCTTCAGGCGTCGATCACTCATGGAGTAGCGCAGCTCAGAGAATCAGGCGAAACATTATACATTATTCTTATAGCCCTCGATAGAGTGTATTAATACGCATCAGGATTATCCTGGTGCCCAGAAGCCAATATGAAATTGATCAGAACCATACTCTGGAAATTGTCTATAATAATTGATGACAATTTTTAATTTCACTCCTAAACTATTAAATTTGAAGACAAAAGAGAGAAATATGAAGTATCTTGTTTGCCTGTTTATACTGATTTCATCTTCAGCTTATGCCGGTGGTATTCATAAATGGGTCGATGAAGAAGGGAATACCCATTACGGAGATGCTCCTCCAGCTTCCGTCACTACAAAGGAATTAAGAGTCGATGTAGTGCCGAGTGATCCAGGTAAAGCATTACCCCGACTGGGAACCAGCGACTCGGCAACTGCAAGTGGCGGTGGCAGTACTGGCAGCGGCAAGCCAGGCTCGAAGGTTCCTGAAGATCAGGCAAAAACTGCCTGCGAGCAGGCCCAGGGCGACCTCAAAATTATCAGTAGTAGTCCCAGAATAAGACTGAAAAATGCCGATGGCACCTCTCGCTATATGACCACCGAGGAAATTAAGGCGCGTCAGGAAAACGCTGAGAAAGATGTTAAGGAATTCTGTAACTAAATTCCTTAATATTCAAACCCACTCTCCTTTATAATACCGGAATACCCCGGCCAGCTAATCTGTCCGGGCCTGTACGACATGCACCACCACTAGGTTCAATTTCGATAAAATTATGAAAGCATCCGGCTTCCACCTGGCAACACTCAAAGAGACACCCGTAGACGCTGAAATCGTTAGCCATCAGTTAATGCTAAGAGCTGGCATGATTCACAGGCTTGCCTCGGGAATTTATAGCTGGATGCCTCTGGGCCTCAGAATCCTGCGAAAAGTTGAAATAATTGTACGCGAAGAAATGAACAGGGCGGGCGCACTGGAAGTCTTGATGCCGGCAATCCAGCCCGCTGAGCTATGGCAGGAATCCGGCCGCTGGGATCAGTTTGGTCCTGAACTTTTGCGCCTCAAAGATCGCCATCAACGCGACTACTGCATAGGACCAACCCACGAAGAAGTTATAGCGGACATTTTCAGGCGAGATATAAAGAGCTATAAACAATTACCAATCAACTTTTACCAGATTCAGACCAAATTCCGCGATGAGATCAGGCCCCGTTTCGGGGTAATGCGTTCGCGCGAGTTCATTATGAAAGATGCTTATTCCTTCCATCTAAACGAGGAATCATTGCAGCAGACCTACGAATTAATGTACCAGGCCTATAGCAGAATTTTTGACCGTTTCGGTCTTGCATACCGATCGGTTACCGCCGACTCTGGTTCTATCGGTGGCAGCGGTTCGCATGAATTCCATGTGCTCGCGGACTCCGGTGAAGATGCCATAGCGTTTTCGGATCAGAGTGACTATGCGGCCAATATCGAAATGACCGAGGCACTGCCCCATGAAACAGCACGGCCATCAGCTGGTAAGCCGTTGCAGACTATCGATACCCCGGGCCTT
>JBGUEB010000350.1:0-2875 GCA_041821565.1 Gammaproteobacteria bacterium | reverse complement strand
ATGACATTCCAGCCATTACCGATAAAAATGCGTTCCATTTCTTGGATGATTTTGCTGTTGCCACGCACCGGACCATCGAGTCGTTGCAGGTTGCAGTTGATGACGAAAATTAAATTATCGAGTTTTTCGCGCGCCGCAATTTCGTCGGTAGGCGCGATTAGGATGACGTTTCCGGAACGACGTTGAGAGAGACCCTTGGTCTTTAAAATGATATCCATGGCCTGGTCCCAGGGCACGTTTTTCAGACGCAGGGTTAGATTTCCAGTGACGGAATCACTCACGACGAGGTTGAGGCCGGTAAAATCGGCGAGTAACTGCAACACCGAGCGAACCTCAATATCCTGAAAATTAAGCGACAGGCGCTCACCCGTGTAACCAAATTTTTCCTTCTTGGTTTTCTCTTCCTCTTCTTTCGTAATTGGTGCAATTTCTATGGTATAGATCTTGTCGGCCTGGTATGACAGATGCTCAAATTCCGAGTTTGTAGAAATGGTCATCTTGATATTGGCACCATCCTGGATGGTATCAATGTAACTAATGGGCGTTGCAAAATCACCGACATCCATGCGCCGCTGTAATTCATCTGGTAACTGGGCACCGATCATTTCGATATTAACAACGTTATTTTCCCGCCATACGTCGGTGCTTATGTTGCTTCTGGTCATGTCGATTAGAATGCGGCCTTCGCCATTTTTACCACGTTTAAAGTCTATTTTGGTTATCGCTTTGCTGATACCAAAATTTTGCCCGGTCTTCGAGGAGGGACTAATTGTAGAGTCCGTTTTAGCGACAACGGCTACCGGCTCTTCCGATTCACCCAGCGTCAGTGTCAGTTGGTGACCATTTATGCTGGTCTTGAATTCAGTCGACTTGGATAAATTCAGGACAACGCGGGTACGCCCATTCGCGGCAGCCGAGATGATGCTTTGCATGTTACCGATGCCAACCTGGAAATTCCTTTGTTTGAGGCTGTTAATGGTATCGGCAAAATCGAGAGCGATGCGCGCCGGCTCATCTATCGTGAAAGTGCGTGGCTCGACTGGGGGTTGATCGAAAGTAAAAACTATCTGTACGGTGTTACCGGTTAATACCGAGTAGTCGAGGCCGATCAATTCCCTGGCTATAGCATTGTTAAGACCAAGCCCAAGGAGGCAGAATCCGGCTAGCGAGATATTGAAGAGTCTTGTTGTCAAATATTTTGCTTTGAGCATGTTCATTGCTGTTTCCTCTCGCTATTCAATCAGCGCTACGGCTGAAGAACGTTCGATATAATTACCCAGCCCATCCGGGACAATTTCGGTCAACTCGATCTTTTCGTCGGTAACCGCAGTGATGCGTCCGTGGTTTTGGCCAATGTAGTGGCCCTCGAGTACACGGTGTACGGTGTTGTCCGGGGCAAATATCAAACCCCATATGGTGCCATCTTTGGTCAGTGTGCCTTTCAGGCGTAAGGTATCCAGTGGAAAATCTTCCAGGGGCTCGCGCGGTCGGTCGATTATTGGTTTGGGACCACTGGCAATTTTCCCTATTTCTTCAGGATTTTCATCGGGTCGCCGAAAGTCAACCAGTCTGAATGGGTCTCGTAGGTCCTGCGATGTGTATTCGAAATTCTGATAGGGTTGAAATTCCGGAATGGGCTCAATTCGACCCGGAGGCTGGTTTTTAATTTCCTGAACAAAATTGGCAAGATCACTGGTGCCATCGTTACAGGCAGCGAGCATGCCGGTTAGCGACAGCGCTAATAGCAGGCGTTGTAGTGAGAGTGCTCGCAGCATCATTGCTCGTTTTCCTGGAGGTAACGATAGGTTTTGGCAGTAGCAGACATCCTTAATTTAGCGGTTGTACCCCCTTTACTATTTTTGTCACTAAAGGGTTCCAGTTTCAGGTCGCTAATCGTGACGATTCTGGGCAATGCCGCGATTCCACTGACAAAGGTAGCAAGCTGGTGGAAGGAGCCGAGTACCTCAAGCGCGATTGGAAGTTCCGCATAAAACCCTTTCTTTTGCTCGGCGCTGGGTCTAAATGTTTTTACCTCGAGCCCGCTCGCGAGACCGGTCTGGGAAACGTCAATCAGTAAGGATTCGACTTCTGTCGTTTCCGGAAGCTGGCGTAACAGTGCTCCAAAAGAGACCTCCATCTCTGCAAGTTGCTCCTTGTATAATTCAAGTTTGGCGGACTGGGCTGCCTTTATTTTAAATTCTTCCTTTAGTTCAAGCTCCTTGAACTCATGTTTTTCCAGGACTCGCAGTTGCTCCTGGGTATCAAAATAGATCCCCGCGCCAACAATCGCTACAAAAAGAATGCTGACCAGACCAATCTTGACTGAAAATGGCGCGTTACCGATATTTTCAGGTTCGAGGTGGTGTTGTATTTCTTCAAAATTCATTGTTGAAATCCATCTTCACCAGTATTGGTTACTTGAGGTGATGTTTGCTTTACAGTAAGGGTGAAGGCGCTAATCCGTTTAACCTTCTTATCTTCGATCTCTATAACGGTTAAATTGGGATCTTTAAGCCACAGGGAATCGCTCAGGTTTCGCATATAGGTGGATACCCGGGCATTTGATTCAGCTTCACCGTCTAACTTCAAGTTCTCACCAACCTGGGTTAAAGTCTCGAGATAAACCCCGTTCGGTACGGTGCTCACAATTTCGGTAAACAAGTGTACGATCGAGGGGCGGCTAGTCTGCAAAGACTGGATAACTTCCATGCGTTCCAGCAAACTACGTCGAACTTTTTTTAAATCCCTGATTTCGGCAATTTCCTTATCCAGTGTAGCGATCTCGTTAGTCATAAATCGATTGCGATCGAGCTGGTAGTCGATCTTTGAGCTCATTTGAATATGCATCAGGCCGACTACAGCAGCGGCCAGCACT
>JBGUEB010000349.1:0-2878 GCA_041821565.1 Gammaproteobacteria bacterium | reverse complement strand
GCAGCTGAGCATCAACGGTCAACGAAGCTGCGGAGCCGGATGTAGCGAGGATATAGTGGGTGCCTCACTGCGTGCCGTGTTAAATGCAGTGGCACGGGCCGGAGTTGAATTCGAGCTTAATCCTGAACCGAAATTAGCAGCGGTATAAATTAATTCAGTCTATTGCGATTTGGCCAGCGCCTGGTCCAGATCCCAGAGGATATCGTCGAGGGTCTCAAGGCCTACTGAAATACGTATCATATCCGGGGTTACGCCAGCGGCGATTAGCTGTTCCTCGGATAGCTGTCTATGGGTTGTCGAGGCAGGGTGAATAATAAGTGTTCGCGCATCACCGACATTTGCCAGGTGGCTAAGAAATTCAGCAGCTTCGATAAATTTTGCACCGGCCTCGGTACCGCCTTTAACACCGAAGGTGAGTATAGAACCTGCACCCCTGGGTAGATATTTCTCCACCAGTGGTGCATAGCTGCTGTCTTCCAGGCCAGCATAGTTCACCCATGACACGGCCGCATGCTGCTGTAAAAATTTGGCAACACCAACGGCGTTTTCACAATGACGGTCCATGCGTATTGGCAGGGTTTCCAGGCCCTGAAGCAACATAAAGGCATTGAATGGACTCATTGCGGGCCCGAGCGTGCGCAGGGTTTCGCAACGGGCCCTCGCGGTAAAGCCAAAGTCACCGAAGGTCTCATAGAAGCGAATGCCGTGATAGCCCTTTGACGGTTCGGTCATGCCGGGGAAATTACCATTGCCCCAGTCGAACTTGCCGGACTCGACTATGACACCTCCCATCGAGGTCCCATGTCCGCCAATAAATTTGGTCGCCGAATGAACCACGATATCAGCGCCATGATCCATCGGTCGGCACAAATAGGGTGTTGCAAACGTGCTATCGACCACCAGTGGAATACCGGCATCTTTTGCTATCGCGCTGATAGCTTCGATATCCGCGACGTTGTTCAATGGATTGCCAATGATCTCGACGTAGAGCGCTTTGGTATTTTTGCTAATCGCCTTGCGGAAATTCTCGGGGTCATCCGAATCGACAAAAATGGTATTAATGCCGAACTTTCGAAAGGTGACATCAAACTGGGAATAGGTGCCGCCGTAAAGCGTGCTCGCCGATACCAGTTCATCACCCTGTTCCATCAGGGTCAGCAGGGCGACGGTCTGTGCCGCCATGCCTGAACTTACCGCAAGTGCCGCGCGCCCGTTTTCCAGGGCTGCCATACGTTCTTCGAGGACCGCGGTTGTCGGATTGGTCAGCCGCGTATAGACATTGCCGAAGGTTTGCAGATTAAACAGGCTGGCGGCATGATCGGTACTGTCAAAAACATAAGATGTTGTTTGATATATGGGTACGGCTCGAGAACCTGTCGCCGAGTCGGGGATTTGGCCCGCGTGCAGGCACAGTGTTTCTATTCCAAATTCTCTATCGGCCATGATGGTGTTCTCTACTTTAAGTTAACATGTTTCGAAAACCCCTCACCCCTGCCCTCGCGAGACGTCGCACCGCCCCAGCGGGGAGAGGGCAGGGGTGAGGGGAGGAATTAGCATAACCAAAGCTCATTAATAATTCGCAAACGTCGGGCGTTTTGCCGAGATTATTTTGGTGTTTACACCGATCGTATTGAGCCCGCCGAAAATCCGCGCGTATTCGATTTTCATGCATCGATCCATGACCACTTCGAGTCCGGCATCGCGCGCTTTTTGTGCGGCCTCTTCGTTAACAATACCGAGTTGCATCCACACTACTTTTGCGCCAATTTCTATGGCAGCGTCAACGAAAAGCGGTACTCGCTCGGCTTTCTGGAAGAGGTCGACAACATCGACTGGCGTCGGGATTGATTGCAAATCCGGATAACATTTTTGTCCGAGTATTTCTTCGTACTTTGGATTGACCGGAATAACTTCGAAACCATGTTCCAGCAGGTACTTGGCGGCGAAAAAACTCGGTCTCCACCAGTCCGCAGACAATCCAACCATGGCCACGCGTTTATAGGTATTCAGGATTCGTCGTAGGGTAACAATGTCGGTCATGCTGAAGCGGCCTCTGCCTGTTGGCGTAAAACAAATTTCTGTATCTTGCCGGTTGAAGTCTTCGGCAAACTACCGAAAATGACGGTTTTTGGTGCTTTGAAATGCGCCATATTATCGCGACAATAGTCAATAATATCCTGTTCACTGATACTGTTCACCCCATCTCTCAGGGTAACGAATGCACAGGGTGTTTCACCCCATTTTTCATCGGGCTGTGCAACCACGGCTGCTTCAAGAATCGCCGGGTGGCGGTAGAGTGTTTTTTCAACCTCGATGCTCGAGATATTTTCACCACCGGAAATAATAATATCTTTCGAACGATCGCGGATCTCGATATAGCCGTCTTCATGGCATACCGCGAGGTCGCCGCTATGAAACCATCCGCCCTCGAATGCATTCTTGGTAGCCTCGGCGTTTTTCAGGTACCCCTTCATCACGACATTACCCCTGAACATGATCTCGCCGACAGTTTTTCCATCCCGGGGTACCGGTTCCAGTGTTTCGGGATGCGCAACTACGAGTTTTTCCAGCATCGGATAGCGTACTCCCTGGCGCGATTTTAACTCGGCCTGCTCGGTGACCGACAGGTCGTTCCATTCCTCGTGCCAGGAGCATACGACCGCCGGACCGTATACCTCGGTCAATCCATAGGCATGGGTTACCTTGAAATTCAATTTTTCCATTGCCTCCAGAACCGCTGGTGGCGGTTCAGGTAGATACGAAGGAGCCGCTCAGGGAGAACACGGGTGGCAAGTACATCGCCATCTCACCCGACGGCAGACACCTCGTATATGTCGTCACGGACGGTCTCGACAGTTTCCTTTTTCATCGCCCGTTG
>JBGUEB010000348.1:0-2884 GCA_041821565.1 Gammaproteobacteria bacterium | reverse complement strand
TCACATCATGGCGGTGATTGAGCGTCTGGAGAATGGAAGTTCCAATATCACACCGATAACCGAAGTCCGCCTGAACAATCTCTGTTTCGATGTTGTTCTGCCGATTGGAACCAACGCTTTTTTTGATATCCTCGAAGAAGAGATTCGTGAATACGCCAATCGTCCGGCTAATATCGGGCTTTCGATGCGTATACACCGCATTAAGGGCTTCGATCCGAATGCCCTGGCCGAAACCGTAGAGCGAATATCACGGCAAACCGACGGCATCGCCATTGTTGCGATTGAAAGTCCTCAGGTACGCGATGCGGTTAATCGAGCCGTGCAGAAAGGCATACCTCTAGTCACCCTGGTTTCTGACTTATCCGGTAGTCGGCGCATGGGTTTTGTAGGGCTGGATAACCGGGCAGGCGGGCGTACTGCGGGATATATGATGGGCAGGTTCCTGGCCGGGACTGGCGGTGCTGTATTAATGTTGGCTGGCAGTCCCCTGCTGCGCGATCACGAAGAGCGTGAAATGGGTTTCAGAAGAGTGCTCAGCGAGCGTTTCGAAAATTTGAGAATAATCACCTTCCTCGAAGACAAGGATGATGATGAAGCCGCCTATCTACAGGTTAAGAAGGTGCTCAACGAGCATCCGGACCTCGTCGGAATCTATGATATTGGGGCTGGTACCCGGGGTATCGCCCGGGCACTGGCAGAAGCCGGGCGTGGCACCGATGTTGTTTTTATCGGACATGAACTTACACGCTACTCTCGTGAGTTCCTGATCGATGGGGTTATGGATGCTGTGATCGATCAGGTACCGCGCAAGGAGGCGCGCATGCTAATCGATATGCTGGAACGTTTCGCCAGTGGCGAAAACGGTGATTACGATGCTGGTATGGCACCGATATCTGTAATTTTTCGGGAAAATCTACCGTGATATACGGCAGATTTATCGATGCCCGTAAAAATATTCTTAACGACCTAGCTTTGAAACTGACTCTTTACATTCTTATAACGCTTCTTCCAGGCGCGCCAGGCGTAGCTGTTCTTCGAGCATGGCCTGTTTGATTTCCTCGAGGACGCCGTCGACGTCGGCATCCAGCTCGATCGCATCGTGCTCACCGCTGAGAGGAACTTCCGGGTGCAATTCGCCTGCCTCGTACAAGGCCCAGATTTCCCCGGCGTACCGGGTATCAAGTATCTCGGTGGCAAACAGGCCATAGTAGGATGTGATCTTGTTGATATCGCGCGTGAGAAAACCTTCGGCGTGATTATTAGCGGCCGCGTTGACCACCTGCGGCAAATCGATAATCACCGGGCCGTGGTCGTCGACCAGTACATTGAATTCCGACAGGTCACCGTGCACCAGGCCAGCACAGAGCATGCGTACGACATAGCGCATCATCAGCTTGTGATCTTCGATGGCCTGCTCGGCCGACATGGCGACATCGTTCAGGCGGGGCGCCTCGACACCCTGTTCATCACAGATCAACTCCATCAGTAGCACGCCGTCGAAGCAACCATAGGGTTTCGGCACGCGCACCCCGGCCCGGGCGAGCCGATACAGGGCATCCACCTCGGTATTCTGCCAGACCTGCTCCTGTTCCTTGCGGCCAAAGCGTGAACCCTTCTCCATCGCGCGGGCGCGGCGACTATTGCGCACCTTGCGACCTTCCTGATACTGCGTTGCTTGCCTGAAGCTGCGCTTGTCGACGTCCTTGTAAATCTTGGCGCAACGAATTTCGCTACCGCAGCGCACGATGAACACATCGGCTTCCTTGCCGCTCATGAGCGGACGGATCACTTCATCGACCAGGCCGTCTTCGACCAGGGGCTTGATTCGTTTGGGGATTTTCATCGCGGCCTTATACGCTAATTAGGCCGAGTATGAAAGCGGTTGCCGCTAGTTTCGATTTAAGATCCAGGCCGGTTATTGGAATAACGCTTGTGGAATTCTTCGCAAAAAAAGGAAAAATGCCTGTTTTGCTGGGGAGAAAGGGGACGTCATCACGCAAAAACTCACTTACCTGATAACCCGTGCCGAATCAACCACACCAACGCACCACTAGCCCAGGCCCCCCAATCTCCATGGACGAACCCGACTGGGCAAACGCTGATCGCACGGATGCGACGCCTTCAGGCGCTTCGCTACAATTCAACTCGGCCCGTTTCATAGAACATCCGCATAACACTCGACGGTACTAATGTAATGAACATAATCAAGGCTAGTCCTGTTGCGACAACTTATTTAACTCATTTTCGAGAATATGCTGGTACTCGCGAATTCTCTGCACATAGCGCACCGGTTCGTTGCCGCGGGCGTAGCCATGTTTTAATTTACTATAGTATTTTTTGTCGGCCAGCAGCGGCAGAACCTGCTTGACGTCGCCCCACAGATAGGGACTCAGACCTTGCTCGCGAGCCAGGGTTTGCGCATCGTGCAAATGGCCTCGACCGACATTGTAGGCGGCCAGTGCAAGCCAGGTTCGATCGGGTTCTTTGACTTCATCCGAGAATCGGTGTTTGATCAGGCTGGACATGTATTTGGCGCCTCCAAAGATACTCTGTTTCGGGTCCAGCCTGCTTTTTACGCCCATCGCCCTGGCGGTATCCAGGGTGAGCATCATGATTCCACGAACCCCTGTCGGACTGCGGGCATTTGCCTTCCAGTGCGACTCCTGGTAACCCTGGGCAGATAGTAGTACGTAAGATAAATCGTACTTTTTTGCTGCGTCCCTGAAGAGTTCATGGTATTTCGGGTAGCGTTTTTTAATTTGCGTGATGAATCTGCGTGTGTCGACATAATCAAATACTTCAAAGAAGCCATAGTATTTGTCCAGCAAAGCTTTCAGATCCCCGGCTTGCTGGAAAGGCTCGAACCAGGTTTCGATGGCCTCCT
>JBGUEB010000347.1:0-2898 GCA_041821565.1 Gammaproteobacteria bacterium | reverse complement strand
ATATTTAGAGGTTCTATTTTACATTCACCTTTGGACAGGTTGACGCGTAATATTTGTCGTTGCCAGCTCATATGGATATTCCTCACTATTGCAATTTTGATTTAATGCACCGATTGTATATCTAGCGGTAGCAGCATAACAATTTATTGTTGTCTAATTAGGCTAAATACTCGTGAAATTGGAATTCCATAGTCGATGTTGTTAGGCTCTCGGAGCAGGTGTAGCGAGATTTATATCGATAGTCGCCCGAACTGTAGTTAATTCAACCTTAAAATATAAATAGACAATGATCAAAGTAATAATTGAACGCCAGGTAGCCGAAGGCCTCGAGTCACATTACGAAAAGGCGGTGAGCGAATTATTAAGTGTGATGACCAACGCACCCGGCTATATTTCGGGTGAATCACTGGTGGATGCCAAACGTACGAACCATTATCTGGTGATTGCCAAATGGACGACCGAAAGTGCCTGGTCACAGTGGTTTCATTCCGCGGAGCGCAAAAAGTTGATGACGGTGCTGGCGCCTTTTATGCAAACCGATGAAAAATTTACCCTGCTTAAGCAATTGGCCTACCATAAATACTCCTAGGGAGCCTCTGATCAATTCATGAATGAACGTGTTGTGTCCAAAATGGTCAATTTCCGCGTTGTGAAACTTAGCAATAGCCCTGCTAAAGCTGGCCCCATGAGCGCAGCGAGTGCTCAGCGTGGCCCATGAAGTGCTTTGGCCATTGGGTCTTACTTGCGTTCCACGCCTTGAACTGAACGCTCCGGCATTTTGAACTACAACCCGATTCACTCAGAATTAATCAGAGACTCCCTAGCAACTCCTTGCCAGCAAAACCTGGAGTAAAACATCGGCACCGGCGCGTAGATGTTCTGGCTCGGTGTATTCTGCGACATTGTGACTAATACCGTCGCGACTAGGCACGAAGATCATCGCGGTTGGGCAGTTGGGAGCGAACATTTGCGCATCATGTCCTGCCCCGGAAGGCATTTTCCTGACCTTGTAATCAAGCGCTCTTGCAGTGCCAGCCACGAGTTCAACCATGCTGGCATCAAAATCCACAGGCTTAAACCTGGCTAATGTCCGGCTTTCAACAGCTACTCCTTCGCTGTTACAGATTTTCGCCACAAAATCGGCCATCAAACTCTCGGCATGTTGTAATTTGAGCTCGTTGGTATTGCGTAGATCAACCGTAACCAGGGCCGCTTTTGGAATAACATTGATAAGGTTCGGATTAAGTTCGGTCACGCCGACCGTCGCCACCTGATCGCCACCCATCGATTTTGCTATGCGTCGCGCTTCTACCGATATAGCCGAAGCGACATAGCCCGCATCCTGGCGTAGCCGCATCGGGGTGGTTCCAGCATGATTAGAAGTACCGGATAAGCGGTACTCGGTCCAGGATATGCCCTGAACACCTTCGACGGCGCCAATTTCGTAGTTTTCGACCTCGAGAATCGGTCCTTGTTCGACATGCAGTTCTACGAAGCAATCGGCACGACAGGTTCCGGTTACTGCATCACCCGCATAGCCCGTTTTTATCAGTTCTTCACCCAGGTTGGAGCCATCGATTCCAGTAACCTTAAGCATATCTTCGACCGCGAAGACACCCTGGTGGACGGCACTGCCCATCATATCCGGTGCAAAGCGGGCACCTTCTTCATTGGTGAAAAAACCAACAGCGAGTGGCTTGCGCGTGGTCAGCCTGGTTTCATTCAGGGTTTCTATTACTTCGAGGCCGGCGAGTACACCGAGATTGCCGTCATAACGTCCGCCGGTCGCGACCGTGTCAATATGTGATCCCGTTAAAACCGGATTGCCTGGCTCGGTTCCGGCTCGAATACCTACGACGTTGCCTATTTTGTCGATCGATACATCCAGATTAAGGTCCTTCATCCAGCCGACTACGAGGTCGCGACCGCGTCGATCCTCATCGCTGAGCGCCATTCTGCAGACACCGCCGCACTCGATGGCTCCAATCTGCGCAAGCGTCTCGATCCGATTTAAAAGTCGATCCAGGTTAATGCGAAGATTGCTGGTTCTCAGCACGCCCTGTTATTACGAGCCAATATACTGACGCATGGCCTCGGCCTCGGCCTGCACTTCCGAGATTCGACACTTCACCAGGTCGCCGACGCTGATGAGTCCGACCAGGTCTTCTCCATCGAATACTGGCAAATGCCGGATGCGACGATCGGTCATCATCGCCATCGCCTCCAGAACCGTGTCGTTTGGAGAGCATTTAACGATTTTGGTAGTCATCAATTCCGATACCGGCACATCGTGCAGGTCGGCACCATGCGGGCCCATGCCGCCAACTATATCTCGCTCAGACAAAATTCCGACTATTTTCCCGGAGTCATCCTCGACCAACAAGGCGCCTATTTTCTTTTTCGTTAGCTCATTGGCTGCATCAGCGATACAGTCAGTGGCTTTAATTTTGAAAACCTCGTCGCTTCTCTGACGTAACAATTCAGCTAAAATCATTTCACCCTCCTTTCCCGAAGCTTGGGGACAAGCTTGCTATAGATACCCTGTGAAATTATAGGCCATACTGACCTTCTGTTGAATACCCTAAATTACAGCTAACCCGCATAGCAGGCAAATAAAGAGAATCTAGTGCGTAAATTCTGTAGAGAAAAATGCAGCTACTGATTTATCGCAAGCCCGACAGATTAGCGATTAACGCTATTTTTTTAAGTTCCATCTGTTCTCGAATCTTGTGTGCGAGGTCCATTTCATGACTGAGGCAGTTAGTGCAGACGTTGGAATGCTGAGAACTTGCTTCGAGTACCGCCATCTCCATCGCCCTGGCAATGATCGCAGTTACTTTTTCAATCTCGGCTTCGTTCAACGATGTACTGATCGAGCTACTGGCATCCGTGGCAGCC
>JBGUEB010000346.1:0-2900 GCA_041821565.1 Gammaproteobacteria bacterium | reverse complement strand
GCCTGCAAGGTGACTAGCAGACCCACGCCATAAGCCAGGTAGGCACCGAAAACCTGTTGCCCGTGCAGCGCCATCTTGCCGATAGAAAAGCAACGCAGGGCAAATAATGAATACAGTGCAATCAATACCACGGTTCCGGCCAGGCCGAATTCCTCCGCATATATTGCAAACAAAAAATCGGTATACGCTTCAGGCAGATAAAAAAGTTTCTGTATGCTGCCGCCTAAACCACTGCCAAACCAGCCGCCATTACCGATTGCGATGAGCGACTGGGTTAGTTGAAAACCACTGTTAAAAGGGTCGGCCCAGGGATCCATAAATGAAGTGATACGTGACAATCGATATGGAGAAGAAACGGCAAGCAATACCATGATGGCCAGGGTGCCGAGCAGGAACAGCGTAAATTGTCCGAAACGTACCCCCCCTAGAAACATCATACCGAGACCAGTCAGTAACAATACCGTTGCCGCGCCGAAATCTGGCTCAAGAATCAGTAAACCACTGGCAATCGCCAATACCAACATCGGCTTGACGAAACCCATGGTATTAGTTTGCACTTCTTCACTGCGGCGAATTAAATATCCGCTCAAATAAATAATCAAAAATAACTTCGATACTTCTGATATTTGAAAGGTAAAGGCACCAAAATTTAACCAACGCGTACTGCCGTTAACCGTGTGTCCAATTCCCGGAATGAGTACGAAACCAAGCAATGCAATAGAACCCAGCATTAGTACCAGGCCATTGTTTTTCCAAAAGTTGAGCGGAATTTTAAAGGCCAGCCAAACCATCAACAGGCCAAGTATGATGCGAAAAAACTGACGTTTACCGTAGTAAAAGGGATCCTGGGTAAGCTGGTCAGCGATACCGATGGAAGCAGACGTTACCATCACCAGGCCAATTAATATCAGAATCACGTATATCAAGAGGATGCTTCGATCTACATTCTGGGCTAAATCACTGGCTGGCGGTTCTGCCAACCTGTCACCACGCACGGCCTGCCCTTCAAGCCTGGCCATCGATCAAACCCCGTAACTGTTGCATAAAATCTTCGCCACGATCCTCAAATTTTTCGTACATGTCGAAACTGGCACAGGCTGGCGCGAGCAACACGCAATCCCCTGCCTCGGCCTCATCGCTTGCCCGTTTAACCGCCGCCTCCATGTTGTCTACGCGTTCGATACGAGTCGATCCGCGCCAGGCCTGTTCTATTTTTTCAGCGTCTTCTCCCATCAATAAAACCAACTTGACGCGTTCCTTCAAAACCTGGCGCAGGACGCTCATATCGGCATTCTTCGACTGCCCGCCGGCGATCAGAATGACGGGTCGATCCCTTCCCTCGATTGAAGCCCTGGCAGCACCGATGTTGGTCGCCTTGGAATCATTTATCCACTCAACGCCATTATGCTCGGCCACCCACTGGCTGCGATGGGGAATACCTTCAAAATTTTTCAGTGCTTCGATGATTGCTTTCTTCGACACCCCTGCCGTATGCGCGAGCGCCATCGCCGCCAGACAGTTGGCCCAATTGTGCCGCCCCGATACTTTCAGTTCGCTTACCTTTAACCAGGGCTCACCACGATACGCCAACCAGTTGCCGTCATCGCGCACCAGTCCAAAATCGACCGCAGCCTCTGGATCCAGGCTAAACAGAATATCGCCTGCGGCATGCCTGGTGGTCTCATCGTCGTAATTGCTAACGCAAATTTCGGCATTGTTGTAGATCTGTAGTTTGGCACTGATATAGTCGGCATAACTAACATAACGATCGAGATGATCCTCGGACAAATTAAGTACGGTGGCGATCTGGGGTTTCAGTGATTGTGTCGTCTCCAGTTGATAACTAGACAGTTCGAGAACATAACAATCAACCGGGGTTTCGAGTAAATCCAGGGCCGCAGTACCGATATTACCGCCCACCGCTACCACCTTTCCATCGGCCCGCATCATTTCACCGAGTAATTTTGTTACCGTACTTTTTCCATTTGAACCCGTTATCGCAATCACCGGCTTATCGGCGGACCGGGCAAATAGTTCGATGTCACCGATCACGGATTTACCGAGTTCAACCGCCTGCAGAATTTCCGCTTGCCTGATCGACAGACCAGGACTTACCACGAGCACATCGGCCCAGTTGATCAATTCGCGATCCAGCGCCTGTTTACAGACATTGGCTTGCGGGAAATGCTCTTGCAGCGCATGCAGGTATGGCGGTATATCGCGCGTATCCTGGATCCGGCAACGGTAATCATGCGCCAGTAAATAGTTAGCCACCGAAAAACCAGTGAGGCCGAGACCAACCACCAGGTAGTTAAGATCTTCGTGCTGATGGCGCTGGGCGTTCATCGATAACATTACCGAATCTTCAGACTCGCCAGGCCGACTAACACCAGCACCACCGTGATAATCCAGAACCGAACGATAATTCTGGGTTCCGGCCAGCCCTTTAATTCATAGTGGTGATGTAGCGGCGCCATGCGGAATACGCGCCGGCCAGTTATTTTAAATGATGCTACCTGCACCATCACCGATACCGTCTCGACCACGAAAATCCCGCCCATGATAAACAGCACTACCTCCTGACGCACGATTACCGCGACGACACCGAGAGCGGCACCCAGGGCAAGGGCGCCGACGTCGCCCATAAAAATTTGAGCCGGATAAGTGTTAAACCACAAAAACCCCATTCCGGAACCGACAATAGCCCCGCAGAAAATCGCCAATTCTCCGCTGCCGGGCACGTAATTAATTTGCAGGTAATTGGCAATTTTGACATGACCGGCCACATAGGCAAAAATCATGTAGGTCGTGGCGGCAATAATCACCGGTCCGATGGCCAGGCCATCCAGACCGTCGGTAAGATTCACGGCGTTAGAGGCTCCGACAATGACAAAAGCTGC
>JBGUEB010000345.1:0-2901 GCA_041821565.1 Gammaproteobacteria bacterium | reverse complement strand
GGCGGTTGGCATTTGTGGGGTACAGTTGTACCCGCTAAGGGTTTTATGCCGCCTGCGCCTGGGAGACTGGTTCCAATGAGGCACAAGGTTAGTAATGAAATCGCGGTATCACAGGTGAACCATCCAGTCAGTTTTCAGACTACGGGTTCTAATTTGTGTGTTAGCCCCCATGGGAACTCGCTCTACTCAGCAGTTGCGATTAAGAACCGGCTGGTCTAGTTTACACAAATTAAATTAACCGTACAAAACCCGCTTGATGTAAAAATTTATCGTTATCATAATCATGGCATGAAAACAGGATAGGGGAATATCTCTATTGGGGTTCTACAGTCGAAAATTAGTCAGGTCATGCTGTTCGCGATTAAGTCCAGAAAACGATAAAATCGGACCTGGCACAAATCCGGTTCCCCGGTCTTTATCAGGGGTTCCCGGCTAATCTGGAGATGCTATATGTCACGAAAACACCCTGTCATGGTTATTACCGGCTCTTCTGGCGCTGGTACTTCGACCGTGAAAAAAGCACTGGTATCAATCTTTTTACGTCAGAAAATTAAATCGGTAGTGATCGAGGGTGACAGTTTTCACCGCTACGATAGAGAGGCAATGAAGAACAAGGTAGACGAGGCGAATCGTTCGGGGCAGAACTTCAGTCATTTCGGACCGGAGGCCAACTTGCTAGAACGTCTGGGCCAGCTGTTTAAAACTTATGCTGATAGTGGAACGGGTGAAAAACGTTTCTATCTTCACAATTATACCGAGGCAGCCGAGCATAATGAGCGACTGGGGCTCAATCTCAAGGCGGGTGATTTTACCCCATGGGAGGAGGTCGAAGCCGATACCGACCTGTTGTTTTATGAGGGTCTTCACGGACTCGTAAAAACCGATGAAGTTGATCTGAGCAAATACGTGGACCTTAAGGTCGGAGTTGTACCAGTTGTCAACCTGGAGTGGATTCAAAAAATCCATCGCGATAGCAATGACCGCGGTTATGATGCTGAAGAGATCGTCGATAACATCCTGCGACGAATGCCTGACTATGTAAAATATATAACCCCGCAGTTTTCGCAAACCGACATCAACTTTCAACGCGTGGCGACAGTGGATACCTCGAACCCGTTCATTGCGCGTGATATCCCAACACTGGATGAAAGTTTTGTCGTAATCCGCTTCAAAAACCCAGATATCAGGCACATCGATTTCTCTAATCTTTTATCTCTGATCCAGGGTTCATTCATGTCACGGCGAAATACGATTGTTGTTCCTGGTGGCAAAATGGGAATGGCAATGGAAATTATCTTTACCCCGATCATGCAGGATTTGATGACTCGTCGGCGGCAGGCTTAACAATGTTTCGACGCTTGTCTATACCTGATCCTGATATTTTCGAGTGGTTTACAGGCGGAAGAATATCGACCTGTCGTTGTGCTGGAAAAACCCGATGGAGTTGATTGATAGTCACTGTCATCTGGACGATGATCGCTTTGATGCGGATCGTGACCAGGTAGTGGCACGCGCCAGGGCATTGCAAATAAACAAGATAGTCGTTCCCGCTACTACGGCTAATCGCTGGGACAGGGTTAAGCAGATTGCCGTGACCTATAATGGTATATATCCAGCCTACGGCTTACACCCGATGTTTATCGAGCAGCATCAAACAGCGCATCTCGGGGAACTCGATGAATGGCTGGATCGGGAAAAACCAGTCGCGGTGGGTGAATGCGGGGTCGATTTTTATGAGTCCAGGGTCGACCAAAAATGGCAGTTTCAATTGTTTAATGAACAACTGCAACTGGCCATTAATCACCGTTTACCGGTGATTGTCCATGTCCGCAAGGCAATGGACGAAGTCATTAGCCTGCTTCGCAAAAATAGGCTGCCAGGCGGTGTTATACACAGTTTTTCCGGAAGCCTGCAGCAGGCACAGCAATTGATAGATCTCGGCTTCAAGCTCGGCATTGCCGCGACAGTCGGGTTTGAGCGCGCTAAAAAACTACGCGCGGTGGTGGCCAGTGTGCCGGCACACGGACTCCTGATCGAATCGGATGCCCCCGATCAACCCGGTGCGCATCATCGCGGTGAGCTGAACGAGCCGGCCTATATCGTCGAACATCTAAAAACGATGGCTGGGTTACGCGATGTTTCGGAACAGGAGTTGATTGAAAGCTTGCGACAAAATAGCTACCAGGTTTTTAATTTCGCAAGCGCTATTGATTCGTGACTTGACCAGAAGCGCCGGCAGCGACTCAATTTGCTATCTCGATTTGCTCGGTGATCAATGCGCCGATGGTTCCGGCGTCAGTGTAATTCTGCTCAACAAAGCTGATCTGGTTGTGGTTATCAAATTTGACCACGCTGCAGGCGCGCGTGCCATAGTCGGCAGATCGAATAAATCGACTGGATAACATTCGTTCAATGTCGAGGCTGACACCGGTAGCGGGCAAATGCTCGTCTTCGGCGATGTTATTATCGGTGAGAATTCGCATCAGGTTATCGGTGTCGGGGTCAGCTGCAAGCACCCTGGCAAGGTCCTGCTTGCCCGAGTTAAGCTTCGGCCAGGCCTCGTCAAACAGGCCATTGCTGACGCCATGAATACCCGCAGGAATTTCAATTACCCCGGTTTGCCGGTTCGAGTAAAAAAACAATCCCGCACTGTCACCAATGAGCAGGTTAAAGCCCGCATAATCATCGGCTTCGGGCTTGATTTGCTCAATAAAGGTTTCGGCCGCTTCGTTACCGGCAAGGAACTCGCGCGGCAGCTTCCCTCTCGATAACCTCGCTGGAGCCAACATGCCCGGCTCGCGCACGTTAGTCACGGCCGCAAATCGTCCTTTTCTACTTACCCCCATCCAGGTGCCCCGCGCATCCAGGTCGCGACCCGCGAAGACTCCCTCTGAATCTTCC
>JBGUEB010000344.1:0-2919 GCA_041821565.1 Gammaproteobacteria bacterium | reverse complement strand
AAATCCTCGGCAAAGGGGCATTTGACGATGCCTGTGTCAATGTGGTCTAGCCTCAGGCCAGCCTTGTAAACCACTTCATCTGGATTGACCAGCGGCGCTGAAAATTCTTCTACCGAGTTGTAATACTGCGGCAGTGTCATATTCTCGTATTCCTCTCGAGTAATGCGCTTCATATCCAGAAACGATTCCCAGATAGCATTGAAAGTATCAAACATGTTGATGCCGCCGGTATTACCCAGATAGCGTCCCTGCTCGTCGGTGCCAAAATTGATCAACACCAGTTTACCGCCAGATTTAAGTTCGTAGGCCCGGTGCAACAGTATTTGGCGCCAGTCACTATGAGCCTGATCCTGAAAAGCTTTTAGTTCGGCACCGGCAGCACCAACCGCCTGCACATGGTTTGATATATTACAAACCTTGCTGCTAAGCCAGTGCATCGCGGTGGCTGAAAATCCGAGGTTCAGACTATCCGAGGGAATAATCTGGCGATAAAAAGACGTACCCGATACCAGGGGATAGACATTGTCTCTTTTGTCCAGATAAGTTTCGAAAGGTCCAAGGCCATAAATATTGGTAATTAGCGCGTTGAAATCATTACGCGGCTGATCGGTATAGACGACACTGACTGGTGCCGCGGGCACACGCTTCGAAACCGCATCTATAACCTTGCCAATCATGGACAGGGATGTACCCGCATCGGCGCTACCCATGTCGGATATAGTGAAACCTTTTTCGATACTGGCTAACGGCAAGGCCTCGATCGCCTCTAATACAAGCGGAGTGGCCGCATCGATAACATCTTTGGCGCCAGTCGTGGCAAGCGAATAGAGACCACCACCACTCATTGTTATGCCTTCTGACTGTGCTTCACTAACGGCCATTATTTTTTCCTCTTCAATATATCTAATTAGTAGTTAATGGGTTGCATAGATGTATGAAAACCCTAATTACTGCTGCGATACTGACCTTGCTGATGCAAGCATAGATAGTACTAGCCTTGCCATTTTGCCCGAACCATCGCCCTCTCCGAGATTTTCGCGAACGATTAGCAGGTCACTCTTGATTCCCTCTCGATAGGTCTGGTCGTTGATGATTCTGAACATTTCCGCGCTTACGTTTTCTGCGCTAGCCGCGGTCTGTAAAAACTCACGTACCACGGATTTTCCAGCGACGATATTAACCAGGCCTACATGCGGGATCTTTATTAAATGGCGTAGAATATGGTAGGACAAAGATGACATCTTGTAGACGATACACATCGGTACGCCCAGCAGTGCTATTTCGAGAGTGACGGTTCCCGAGCAGGATACGATACTATCGCAACAGGTAATTATGTTATAAATATCGTCCCGTGTTACCAGAATATTTGTGTTTGACTGTGCACATTGTCGCTTTATCGCCTCGAAATCCAGTGCTGCTGCGACTGGTAGTACAAATGCCAGTCGTGGATTGGTCCGCGTCATCTGACCTGCAGTTTCCAGCATCAGCGGTAGCAGTCGATCAATCTCGCTATTACGACTACCGGGGAATAAACCTATCACGGGTATATTCCGCTCAAGCCCCAGATGCTGCCTGACTTCGTCTTTGGACTGGGTGGTGGCTACCTTGTCAACCAGTGGGTGTCCAACAAAGCTGACGGGGATACTGGCGCGCTCATAATAAGCTTTTTCAAACTTGAATATGACCGCCATGTGGTCTACCAGTCGGCCGATTTTACTGATACGTTTTGGACGCCAGGCCCAGATTTGAGGGCTGATGTAAAACAAAACCTTAATACCGAGTTCCCGGGCGTGGCGCGCCATTTTCAAATTAAATTCGGGATAGTCGACTAACACCAGTAGATCAGGGCGTGTCTGTTCGAGCTGACGCTCAACGATCTTCATCGCGCGCCTGATATCACCCCAGTGTTTTAACACTTCCACCAGGCCCATAACGGCAATAATTGATGAGTCAAAAAATACCTCGGCACCCGCCTTTTTCATTTCCCGGCTGCCCATCCCACTGATGCGGATATCGGGGTTTAGCTGCCAGATCTGGTCGATCATCTCGGCCGCGTGGGCATCACCCGAAGTTTCACCTGCGAGTATCATGACATGTGGATTTTCGAGCATATTAACTGTTAACTTTTTCGAAATAGATGGGGCTGAATGCAATTCCTGCTTCCAGAAAACTGCCGACGAATTTATAATGGCCTTTACTGGCTATCTGGCTAGTCAGGGCTAGTCTGAAGCTGATTGTCATAGTCATAACCAGCTTGCCGGATGCCCTGGTTTGGCCGGATCTAGATCCAGGCTCCGGGAGTGTTGTCGTAAATTAACCACGACTGATATTTTAAGCAACCTGAACATAACGAGATCGGTAAATTTTAGACGGCGCATTATATATGTATGAAATCCTAAATGCGAAACTCATCGCGGGCGTCGACGAGGCGGGGCGGGGCCCATTGGCCGGTTCGGTTATTGCCGCGGCAGTAATTCTGGACGAGTCTCGAAGTATTGAGGGACTGACCGATTCTAAAAAACTCAGCGCCGCCAGGCGTAAGTCACTCGACCTGGAAATCAGGCAAAATGCGATAGCCTGGGCTATTGGCGAGGCCAGTTGCACCGAAATTGACGAAATCAATATACTCCAGGCAAGCATGCTGGCGATGAAAAGGGCGATTGTCCAGCTCGAACCGAATCCAGAACAGGCCCTGATAGACGGCAATCGAGTTCCAGATATCGACGGTTTAAGCATGCGCGCGATTATAAAAGGAGACCTGTACGAACCCTGTATTTCAGCCGCATCAATACTGGCAAAAGAATACCGTGATCAACAGATGCTGGTGCTTGATGAGCTATACCCACAGTATCAATTTGCCCGGCATAAAGGTTATCCGACACAGTTGCATCGTTCGCTACTGAAACAATATGGGGCATC
>JBGUEB010000343.1:0-2927 GCA_041821565.1 Gammaproteobacteria bacterium | reverse complement strand
ATGCATAGCAATAGCTATGGATCAAGGGGGATCGATCAAGATTGGCAGCCAGATTTTTCCTGAATTCGTTCAGGCGCAAACTGTAATTTTCAATCATATCAACATTCTCCAATAAATCATTGAATTGTAAAAATATTTATTCATATGCGTGCCGCCTTCGTGCAATATGCGGGCTAGCAGTATGTCGGATTTAAGCAGAATCTACCGCGCCCGCGGTAATCCTGGTGCCCGAACTAACTCTGCTGATTGGGGTCTATCGTTTTCTGTGCGACAATCACCAGGCATGAAAAATCAGGCACTAAGTTGACACCTTTATCTAAAACTGAAGAAAAGACACCCGAACTGGCGCAGGAATTTTCAGACCTGCTGCGCTCACGGCGTTCCATCAGGGCTTTTCTGCCCGACCGCGTAGCACAGGACTTACTCGATGAGATTTTCTCGGTGGCCGCTAGCGCGCCCTCGAACTGCAATTCCCAACCATGGTTGCCACATGTACTTTCGGGTACATCCAGGGACACAATGAGTGAGACGCTGTTGAAAACTATCGGTGAGGGTGAGTACGTGCTCGATTTTCCATACGACGCGAAATACGAGGGTGTTTACAGACGGCGGCAAGTGGATGTTGGCAAGATGTTGTATCAGGCTCTGGGTGTGACGCGCGAAGATACCGAAGGTAAGCGACAGGCTTTCTTGCGCAACCTGGTTTTTTTTGATGCCCCCCACGTGGTCTTCCTGTTCATGCCCGACTGGGGTGGCATTCGCGAGGCTGTCGATGTAGGAATTTATGCTCAAAACCTGATGTTGGCCATGCAATTCCATGGCATCGCCAGTTGCCCGCAGACAATACTCGGTTACAACGCTGAGGTGGTTCGTGCACAGCTCAATATTCAACCGGAGCAGAAATTGCTGTTTGGCATCTCGTTTGGATACGAAGATAAATCATGTCCTGAAAATCAGATTTGCCCAACCCGAGCCACGGTGTCCGAATCCGTCAGGTTTTATGACTAACTATCTATCCATAGGTAAATATCATGTCTGATTACCAGGCCCCTCTAAAGGATATGCAATTTGTCATCGATGAACTCGCCAACCTGGAAAAAATCGCCAGTTTGCCTGGTTTTGAAGACGCAACAGCCGATATGGTGGCGGCGATTCTTGAACAGGCGGCGGTGCTTGCCACCGAAGTATTTTCACCGATTAATCAATCGGGAGACGAGGCCGGTACGCATATAGAAAACGGGGCGGTAGTGAGCCCTGGTGGATTCGCCGATGCCTATCGCCAGTTCGTCGAAAACGGCTGGCAGGGGATTAGTCAATCGACCGACTATGGCGGACAGGGTTTACCCTACCTCCTGCAGTCGGCAGCCACCGAAATGTGGAGCGGCTCGAACTTGTCACTGGCACTGTGTCCGTTGCTCACATCCGGTGCCATCGAAGCTATCAGTCAGCATGCCAGTGAAGCACTGAAATCCCGGTTTCTGGAAAAAATGGTTGCTGGTGAGTGGTCTGGGACCATGAACCTGACCGAGCCGCAGGCCGGTACCGATTTGGCTGCGGTGAAAACCAGGGCTGTACCCGAAGCTGACTATTACCGTATTACCGGACAAAAGATATTCATCACCTGGGGCGAGCACGAGATGGCTGACAATATCGTGCACCTGGTGCTGGCGCGTTTGCCGGATGCGCCCGAAGGTGTGAAAGGTATCTCCCTGTTTTTGGTGCCTAAGTACCATGTCAACGATGACGGTACGCCAGGTGAGCGTAATGATCTAAGGGTTGTGTCTATGGAGAGCAAGTTGGGCATTCACGCTTCGCCAACCTGTGTTATGAGTTACGGCGATGCGGGCGGTGCCATTGGTTACCTGGTGGGTGAGGGGAATAACGGTCTCGCCTGCATGTTTACGATGATGAACCATGCGCGACTCGAAGTGGGTATGCAGGGTGTTGGACTTTCTCAACGAGCTTATCAACGAGCGCTTGCTTACGCGCAGGAGCGGGTGCAGGGATACACGCACGGGCAGCAGGGTCGCGTGACCATAATTCACCATGCCGATGTGCGCCGCATGTTAATGCAAATGCGTGCGCTTACTGAAGCGGGTCGGGCGCTCGCCTATGTCTCTGCATCTGAATTCGACCTTGCGCATCATTGGAACGCCGAACAGGAAAAAGCAAAACATCAGCGCCGGGTGGATCTGTTAACCCCCGTGGCTAAGGCGTGGCCAACCGAAATGGCGCAGGAAGTGACTTACCTGGGTGTGCAAATTCATGGCGGCATGGGCTTCATAGAAGAAACAGGTGCTGCCCAGTACATGCGCGATGCCAGGATACTGACTATATACGAAGGTACTACTGGAATTCAGGGACTGGACCTGATCGGACGTAAACTCCTGCGTGACAAGGGCCTTGCAATGGCTGAACTACTGTCTGAATTGAATTCGTTTAAATCCGAGCTTGAATCAGCAGGCGAAGAGCTAAAATCCATCTCAAGTCATTTCGCTACTGCGGTACAGGCGCTGGACGATACAACCGGGTGGTTTCTTAAGCAGGCAACGGATGATCCGGATTTGGCGGGTTCGATAGCAGTGAATTATTTAATGCTTGTCGGCAATGTCGTCTGTGGATGGCTGATGGCGAAGTCGGCAGTAGCGGCCCAGCGACATCTGCTAGCAGGTGCCGATGGTAATTTCTATCGTAATAAAATAAGCACGGCGACTTTTTTTGCCGAACACATATTACCTCGCAGTGAAGGCTTAAGGCGTACCATAATGGCAGGGTCGAGTAGCGTTATGGGTATTGCAGTTGATTCCTTTAGCTGATGTTTGATCAATATGAACACGCTTTTTGATCAATATGAACACGCTTAATGAACAAGCTTACATCGACTAGTTTTGAGGAGCTCGATATTGACGCCCGGAGATAGGTACTCT
>JBGUEB010000342.1:0-2948 GCA_041821565.1 Gammaproteobacteria bacterium | reverse complement strand
GTTGTGCCTATATCACGGATCACGCCCGGTGCGTCCAAATTGGTGATGTAAAGCATGTGCTCGCCCAGCTCCGATTCAAGTTCAATACCCTTGACGTCGATCACACGTGGACGATTCTTAATCAGGGTACCGCTAATACTGCGTGAGACCGATTCGGTCTCCACTAGCACCGTGATTCGGCAAGGATACTCATCCTTGCCTTCATTATGGGCCTCAATAATATCGATATTTCTCTCGCGAGCCAACTCTCGTGCATTGACCGAATTAACGAAACTACTGTGATGCTCGAGTAATGATTGAATCACCTGGATAGTGAGTGGCATTATGTTCAACTCATTTGCCTCACCGCCATAGGTAATGGTCAGCGAACGAATCGGATCGTGTGTGAGCTGCCCGACGAACGAACCGAGACGTTGCGCGAGCTGCAAATAGGGTTTTAGTTTCTTAGCTTCTTCAGCGCTCAGACTGGGTGCATTTAGTGCATTATTGATCGCGCCACTGAGTAGATAGTCACTGATTTGTTCGGCAATTTGGGCCGCTACTTTTTCCTGCGCTTCAACCGTAGAGGCACCCAGGTGCGGGGTACAAATCACGTTCGGCAGACCAAACAGGGGGTTATCTTTGGCTGGTTCGACTTCATAAACATCCAGTGCCGCACCCTTCAGATGACCACTATTGAGTGCAGCTAGCAATGCCAGCTCGTCAACCAGGCCGCCGCGTGCACAATTGATTAACAAACTTCCGCGCTTCATCTTGTTGAGCGCACTGGCGCTAATGATATTTGCTGTCTCCGGCGTTTTTGGCACGTGCAGCGAAATAATATCGGAGGTTGCCAGCAGCGTATCCAGATCGACTTTATGTATACCCATACGGTCTGCACGTTGCTCGGTTAAAAATGGGTCGTAAGCCTGGACGCGCAAACCGTAACCGATCGATTTTTTCGCCACGATCGAACCGATATTACCCGCACCGATAATACCCAGCAGTTTGCCAGTCAGTTCCATTCCCATAAATTTGGACTTTTCCCATTTGCTTGCCTGGGTCGAATCATTCGCCTGGGGTATATGCCTGGCCAAAGACAGCATCATCGCCATCGCATGTTCCGCCGTGGTGATGGCGTTACCAAAGGGTGTATTCATTACCACAACACCTTTTTTAGTGCAGGCGGGAATATCCACATTATCGACTCCGATGCCGGCGCGACCGACTACCTTGAGTTTTTTAGCGTATTCCAGCAATTCACCCGTAACCTTTGTTGCCGAACGAACTGCCAGGCCGTCGAAATCAGCAATCGTATCAAACAGTTCCTGTTCACTTAGCTTTCCAGATTGAATGGCTTCAACACCCCGATCTTCGAAGATAGCCAACGCCTGACTCGACATGGAATCGGCTATTAGTACGCGTGGTTTAGTCATTTCGATTGTTCTCCTGCGACTCGTGTTTGTAGTTAGCGAATGCCCAGTCCAGCCAGGGCCCAAGAGCTTCCAGGTCACTGGTCTCGACCGTTGCGCCACCCCAGATACGAAAACCTGGGGGCGCGCTGCGATAATTACCTATATCGAGCGCGCAGTTTTCCTGCTCCAGCCATCCTAGCATTAAATTGATCGCTGACTGTTGATCGGGCTTTGGCATTTGTTCGAACGCGGGGTCAACAATCTTCAGACACATTGACGTCGGCGACCGCGTTGGCGCATCACTGGCTAACCAGTCTATCCAGGACGTTTGTTCTACCCAGTGAGCTATGCAGTTGAAATTATCCTGCGTACGTTGCCAGAGTACCTCCAGGCCGCCGATGTTCTCTGCCCAGTCGAGGGTGGTGTGCAAATCTTCTACTGCCAACATGCTCGGGGTATTAATGGTTGCGCCATTAAATATCCCCTCATTCAGTTTTCCATTTTTGGTGAGCTGAAATAATTTGGGTAGTGGCCGTGGAGGACTGTAGCTTTCCAGACGCTCTACCGCCCGTGGACTAAGGGCCAGCATTCCATGCGCAGCCTCACCGCCCAACACTTTTTGCCAGGACCAGGTCACCACGTCTAGTTTCGCGAAGTCCATTGGCATCGCATATGCCGCCGATGTCGCATCACAAAATGCCAGGCCAGTCCGTTCATCACTCAGCCAATCCAGGTTCGGCAGGCGCACGCCACTGGTAGTACCGTTGTAAACGAAAACCACATCGTTGTCGGCATCGACCTGGGATAGATCAGGCAAATCACCGTAATCCGCTTCGTGGACAGTGAGTCGAGGTAAATCCAGTGAGCCAAGATCCTTTGCCCAATCGGCTGAGAAGCTATCCCAGACCAGCGCATCAACCGGGCGTGCACCCAGCATCGACCACATCGCAATCTCGAAAGCACCGGTATCGGAGCCAGGCACGATGCCAAGTTTCCAGTCTGCGGGCAGGTTCAGCAACGCATGCGAGCGCTCAATAGCACTGGAAAGCCGCGTTTTAGGGATTTTGGCGCGATGGCTGCGACCAAGGAATTGGGTGTTAAGTTGGCCGGGGTCCCAGCCAGGAAATTTTTTGCACGGCCCCGAGGAGAAGCGCGGATCCTGCGGTCGCAGGCACGGTTTCCCGGGAAAGCCGTTGGCTTTCGCGTTCATAGAATAACCTCTAGTTAAAGGGTGGTTTGCTCCACCAGGCCGGGACAGGATAACACAAAACCGCACCACTGCTGGATGGCTGCTTTGACTCAGATAGCCGCCGTCTGTGCGGCTGGATAGTGATAGGCGGCTTTGTGCCCAAAGCGGCTATTCTAGGTTCTATTGTAAAATAGAGATGCCATCCGTAAACCAAATATCTCGATTAGCTCGATTACGGATCGCTATCTAGATCTTTTGCTTTTTCATACTCTAAATCTACCCATTCATCCAGATCGGTAACGCCCATCGATCCCCATGCCTTCCTCAACAATGGAGATTCTTCGCACCTGGTTCTAGGCAGATCA
>JBGUEB010000341.1:0-2996 GCA_041821565.1 Gammaproteobacteria bacterium | reverse complement strand
AGTCGGCCTCGATCATGCCGGGCCAGCGAACGAAGGCATCGACGCGGATACCGCCTTCGGTCGTGTCACCCTTGCCGCCACGGTAGACCATCGGCGTGAAGCCCGAACCCGGCGAGTATTTGGTGAAATGACCGTTGTCACCCATGATGATCACGATGGTGTTGTCGGCCACCCCGAGTGTCTCCATCTCCGCCATGAGGTCACCGATCCAGCTGTCGATCAGTTTCATTTTTTCGACGTAGACACCACCGTTGGGTGTCGTGTATTCAGCAGTCGTGGTGCGCGGACCCACGAGCGGGTACAGCGGCCAGTATTGCAAAAAGAAGGGCTCATCCTTCCCGGCCAGGTCACGCAGATGTTCCAGAGCTTGTCGCTGGTAGCGCACATTCATCTCGTGATACTTGGCCTCGTTCCAGCGTTCGCCCGCCTTCATGTGAACCTCCTGCACCGGTTCACCGCGTTTGCCCTCCACACCTGTTACCATGGCGCCAGCATCCGGCCGCAACCAGTTGTCGATCGTAAAACGGTCGTCATAATTATTCTTACCGATTCCGTAGGAAATTTCTTCGTCAGCGGCATCATCGTGGAAAATCGTGAGCTGACCCTGCTGGTGTATCGGAAATGCGGCAAAGTCAAAACCCTGGTGATTGGGCCAGGCTTCCTGGATGTCACCCATATGCCATTTGCCGATATGTACGGTGTTATAGCCAGACTCGGAGAGGATCTCGGCCAGGGTGACTTCTTTACCGGCAAGACCGAAGCCCGCAATATCGACTGCGGTGTCGCCCATGCCGTTACGGTGGGGTTGACGCCCGGTCATGAAGGCAACACGGGTAGGCGTACAGGAGGGCTCGGTGTACATTCGCGCGAAACGCATACCCTCCCGCGCAAATTTATTGATGTTGGGAGTTTTGTATCCGCGTATCGCGTTTAGCTCTGGCATTCCCAGGTCACCGAAGCCGATATCGTCGATTAAAATGTAAACAATATTAGGAGGCTTACCAGCATTATTCTTGCGGAATGCAGCGAGTTTATTATCCACCGATTTGTCATCTTCGGCCCAGGCCTTAGCGTTTTGCGCCTCAAGAATGTAGTACTCGGAATCGCGTACGATATCAGCGGCGAGGCTAGCACCGGCTACTAAACCTAAAAGTAAACCTATGTTGAAAATGAACTGCATTGGTATCTCCTGTAATTAATAAATCCGGATTGAGCATCGCGTCGGCAAGGTTACTTTTATAATCAAAACAAATGTAACGATAACCGTCAAACAGTTTCCAGTTTTTTACCCTGCGCTGGGCCGGCGTTACCGGTCACGCAGCTTGTTGATTTTCAGCGAGCCGGTTTATATCGGTTTGTTGAAAGAACTCCACCCATACATGCCAGAACATACCGGGTTTCAGTGTTTCTACCCTGGTCAGACTCCCCTGATCTGACTCGCCAAAGAAATCAACCTGCCTGATCGGCTTGCCACTGTCGTTGTACCAGGCGCCGACACTTTCGTAGACAGGATTCCAGGCGACGACAATGTTGCGGCCGCCAATCTCGGTGTTAATCAGGTTGCCCTGTTCAACCAGAAAGTCCTGGGTGAAGCAGACAGCGTCGTCGCCGATGGTAATTCCCCAGATATAGGTTTTGGTCGGCAAGCGCTCGTCGTGGTGGGTCATATTATCCATTAGTGGTTTCGCCTCATTGTGCTGTCTTGCGATGCTGGCGGCGAAAATGGTTTCGGTAGCCAGGTCGAAAAGTCTCAGCAGTAAATTCGATGATGGCTTGTTGAGGAATACCTTACCCTGCGGGTAAGCTTTCTGAAACGTCCGGAAAGTCATACGGAAGGTAGGCCAGGGCTTCATTGCCGGTCCGCTGTTACCATCGCGTTCGCGAAACCCGTATATCTGCTGGATCGGCTCCCCCGTGGTGTTATCACGCAGGATTAAATTGTTTCCATGCTGGGCAAGTACTTCGAGATCCAACTGCTTTTCCTTAATCTCGGGAATGTAACCGAGACCCAGGTTGGCCATTGCGCAATAGGTCATTATAACGTTTTCACCATCAAGCCCCTCGTCGTTTCCGGCCAGATGCGGACGCAACAAATGACTGTCCGGATGAGCCCGCGCAATTCCGTTGTTCTCGATTACGAGCATGCTACTGCCTGGTGAAAGCGCATCCCGGGCCTCCTCGATACTGTAATATTTTGCCGATTGGCGTTGGTTCCTGAGTCCCACGTGTACCCAGATCCAGGGAAATGCGTAGAGTACTACCAGTATTGCGAGGATACCCCAGAATAACCAGCCAACACCGCCGTCAAGAAAGAAATACGAGAATATCATCAGCACTGTCGCGCCCAGGCCAATAGCCAACAGGCGATATTCGTTACGGATAAAACGGATCATATTCTCCCGTTTCACCGAGATGAGCATCTGGCTGACGTCGCCAAGGTCGCGGAAATAGAGGTAGCCTATGGCCAGAGCAACAATTAGCGAGACCGCGAAAATTATATTTTCAAACATTAAATTACGTCTCTAAGAGTTAACGGCACAGCTGTGTATTTGCGAATAGGCCACAAGGCATAAATGCTACCAGGAGCTAGCCGCTTTTCTCAGCTTGGTGCGCTTCCCAGGCCTGCTGTTGCTCAGGTGTTAATACCTGTTCAAGCCTTTTTTGCAGATCACCCTGTATTGACTTAAGCTTTCTCGCGACACCGATCTTCTGACCAGGTCGCAAATTCTTACCAGCATTTTCCCAGGCAATTTGCATGATGCCATAGAAGGTATCTCCAAGTACCGGTGCTAACGCGATAATCTGATCATCGGTAATCGTCGTCTTAGACTGGGCGTCCATGAGTTGAATCGCGGCCAGATCTCCTAGCATTGTTTTGATAGCCTGTTCCTTCAATTCCTGGTACTTGTTGAATTGATCCTTGCTCATAAACGAGGCTAGTGACGATTCAAAGCTGGCCTGGGCATCCTTTACGCCGTCGATGAGCAGCGAGGGAT
>JBGUEB010000340.1:0-3039 GCA_041821565.1 Gammaproteobacteria bacterium | reverse complement strand
AAGATTCAATACATGCGCAGAAGTGCGTCACCCTAGAGTTTTGGGTTTTGTTTTTTCTGTGTGTAGTACTCCCTCTCCCACGAGGGGAGAAGGAGAAAATATAACCAGGCCCCAGCTAGCGATACAAATCCCGCAAAATCCACTCCGGAATCTCAGATTTCGCCCGCGTCAAAGCCGCTTCATGCGCTCGATAATTGGGGCAATGAAATTCGACTATCTGCCAGAATTTAGGCGAATGATTCATATACCGCCTGTGGCAGAGTTCGTGGACCATCAGGTACTCGGCGCTGGCGCGGTCGACGAATAGCAACTGATCGTTAAGACTTATGGTGCCGCTCGATGAACAACTGCCCCAGCGGGTTTTCTGGCTCCGGATGCTGATCTTTTTATAATCGAGGCCGGTACTCCGAGAGAGTTGTTCAAGCATAGGTGGTAGCAGTAGCCAGGCCTGTTTTCTAATCCACTGGCGAAGCTGTTTAACACTTTGCTGATAGTCGCCCTTATTTACTACCAGGCAATCATGCAGGTATAGGCTTTTCTGGCGATCATGCGATTCATTCACCACATCGATATGGCTATCATTAATAGCGAGATAGATTTCGTTGGGTAAAACAGCCGCGCCAATTCGATTTTGCTGTTTTGCCAGCTGTTTTTCGATCCACCCGGCGTGTTTACTTAGTAGCTGAGGCACCGCTTTTTTGGGAAACCGAACCGGGATTACCACTTCGAGGCCGCCGTAGGGCTTTATTTGTAGTTTTGCATACCTGGCCCTGGGCGATACGCGCACTGAATAATCAAACGACTTGTTCAAATCTTTATTGTTAATATTGCTCGCCATGCCGACAGTTCAGCCATCATTCGAAATCCAGATTGTACAGCAGTGCAAGCCCGTATGATGCCTGAGTTACAATCCAGACATTAAATCGATCTCAACACTCTGGATGTTGTCCAGAGTTCCCTCGATAATCAGTACATCGCCCGCCTGCAATACCACCCCGGGCAGTGGTTCGTCACTATTGACATTATTTCGCCTGAGTCCAAGGATGTTGACCTTTTCAAGGCAATCGAGTGAATCAAGCGCCTGGCCCTCGGCGTGATAGCCGCTCAGTATCTCGATACTGCTCATATTGTGGCGGTCGGGTTCGCCCAGGCTAAGATCTTCACCGCTATGGAAAAAAGCACGAATACGTGCGTATTGGCTATTGCGAGCCTCGTCGAGCATCTCATCGATGGATTCCTGATCCTGCCCCAGTTTGCCCAGGGTATGCTGCGCGAGCATCATGCTCGATTCAATCGTATCGGGCACTACCTCGGTGGCACCTGACTCAAGTAGTTGCTCCAGATGTCGATCATCACGCGTGCGCACGATCAGCGGAATATCTTTGCATAGTGTCCTCGCCGTGCGGGTGATGACTTCGCTCGCATCTACGTCGGGGAAAGAAATGACCAGGGCGCTGGCATTCTCGATGCCCGCATGTTCGAGTGTTTGTTCACGGCTGCTGTCACCATAGTAAACCGGTTCGCCCGCCTCCCAGGCTTCTGCTATTAATTTGGTGTCTAGTTCGAGGGCGACGAAAGGCATGTTCAATCGCTTAAGAAACTGTGCCAGATTTTGCCCGGTGCGTCCGAAGCCGCATAGAATGACGTGCTTGCGCAGATCTTTACAGGCTTCTTTTATAGCAAACTCGGCGCGGCTTTGCTGCGCGACATAGCTGCTGTCAAAATAGTTCGCAATCGCTTCATTGTGGCGAATCAAAATTGGTGATATTGCCATACTGATGACGATTGCGGCGATGATGGGTTGACTCACCCCAATATCAAGCAAGCCGGTAGCAAGCGCCAGGGCAAGCAGGGCAAAGCCAAACTCACTGCCCTGGCCGAGCACCAGTCCAGACCGAATTGCGACACCTTTTTCATACCCGGCAAAATAAGTGATGATCATTATCGCGAGGCCCTTGCCGACCATCAAACCAGCGGTCAATACAGCTACCGTGACAGGATCGCTTACGATGATTGTCCAGTCAAACTGGGTGCCCACGGAGATGAAAAATAAACCCATGAGGACATCCCGAAATGGACGAATTTCCATTTCGACGTGGTGCTGAAATTCCGTTTCGGCGAGCATGATCCCCGCCAGGAATGCACCCATTGCCAGCGACAGGCCCAGTTGCCAGGTGAGCCAGGCGGCTATTAAAGCGATGAACAGGATAAACAACGTGAATAATTCACTCGAGTGAGTCGAAGCCACCCATCGCATTGCCGGGCGAACCAGGTATTGTCCGGTGTAGAAAATCAATCCAAAAGCGAACGCACCCTTGGCCAGCGCCAGTCCGATTGAGCTCAGCATCGAACCAGATTCCGGCACAGCGAAGATCGGGATTAATACCAGGAAAGGTACCACGGCGAGATCCTGGAACAACAGTACGCCTAATGCGATATGGCCATGGCGCGAATGCAATTCGTGTTGATCTGTCAGAATTTTTATTACTATTGCGGTCGATGATATGGCCATTGCGCCACCGACCGCAAAAGCGGCTTGCCAGGATAATCCCATCCAGATTCCGAGTGCAATCGTGCTCACTGTCGAGACTATGACCTGGATGCTGCCAATACCAAAAACGATGCTGCGCATCGCAATCAGGCGTGGTATCGATACCTCCAGGCCGATCGTAAAGAGTAAAAATACGACGCCGATCTCGGCAATTTCCTCTATTGCATGCGAATCATGAATCCAGTTGAATGCGTGACCACCGGCGAGCATACCAACTAGCAAATATCCCAGTACCGAAGGAAAGTCCAGGTGCCTGAATAATGCGACACTAACTACCGAAAAGAAAAGTATTATGATGACTTCGTTGAACATGCTGCGCGATTATAAGTGAAGCCGGCCTGGTGGAGGAGTTTTTCTCATTTTGGGTTACCAGGGAGCCTCTGATCAATTCATGAATGAACGCGTTGTGCCCAAAATGACCAATTTCTGCGTCGCCTACATGGATGGTGCGGGCGGCGTTCCGTCGGTCCGGCGTCCCGGTGAGGGGC
>JBGUEB010000339.1:0-3093 GCA_041821565.1 Gammaproteobacteria bacterium | reverse complement strand
CGGTCTGGTAAGCGCAATCGTTATTGGTGAACACCACCGCCTTCTTACCCGGCTTTACCGCGTATCGGTTGATGTAGGTCGAAACCGCCGAGGCCAGCATGATTCCCGGCCGATCGTTATTCGCGAAAGTAACAGGACGCTCCATCGCACCGGTAGCCAGTACTACCCGGTGTGCACGCACTTGCCAGAGTTTCTCGCGCCCGCCCTTTCGCTGATTGACTGGCAGATGATCAGTGAGGCGCTGGTTGATAGTCAAAAAATTGCTATCGTGGTATCCAAAAGCGGTGCTTCGCGGTAGCAGGGTAACTTCTGGCATAGCTGCTAATTCGGCAACCGTGGATGCAATCCAGTCACTCGCCGGCTTGCCGTCGATGCTGACATGGCTGGCGAGTGTGAGCCCGCCGAACCCACTTTGTTCGTCTACCAGTATGACCCTGGCACCGGCCCGGCCCGGCCCCAGTGCCGCGGTCAGACCCGCAACTCCACCACCGACCACGAGCAGGTCGCAATGCGCGTGGGTATGCGCGTATCGATCCGGGTCTGGCCGGTCTGGAGACTTGCCGAGACCACTCGCCTTGCGGATGAAGTGTTCGTATTTCATCCACATGAACTTTGGCCACATAAAGGTCTTGTAATAAAAACCAGCGGGCATCAGCCGGCTGAACTTGCTATTGATCGACATCAAGTCAAAATCGAGGCTCGGCCAACAGTTGACACTGCTCGCATCGAGCCCCTCGTAAAGCTCAACCTGCGTCGCACGCGCATTCGGAATCGTGTATTGACCCTGTTCAAGCTGAAAGATAGCGTTGGGTTCTTCCGCACCACAACTCAATATGCCGCGTGGCCGATGATACTTCCAGCTACGACCCACCATGTGGATGCCATTAGCGAGTAAGGCCGAGGCCAGCGTGTCACCAGCCTGGCCACTATAAGACTTGCCATTGAAGCGGAACTGGATCGCCAGTTCACGATCGATGCGCCCGCCATCCAGCCTACGGAATTTCTGGCTCATGCCTCACCTCCGGATGGAGGCTGTTCGCCAATCTTGTAAGACCCGCTTATCCTGTAGGTCAGGGTATCGCGCTCGACATTAAAAAATCGTCGGCAACCCGCAGCATGTAACCACTGCTCACGATGCAGGCCTTTCGGATTCTTACGCATGAATAGATAATCTGCCCATTGCTCATCACTGAGTTTTTCGGTTTCCAGCGGTCGCGATATATGCGCTTCGCCGGCATAGGAAAATTCACTCTCATCGCGCTCGCCACACCAGGGACATTCAATAAGTAACATATCATCAATCTCCTAGTGGGCGACGCCGGCGGCGCCGTGTTCGTCTATGAGAAAACCGCTGACAAAGCGATCGAGAGCGAATGCACTGTTGAGTTCGTGGGGTTCGCCCTTCGCCACATTTTGCGCAAACACCCAGCCCGAACCCGGGGTCGCTTTAAAGCCTCCAGTCCCCCAACCACAGTTAAAGTACAAACCCTTAACCGGAGTATTGCCGATGATCGGACAGGCATCGGGGGTGGTATCGACGATACCGCCCCACTGCCGGTTCATGCGCACGCGACTGAAGATTGGAAATAATTCAACGATCGCCGCGATCGTATGCTCGATACTGGAAAAGCTGCCGCGCTGCCCATAACCATTGTAGCTGTCGATGCCGGCGCCAATAACGAGGTCACCCTTGTCGGACTGGCTCACGTAACCATGCACCGCATTCGACATGACCACGGTATCGAGAACAGGCTTGATCGGTTCAGATACCAGGGCCTGCAGGGGATGGCTTTCTATCGGCATGCGAAATCCAGCCATCTCGGCCAGTACCGAACAATGGCCGGCGACTACAACACCGATCTTCTTGCTCGAAATCGTGCCACGCGTGGTTTCCACGCCGGTGACTTCACCATTATTTTGATTAATCGCGGTGACTTCACAGTTCTGAATAATATCGACACCGCGCATATCGGCGCCGCGCGCAAATCCCCAGGCCACCGCGTCGTGCCGTGCGACCCCGCCACGCGGCTGGAATGAAGCACCCATGATCGGGTAGCGGCAGCCCTCGTCAATATTAATCGCCGGTATAGCGCGCTTGAGTTCCTGCGCATTGACCACGTAGCCATCGATACCATTTAACCGATTAGCATTCACGCGGCGTTGGATATCACGCATATCCTGCAGGGTGTGCCCGAGGTTATAGACTCCACGCTGGGAAAACATGAGGTTGTAGTTCAGATCCTGGCTCAGACCTTCCCAGAGTTTCATCGACTTTTCGTAGAGATGAGCTGACTCGTCCCACAAATAATTGGAACGCACTATGGTCGTATTACGCCCGGTATTACCACCGCCAATCCAGTCCTTTTCGAGTACCGCGACATTCTGTATGCCATGCTCTTTGGCAAGATAGTAAGCCGTTGCCAGACCATGACCGCCGCCACCGACGATGATCACATCATACTGTTTTTGCGGCTCAGGACTACGCCAGGCCTGTTCCCAGTTCTGGTGAAAACTCAGCGCGTTTCGCGCAAGCGAAAATATCGAATATTTACTCATATCTACCTACCTGAATACCTGGTCAATATGCGTTCAACATACACCCGGTTGAAGCTCTCGCAAAGAAATAATAAATCAGCTATGCCTTTGCGAGAACATCAATTTTTAGATACCAGCTGCTCCTGAAATAAAAAAACCTGCCGGGTGTATTTAAACACCGGACAGGTTTCCTGTTAAGCAAAATCGAGTGATTGACACTCGCCAACACACTCGCTTACAAAGCCGCGTCGAGCTCGGGCACCGCATCAAACAGGTCGGCAACAAGACCGTAATCCGCCACCTGGAATATCGGCGCTTCACTGTCATTGTTAATCGCGACTATAACCTTGCTTTCTTTCATACCTGCCAGATGCTGGATCGCGCCGGAAATACCCACCGCAATATACAGATCAGGGGCAATCACCTTACCAGTTTGACCGACCTGGTACTCGTTCGGCACAAAGCCCGAATCGACCGCGGCTCGCGACGCTCCGACTGCCGCACCGAGCTTGTCCGCAATCGATTGCAACATGCTGAAATTTTCGCCATTTTGCATAC
>JBGUEB010000338.1:0-3119 GCA_041821565.1 Gammaproteobacteria bacterium | reverse complement strand
CGATTGGAAGTCGCATAGATTAAGACATTCGCTGGCTGGGGTTGCAATGAACCTTCGAGGCAGGCCTTGAGCGCCTTGTACGAATCATCGTTTGCTTCAAATGACAGGTCGTCGAGGTAAATGATGAACTTGCGATTATCATCGGCCAGGGTTTTGATGATTTCGAATAGCTGCCTGGTGGCAGATTTCGGAATTTCGACCACGCACAATTCAGGCTCGCTAAACTCGCTGAGCTGAGCCTTGATTAAAGACGACTTACCCGTGCCTCGTGCGCCCCAGAGCAGGGTGTTGTTTGCTGGTTTACCCTGTAGAAACTGGGCGGTATTTCTACTGATTAAATCCTTCTGGCGTTCTATATGCAACAAATCTGCCTTGTCTACCCGGTCGAAATTAGCAATTCCCTGTAAACCATGATGCGCCCATCTGTAGGCACGAAATGAGGTATCGGTTTCCAGTTGCTGCTTTGGCGGTACGATCAATTCCACGCGGTCGAGCAATTCGTTGAGGCGATTAAACAATTTATCGATATCTTGCATTGTTAGGTATCCAGTTTCTTGTACCTGATGCGGTGTGGTTGATCGGCATCATGCCCCTGACGTTGTTTGCGATGGGCCTCGTATTCGGAATAGTTGCCTTCGTAGGCATATACCTGGCTGTCACCTTCAAAAGCAAGAATATGAGTGGCGATACGATCAAGAAACCAGCGATCATGCGAGATCACAACCACGCAACCCGGAAATTCCAGGATGGCATCCTCGAGCGCCCGCAGCGTTTCTACATCGAGATCATTGGTTGGCTCATCGAGCAATAACAGGTTACCACCACTTTTTAATAGCTTCGCCAGGTGCAATCGGTTGCGTTCGCCACCGGATAAATCTTTAACCAGTTTTTGCTGGGCGGCACCGCGAAAATTAAAACGCGATACATAGGCACGTGACGGCACTTCATAATTACCGACGATAATATTGTCGAGGCCATCGGAGAGTTCTTGCCATACGGTTTTACTGCCATCAAGATCATCTCGAGATTGATCGACATAAGCTATTTTTACCGTATCACCGATCTTGATCGAACCTTCGTCAAGTGACTCCTGGCCCACCATGATTTTAAACAGTGTCGATTTTCCCGCGCCGTTAGGGCCGATAATTCCTACAATGCCGCCGCGAGGTAACTTGAATTCAAGATCCTGGTACAGCAGCTTATCACCGTAAGCCTTCTTAGCTTTTTCGATTTCGACAACAACATCGCCCAGTCTCGGACCTGGCGGAATATACAGTTCCTGGGTTTCTGAACGTTTCTGGTATTCCTGTGAGGAGATTTCCTCGAAGCGCTTGAGCCGGGCCTTGCTCTTCGACTGGCGACCCTTTGGATTGGAGCGCACCCATTCAAGTTCGGCCTTCATCGACTTTTGTCTAGCTTTCTCTGAACGTTCCTCGTTTTCCAGACGTTTTTGTTTCTGTTCCAGCCAGGAAGAATAATTACCCTGCCAGGGGATTCCGTGGCCACGGTCCAGCTCAAGAATCCAGCCCGCGACATTGTCCAGGAAATATCGATCGTGGGTTACCGCTACCACTGTCCCCGAAAAATCTTTCAAGAAGCGCTCGAGCCATGCGACTGACTCGGCATCCAGGTGGTTAGTGGGTTCATCCAGAATCAGCATATCGGGATTGGATACCAACAGCTTGCAAAGCGCTACCCGACGTCTCTCGCCGCCCGACAGATTTTTCACCGCTGCCTCCCAGGGCGGCAGGCGTAAGGCATCTGCGGCAATTTCGAGCTTACGGTCCAGTTCCCAGGCGCCGGCGTTATCAATCTTTTCCTGAAGAGCCGCCTGTAGCGCGAGCAGATCATTCATTTCATCATCCGACATTGGTTCGGCAAATTTCATACTAACTTCATTGAAGCTGTCGAGTAACGCTTTGGTTTCTGCGACGCCCTCTTCGACATTGGCACGCACGTCTTTACTATCGTCCAGTTCGGGCTCCTGCGCCAGGTAACCGATCTTAATTCCGCTCTGTGGCCTTGCTTCGCCGCTAAATTCCTTATCTACGCCCGCCATGATTCTCAGCAGGGTAGATTTGCCTGCGCCGTTATAACCAAGCACACCGATTTTTGCCCCCGGGAAAAAATTGAGTGAGATGTCTTTCAAAATCTCGGTTTGGGGTGGCACGACTTTGCCAACGCCATTCATGGTAAAAATATATTGAGCCATTAATTCAGTTCCGCATGGGCGAGCCCGCGTTTGTTATCGAGGCGGGCGTGGAGTGGTGGAATATTACCGGGTTTTAGTCCGTGGTTCTGGAAATTTAGCCAGGTTTTCGACTACCAAATAGATACGCTGCGAATATCTTGTACAATAACCAGTAGCCAAAGCTTAAACATACGCTATTATGTTAATAAATATCAAATAAAACAATAAACTAGCGGGAATTTCAGAAATGAGCATGAAGAAAATGCAGCAAGAGAGCTACCTTTCCGGTGCCAATGCTGTTTTCATCGAGGAGCTGTACAGTAAATATCTGCAAAACAAAAACGATGTTGATGAAAATTGGCATACCTGGTTTGCGGAATTAAAGAATGGAGAATTAGCTCCGGAGCAGGACCACCTCGTTATTCAGGAACAGATTAGAAGCGCGGTGATGAACAAAAAATCCGCCGCCCCGACAGTTAGCAGCGCTCAGCACCAACACCAGGTTAAACAGGTTGCGGTACTGCAACTAATTAACGCCTACCGTTTTAAAGGTCACCAAAAAGCCGACCTCGATCCTCTCCGTCTAAATAAAGTAGAAACCATAGCCGATCTGACCCTCGCGGGGCATAATCTCGGCGAGGCCGATCTGGATACCGTATTTAACACGGGTTCGATGTTTGGTGTAGACGAGTTACCGCTCAGGGGAATCATCGAGCGACTGGAACAAACCTACTGCGGCACGCTCGCCTCGGAATACATGTATATTGAGGATCTGGCGCAGAAAAGATGGGTCCAGGAACATCTTGAAACTAGCCTGTCGACACCTGATTTCAGGGAAGGGCGTAAAAACAGGATACTGGATCGGATTATCGCGGCAGAGAATCTCGAAAAGTACCTGCATACCCGATACATCGGCCAAAAGCGATTT
>JBGUEB010000337.1:0-3133 GCA_041821565.1 Gammaproteobacteria bacterium | reverse complement strand
ATTGCTGCGCATTACAATAATTCAGTATTCGCTTCGTATAGGCCGAATGCACCGAGCCCTCGAGTCCATGCAAAATCAACAAAGTTTGCGGAGCACGGGTACGGGTCCAGAGCAAATCGATAAAATCACCGTCTTCCAGTTCAACGCGTTCTTTCTCCAGGATTGGGAAGGGCGGATGAATGATATTTGGTAAAATGGTTTGCAGATGCCTGTTTTTCAGGTACCAAAGCGGTTTAAAAGCGTTTTCTTTGATTGACATCAACTCTGTGGATTGTATTTCATCGGTTTTTTGGCTAGCCTTCACGCACTTTTATTTAAGACCTCTTCATGTCCGAGCCTGTTCTACTCCAGATCGACAATCTTGCCTGTATCCGCGACGACAGGGTGCTGTTCGAGCATCTTAGTTTATCGCTTGCAGGCGGGCAAATGTTGTTGGTGGAAGGCAGTAACGGCAGTGGTAAGACCAGCCTGTTACGGATCCTGACGGGTTTAAAGCTGGCGGATGAAGGTGATGTTTACTGGCGTGGGCAGTCGATTGGCAAGCTCGCGGCCGAGTATTACGAACAGGTGAGTTATGTTGGCCATCACGATGGCGTAAAACGCGAACTCACCTGCCTGGAAAACCTGCGCCTGGTGCAGGCCATGGGAAAACCAACTGAACTGGATCTTGATACCGTGCTGGATCGGGTTAATCTCTATCGATATGGTGATTCGCTCGTAGCCAGCCTGTCGGCGGGGCAAAAACGCAGGCTGGCACTGGCGCGATTACTCGTTGTTGAATCGGTATTATGGATACTGGATGAACCATTTACCTCGCTCGACAAGAGCAGCATGGGTTATTTCGAATCGCTGTTTGACCAGCACCTGCAACAGCAGGGTGTCGTCATCATGACATCGCATCACGATATCCCCATGGCGGGTGCAGATGTTCAACGCCTGAATCTATCCGCATGAAGCGATTATCACTCAGCCAGGCATTTATTTATCTATTGCGGCGCGATCTCACCCTGGCGGTGCGCAATCGGGCCGAGTTTGCCAATCCGTTACTGTTTTTTGTGCTGGTCATTACCCTGTTTCCACTGGCGATAGGCGCCGTGCCCGAACTACTGGCACGAATTGCGCCTGGTATCATCTGGGTTGCAGCCTTGCTCGCGGCGATGCTATCGCTGGACAGCATTTTTCGATCTGATTTTGACGATGGCTCGCTCGAACAGTTACTCATGAGTGCCCATCCGATGCCGGTATTAGTGCTCGCCAAGGTATGCGCCCACTGGCTGGTCACAGGTGTGCCGCTGCTACTCATATCTCCGGTGCTGGCCGAAATGCTGGGCATGCCACAGCAGGCGCAGGGGACCTTATTTTTAACTATTTTAATTGGAACCCCTATACTAAGTTTACTCGGTTCTATTGGTGTCGCACTCACTGTTGGCTTGCCAAAAGGTGGTATAATCCTGTCGCTTTTGGTATTGCCCCTATATGTACCGGTTTTAATCTTCGCCTCGAGTGCGATTGAAGCTGCCGCGGGAGGTCTGGATGTGTCCGCACAAATTTACATGTTGATGGCTTTTTTGTTTGTCTCTATTTCCCTGTCACCGCTGGCAACTGCGGCTGCGCTCAAAATGAGTATGAGTTGAGGAGCTTCTGATTAATGTTTTTATGGTTTCATAAACTAGGCTCACCCCCACATTTTTATCGGATAGCGGGAAAGTGGATGCCGTGGCTGACAGCGCTATTTTTATTATTATTGCTGCCGGGTCTCTATGGTGGTCTGGTGCTGGCCCCTCCCGATTATCAGCAGGGCGAGAGTTATCGGATTATTTTCATCCATGTGCCGGCAGCCTGGATGTCATTGTTCGTCTACGTGGTGATGGCTTTTTGCGGTGTCGTGATCGTGGTCTGGCGCATGAAACTCGCCGAGATTGTATTGATTAGCAGTGCTCCAATAGGCGCCAGTTTTACCTTTCTTGCACTCGCAACCGGGTCGCTCTGGGGTAAACCCATGTGGGGCACCTGGTGGGTCTGGGACGCACGACTGACATCGGAATTGATATTGCTATTTTTGTATCTTGGCGTAATAGGTTTGCATGGTGCCATCGAAGACAAGCGTGTGGCCTCGCGTGCGGTTGCTATACTGGCCATAGTGGGTGTGGTTAACATTCCCATTATTCATTACTCTGTCGAGTGGTGGAACTCACTGCACCAGGGACCGACCGTAACCAAATTTGACAAGCCGTCAATTCACTGGAGCATGTTGCTGCCATTACTATTGATGGCACTCGCATTCCAGGTCTATTACGTTCTTGCCCTGTTTCAGAGATGCCGGGCTGAACTATTATCGCGAGAGCGCAATAGTAACTGGGTGCAGGAACTTAACGGCGAATGAATGTGTCAGAATTTCTCGATATGGGTGGATACGCAATTTACGTGTGGCCTTCTTATGGGCTGGCTGCACTGATTTTATGGTTGAACTGGTATTTACCGAAACGACAACACCGACAATTATTGCGTCAGTTAATAAGACGTAACCAGGACAGAAGTAATGAAACCAGCACGTAAGAAAAGACTCACGCTAATTGTTTTAATGGTTACGGGAATTGCCGTCGGACTTGGTTTTGCACTCAAATCTCTCGACGAGAACATCATGTTTTTCTTTACCCCGACTGAAGTCACCGTTGGCAAGGCGCCGCAGGGTCGTTTGTTTCGCATGGGCGGCATGGTCGTCACCGGCAGTGTGCGTCGTCCGGGGGAAGGTCTTACCGTGCATTTCGACCTCACCGACAATGAGAATAAGGTTACCGTAATGTATACCGGTATCCTTCCTGACCTGTTTCGTGAAGGGCAGGGCATTATCGCTAACGGACAACTCGATAAGGACGGTGCTTTCGTCGCCCAGGAAGTACTTGCCAAGCATGATGAGAATTACATGCCGCCCGAGGTTGCAGAGGCAATGAAAAAATCGGGCGGGGAGCTTTAGCCCGTATATTGCACAAAGGCGGCGCCTTGTTTGATGAATATGCTTATAATTTAATAACTTATCAGAAAATTTTGAGATGATCGAAAATTACAGTATGTACCTGAACGAATTCAGGAAAAATCTGGCTGCTCTCGGCAACTGCTCCCTGCGTTGCTCTAC
>JBGUEB010000336.1:0-3154 GCA_041821565.1 Gammaproteobacteria bacterium | reverse complement strand
GTGAAAGGGATTCCGGGTAAAACCATCATGGCGGGCTATTTTCGAAACCCGGAAGCAACCAGTAATACTATTCGCGATAACTGGCTCCACACTGGCGACAACGCGATACAGGATGAAGAAGGCTATTTTCGCTTTGTTGATCGCAAGAAGGACATGATCAAACGCTCGGGTGAGAATGTATCTGCCGGTGAAGTCGAGAATGTTATGCTGCAACATCCAGCGGTGTTTGAATGCGCCGTCATCGGGCTGCCGGATGAATTAAGAGATGAATCAATCGTCGGTGTTGTTGTGCTTCATCAGGGCCGTCATGCCTCGGAAGCTGATCTGATCGAGTTTTGTGCCGGCAAGCTGGCTAAATTCAGAGTGCCGCAAAAAATTATATTCGAGGAATCCCTGCCGAAAACCTCGGTGGGAAAGATTCAGAAACACCTCATCCGCAATGCCCTGATAGAACCGCAATGATATTTGAGGGGGCCGGTAAGTTAACTATTTGATCTTTGAGGATCTCTAAGTAACTGCTGTTCTTCTGGACATGCCGACAAAACCTATGAGGGCTGTACCGAATAGCCAGATGGCTGCGGGGACGGGTATCGGGACAACGGTCAATCTTGTAAGAATACATGCAAATACAATGGCTTAACGGCCAGCGAGACAACATTCGGCAGGCAAATAAATGCGCCCCTTTTTCCCTGGTTTGTTGAAGTGGTATAATCGAACTGCTAGTCGACAACAACCAACAATTATCTCATCGAAAAGAAGGAGGAAATACCAATGTATGCTCGTTTTTTTACATTCAAGGCTGGTCCCGACCGGCGTCCCGAAGTAGAGGCATTAGCCGACCAGGTATTCGAATTTGTGAAGTCTCAGCAAGGTTTCATCAGCATTCATTTTGTCATTAATGAAGACCAGACTGAGTTCGGCTCATTCAGTCTCTGGGAGTCAAAGGATAATGCCGTAGCTGCGGGTGAATCGATACGCTCGGAAATTGGAGGGACGCTTCAAAACCTGGTCTCTGAAGGACCCAGGATAGAAGTATACGAAGTATATAAGCCAGGATAGTAACCATTTGCCACATCCGGGTTTATTCCGTTGCCCCGTCGCCCCCTTCGTGCACAGATGCGTCATCACAAACGTAGCTACTCATGATCTTGTCGTCCTGTATTGAATTAAGCAATACATCAAAGCGCCACAGGTGATGTAGATGTTTTAAGACTTCCGTTGCATCCTCTTTGTCTAACGGCACGCGATCATGTTGGATGTGTTGCAGGGTCAGGGATCGGTTGCCACGCAGATCAACTTCAAAGACCTGGATGTTCGGCTCCCGCTTACTCAAATTGTATTGATCTGCGAGTTCTTCTCGAATGCGAAGATAGCCGTGATCGTCATGGATTGCGGTAACCTCGATTTCACTGTTTTTATCATCATCGAGGATATTGAATAACTTCAAGTTGCGAATCACCGTGGGCGAAAGAAACTGCAATATGAAGCTTTCGTCTTTGAAATTTTCCATCGCGTGGTGGAGTGTGTCGAGCCAGTCCTTGCCGGCGATTTCAGGAAAGAAACGCCTGTCTTCATCGCTCGGCGCTTCACAAATTCGCCGAATGTCCGTGAAAATCGCGTAACCGAGTGTGTAGGGGTTGATACCGCTGTAGTAAGGCGAGTCGTATTCAGGCTGGAAAACGACATTAGTATGCGATTGCAGGATTTCGAGCATGAAGCCATCATTCACCAGGCCCTCGTCGTACAGTGTATTCAGTAAGGTGTAGTGCCAGAAGGTTGCCCAGCCCTCATTCATCACCTTGGTTTGTCGCTGTGGGTAAAAATACTGCGCGGTTTTGCGCACGATGCGCACGATCTCTCGCTCCCACGGCTCCAACAGGGGTGCATTCTTCTCGATAAAATAAAGCAGGTTTTCCTGCGGTTCCGCGGGGAAGCGCGGCCAGCCCTCGGCGGAAGCCTGTTCCTTCTGCGGGACGGTACGCCACAAATCATTTACCTGCTGTTGCTGGTATTCCTCTCGTTCGATCTGGCGTTGCTTTTCCTGCTCCGCGGAGATCGGTTTCGGCCGGTGAAATCGGTCGACACCGTAGTTCATTAATGCGTGACAAGAATCGAGCAGCGCCTCGGTTGCTTCAATACCATGCCGTTCTTCGCATTTGGCAACATAAGCTTTGGCGAATGCCAGGTAGTTGACGATTGCGCTCGCATCTGTCCAGGTCTTGAACAGATAGTTACCCTTGAAGAATGAATTGTGTCCGAAGCAGGCATGTGCGATGACCAGCGCCTGTAATGCCAGCGTATTCTCTTCCATCAGATACGAGATACAGGGATTTGAGTTAATTACCAGTTCGTAAGCGAGACCCATATGCCCGCGCTTGTACTTCTGTTCGGTACTGAGGAATTGTTTGCCGAGCGACCAGTGATGATAGCCAAGCGGCATGCCGATTGAAGAATAAGCATCCATCATTTGCTCGGTGCTGATTATTTCGATTTGATTTGGATAGGTATCCAGTCGATAACCCGCGGCGATTCGCTCAATTTCAACCTCGAGGTTCTCAAGATTCTCGAAGGTCCATTCGGAACCCTCGACGATCAGGGCGGTTTTGCTCATTCGGGCTTCCTCTCGAACAATTCATGAAACACGGGAAAAATGTCCGCGGCTTCAGAGACCTTCTTCATCGCGAAGCTGTCTGCATATTTCCCCAGAAGCTCCTCGTATGCCGTCCACAGTGCCTGCTGGTCGCTCTTCGTAATTTCGATGTAAGCGTAGAACTGGAGCAGCGGCAGAATGCTTTTCATCAGCAGATCACGGGCGATTGGCGAGTCATCCTGCCAGTTCTCACCGTCCGAAGCCTGTGCCGCATAGATATTCCAGTCGGATGACGGATAGCGTTCGCGCATGACTTTCAGCATCAATTCGAGCGCGCTCGAGACAACAGTGCCGCCGGTTTCGCGCGAGTAGAAAAACTCTTCCTCGTTTACTTCGCTGGCGACGGTGTGATGGCGAATAAAGACAACGTCGATCTTTTTGTAAGTCTGCTTCAGAAACAGGTGAAGAAGGATAAAGAATCGTTTCGCCAGGTCCTTGATTTCCTGCGTCATAGATCCAGACACATCCATCAGGCAAAACATTACCGCATTGCTGGTCGGCAAT
>JBGUEB010000335.1:0-3162 GCA_041821565.1 Gammaproteobacteria bacterium | reverse complement strand
GCCATTGACATTAGGGGCACATATACACATGGCTACACTATCAACCTCACAAGTAAAGCAATTTAATCAGGACGGGTTTCTATTCTTGGCAAAAGTCATCCCGACGGACAAACTACACAAGATGCAAAACGAATTCGAGCAGTGGAAAGAAGAAAGTAGAAACTTTAGCGAGCCTTACGGAAAAACCTTTGACAATCGCCCACGGTTTGACATCGAACCAGGGCATTCCGCCGACAAACCAGCACTGCGTCGCATCGCTTCACCTATTGAGGTATCCGAGACCTATCTTGATTTTATGCGGAATAATCGCGCACTTGACGCCTTGGTTGATATTTTGGGTCCAAACCTCAAATTTGAAAATGCCAAAATAAATTCCAAACAACCTGGTGCCGCAACCCAAATAAAGTATCACCAGGACTTTCTATTCGAACCGCACACCAATGACGATATGATAACAGTGCTTTTTTTTATCGACGATGTCACGGAAGAAAATGGCCCGCTGGAAGTTGTACCCGGTACGCATAAAGGTCCATTGTACGAACACTGGCACAATGGGGTATTCACGGGTGCAGTATCCGACACAGTTGCCTCTGAAATGAAAACGCACGCTATTCCATGCTATGGTCCAGCGGGTTCTGCTTGTTTGATGCACACCCGAGTTCTGCACGGTTCTGCGCCCAACCTTTCCGATAAACCACGCACGTTATTTATTTGTGAATACACTGCCGAGGATACATATCCGTTGCAGGCCAATCATATTCCCAGCGCATACATGTATGAAATAGTTCGTGGCAAATCTACAGGACGGGTACGCTGTAGCGAGTACGAAATGATCTTTCCCGAAGTACCCAAAGGCGCTTCTTTTTTTGAACAGCAAGCCAAGGCTAATTGAATTAAATATGATCTGTGAGAGTCTGTTTTGGGTCTATTCTGTTGAAAAACTCTTTTTCGGCTGATCGAGAAAAATTCTTAGCCTCTGTGACGAATTTTGGGCAATTTGATACGAGGGGATATACGTAATAACCAAACTCTCGGTACAGAACTTCTCATTACCTCCTGGAAATGAATTGAATCCCATCCTTAGGTAAATTCGATTCCAGCGAAAAATCACTCTTAATTATTTTTCGAGTTTTTCAACAGAATAGGCCATTTCCGGACGCTCGAATTTACGTATAAAAACCAGAACAGGCCATCCCGCGAGATTGATGGGATGGCCTGAGGTTTTCTCGGACTCATAATTAATAGTCGCCGAATCCGTTTGCGGCCAACGCCCGTCGAGCCCAGGCGTCGATTTCATCGTTAAACATTTCTGATAGCGAATCGTGGGTCATGCCTCTCGACGTGAACTTGACGATTTCACAATCCGGCCGCTCCGTAGTACCGAATTCGATTTCGATGAATTGCGACTCATCTCGTGCTCGGTTGTGCATGACTAGACCCTCCAGAACGGCTTTTTAAGCTCGACAAATCGCTCCGCTTCCAGATCCCTGCATCCCTCATCAAGCGGGGAGATAATCGCGCTAAAGCGTGACGGCTTGCACTGGTTTGACGCCAGGTGTGTAGCGTCCGCCATATCCTGGCCAATAGTCTCGTGGCGCTGATCGCAGGGTCTGACTTTTGCGAGCGGATGTAACAGTTTAAGTATGTTGCCTGGTTCATGTTGTTTCTCCTGTATATCAGAATTTAAAGCCGGTGATTTTTGACGCAGCCGCCAGGCCCATTGTTGAATCTGCCGGCATCACCGATCCTGGATGGGAATTAAGCCGGCTCGACACTGACATCGACGGGAACGCCGTTGGCCAGCGTGTTGAAAACCGGTGAAAAAGAGGCCAGAGATTCAATAGCTTCCATGTCCTCTGGTGCTGCCTTGATACGAAAGGCCGCCTGGATCCGAGTGAAACCCTTCGGTGTTTCAGGGTTCAGCCCGAGAAATCCGTTCAGATCGATATCACCTTCCAGGCTCGATTCGACTTTCTCGATGGCAATTCCGCGAACCGCTGCATGGGCCACGATGCTGGTGGTCAGGCAGGATGCAAGCGCGTGCAACAAGTACTCTACCGGGTTGGCGCCTTCGTCGTTCCCGGCCAGTATTGCCGGTTCGTCAGCGACCATGTGGAAGGTCTGCTTATGCGCAATTTCCTGTCTGGCGCCATAAAACCCGGTTATCGTGCTCTGGTTGCAGGCACCGTCAATCCACTGGTTGGTGACGCGAAAATGGCTAGCACCCATTTCCGGATCGGCCTGAATCGCCTTGACTGTGCCCATCAGGGTGTCGAGGTTTACACCGTTTACATAATTTGCCGCATCATTTGCGGTTGTTATCTGCTGCTCGTTACTTTGACTCATGTTTCTGCTCCTGTTTTAGGGTTGTTGGTTTTTACCTCCGGCCGATGCCTTTGGTATGAAGCCTATGATAGGGATTGACAATATATTGGCTAGATGCGTAAATGACAAAAACAGGCTATTTGTGCCACTAAATTAGCAAAAATATGGAAAAGAATGCTGTAAGGCCTATAGAGGTACTAATTTTGGCGATTCCTGAAACCGCCGGCTCCGCCCTTTACGGCATGATTGATGTGCTGTCCGCCACTGGTAATCTGTGGCAGACCCTGGTCAGATCGGCCGATGAGAGCAGGCGTTTCAAAGTCAAAATCGTATCCACGCAAGAGGCTCCATTTACCTGCGGTAATGGAATTCCAGTCAATCCACAACTCGCGATTGAAGATGATCCGTCTGCCGCAATCGTCATCCTGCCCGAGATCTGGTTGGGGCCCGATGAATCAATTCACGGACGCTATCCGGCATTGATCGACTGGATTCGACGAAAGTATCGCGAAGGCGCCAAATTGTACTCGGCCTGTTCGGGATCGATTCTACTCGCAGAAACTGGTCTACTTGACGGCCGTGCGGCGACTTCGCACTGGGGTTACGACGAAACGTTCAAGCGCCTCTATCCGCGGGTCAATTTTAACCCGGCATCCAACCTGGTCTATGCCGATAACACCGGTCGAATCGTAACCGCCGGGGGCACTACCTCATGGCATGATCTGGCACTGCATATCATTTCGCGCCATGCAAGCCCGGGCGACGCACTCCACATTGCCAAGGTGTACCTGCTGAAGTGGCATCCGGAAGGGCAGCTTCCCTATACCGGACTAGTGC
>JBGUEB010000334.1:0-3171 GCA_041821565.1 Gammaproteobacteria bacterium | reverse complement strand
CTGTTCAACCAGTTGCTCAACATCGCGGTGTGTTGCGACCACAAAGCGGGCATCACTCTGGCAGGGTTTGTCCGAGCCGACCGGGTAATAGGTGTTTTCCTGGAACAGCCGCAACAGCTTGATTTGCGAGGACGCACTCAGGTCGCCAATTTCATCGAGGAACAGGGTGCCGCCATTGGCATAGCTGAACAGGCCTTCCCGTCCCTGGTGGGCACCGGTAAAAGCACCTTTTACATGTCCGAACAATTCGCTTTCGAGTAGCTCGGCCGACATCGCACCGCAATTGACGGGAACGAAAATACCCGTTCTACCGCTCAACTCGTGAATACTCCTGGCAGCTAGTTCCTTGCCGGTGCCCGACTCGCCTTCCAGCAAAATGGTTGAAGGCATGGGCGCCACACGTTTGATTACGCTACACAAATTGCGGATCGACTGACTTTCTCCAATCATTCCGGAGTTGTCATAGATCTTGTCTACTTGGCGACGTAACACAAAATTTTCTCTCTTGATATCCTGTCGTTCAATACAACGATCCACCGCGGTCAGAATTTGATCTATCCTGAACGGTTTAATAATAAAATCAGCGGCACCGGCGCGAATAGCCTCTATGGCAATGTCCAGTTGCGCGTGTGCGGTAATAAAGATCACCGGGGTGTTGCAGCCTGATTCGCGCAAACCCTGCACCCATTCGACACCAGAGCCGCCTGGTAGCTTGATATCAGCAATGATCAGGTCGAAATGACACCGTTGGCGTAGTTCTTCGGCCACTTCAAGATTCTCGGCAGATTCGATGAATCCGAGATATCTGGTCAAGCCCTTTATGAGGAAGTTTCTGATTCCATGTTCGTCATCAATTACCAGAATGGAACGGTGTTTTAGGTATTTCTTATCTGCGAATTCGCTGTTTACTGAATCTTCGTTACTAAATGCTGGCTGGTTCACTTTGGTGTCTCGCTACCCCATTAAAGAAGTTTTCATCTTCGAAACCTTATAGGTCAAATTGTAATAGACTTTATTTAACAGGCTATATGCAACAGACTATTACTAGTGGACTATGAATAATCCTCCCACAATCGCTTCAGCAACAGCGAAATGACCGACCATCATAGCCCAGGGCGGGCCTTAAGACTATCCCGATCAAAAACAAATCCCTCCGCTACCCAGGCTGTCCTGTTGCTAATGGAACATCTACAGGCAGCTATTTGGCTATAATCGATGTGATATTGTGGAGCAGACGCTATCATCCTAGTATTGACACTGCTGCTTAACATATAGACTTCAAATAGAGGAAAACGGGCCCCTAATGAAAAAAGGCAGTAAAACACCTTTCATGGCCGCACCCCGGCTACGGCCAGCCGAACCTGGTTTTCAGGTTCTCGAAGGCTCGCGAGATCCCTCTGCTCATGGCCTGCGTGAGGCGCATATCGTCGATGTCGGCGGTTATGTATGGGTGCCCGACCGGCTTGATTGACAAAAATGCGACCGATCAAGGATGTCAGGATATTTTTTGCCCTGTGGCCGGATGATGAAGTCCGGCATCGAATCGCCAAAAATCTCAAGCTTTTTAATTTAGATAGTAATAAAGGCCGTTTCGTTACCAACGCTAACCTGCATATGACCTTGCACTTTGTAGGAAATACGTCGTTTGCGGAAATGAGCTGCCTCGACTTGCAGGCCAGGCTCACAGAGGCCAAACCATTTAATTTAACGCTGGATTGTTCGGGTTATTTTAAAAAACCACAGGTCTTGTGGTTTGGCTGTGACACAATACCCCAGGCGCTTTACGACCTGCAACGACATCTTGGCCAGCATCTTAAAATCTGTGCCTACACACCAGAATCACGTCCATACTTGCCGCATGTCACCGTCGCACGGAAAATATTTGAAGCCCCTGAGACTGTTCCGATAGAACCCATGAGTTGGTGGGTGGATCGTTTTGTTCTGGTGAAATCGATATCGATATCCGGGGGCGTGCGTTATGAAGTTGTTGAGAGTTATGGCTTGGGGTGTTGATTGTTTTTAGTTAGTCATTATTTCGGTCACTAGTTCTTTCTTTGTTGTTATTTCGCACACAAGAACTATCGCACTTACTCGTGAACAACTACGAAGCGCTTAAGGCATTTGTGCGTGAAAAAATAATGAAGAAAGCGCTAGTGTCAGAAAATAATGAAGGCAAGTCGCAACCATAGCCAGGTGGTTGAATTACATTTCTTCAGAGCAAAAAAAACACGGCATATGCCGTGTTTTTTAAAGCAATGAACTGGAAATGCTAGGCCACAAATGTCGCTTTAATTGATTTGAATGCATTCTTTTCTATTTGGCGAATGCGTTCAGCAGAGACACCATACTCATCGGCTAATTCATGCAGGGTGGCTTTTGAATCATTTAACCAGCGCCGCGTAACAATCGCTTTGCTACGATCGTCCAGTAGTCCCAGTGCTTCGCTAAGTTGCTGGTGATTTTGCTGCTCGGTATCATTCGCTTCGAGCATTAATTCAGGCGATTGTGTGCTGGAAACCAGTGTGTTTTCAGGTGCCAGGTAACCAGCATCGTCATCATCATCGCTACTCATGCTGAATCCAACATCATGGTTGTTGAGCCGGTTCTCCATTTCCATTACATTTTCTTTCGTTACGCCCAGGGTTTCAGCGACGTGTTCGATTTCTTCCGGCTTAAACCAGCCAAGGCGCGTTTTTTGACTGCGTAATTTAAAAAATAACTTACGCTGCGCTTTGGTCGTGGCAATTTTGACGATACGCCAGTTTTTCAGGATATATTCGTGAATTTCCGCCTTGATCCAGTGTACTGCAAAAGAAACCAGACGTACGCCGACTTCGGGTCGAAATCGTTTCACCGCTTTCATCAGGCCAATATTTCCTTCCTGGATTAAATCGGCGATTGAGAGGCCGTATCCACCATAGTTGTTGGCAACTTTAATGACGAATCTTAGATGTGGCAGGATTAGCTTCTGCGCTGATTCCAGGTTGCCGGTTTCCTGTAAATCGGTTGCAAACCGCTGTTCTTCTTCAAGCGTTAAAATAGGCACACTCCGTGCTGCGCGCATGTACGCCTCCAGATTCGAGGTGCCGAGAAGTACCGGTAATGTGTTGCCTGTATTGACTAGTTCTGTGCTCATAGTATCCTCATGTATATGTTTAGCACTCTATCTGC
>JBGUEB010000333.1:0-3200 GCA_041821565.1 Gammaproteobacteria bacterium | reverse complement strand
GCACGATGGTGCGGCTACCACCGACTTTATGGATCAGGAGCAGGAGCGTGGTATTACTATCCAGTCCGCGGCAACAAGTTGTGAATGGGATGGGCACCGCCTTAATATTATTGATACCCCCGGGCACGTTGATTTTACCATTGAGGTTTATCGCTCACTGAAAGTTCTCGACGGCGGCGTTGGTGTATTTTGTGGTTCCGGCGGCGTTGAGCCCCAGTCTGAAACTAACTGGCGCTATGCTAACGATTCTGAAGTCGCGCGCATAATTTTCGTTAACAAGCTTGATCGCCTGGGTGCGGATTTCTATCGCGTCGTAAAGCAGGTGGAAGACGTGTTGGGCGCTAACCCGCTGATTATGACCTTGCCGATTGGCACCGAAGAAAACTTCAAAGGTGTGGTCGATTTGTTGACTCGCAAGGCCTGGGTATGGGACGAATCGGGAGACCCGACCATGTATGAAATTGTCGAGCCCCCAGCAGACATGGCTGATCAGATCGAAGAATACCGCGAAAAAATGATCGAGCTGGCTCTGGAGCAGGACGATGAATTGCTCGAGATGTATCTCGAGGGTGAAGAACCTGCACTGGATGAAATAAAACGCTGTATCCGTAAAGGCACTATCGCGCTGGATTTTTTCCCGACTTATTGCGGATCCGCCTTTAAAAATAAAGGGATTCAGCTGATATTAAACGCCGTAGTCGATTATTTGCCGAATCCAACCGAAGTGAAGCCCCAACCGGAGGTTGACCTGGAAGGCCATGAAACTGGAGAATTTGCAATAGTCGATCCGAAAAAACCGCTGCGAGCTCTGGCTTTCAAAATCATGGATGACCGTTTCGGCGCTCTCACCTTTACGCGTATTTATACCGGAAAACTGGAGAAGGGTTCAAATGTGCTGAATACCTTCACCGGCAAGACAGAGCGAATTGGCCGAATTGTTGAAATGCATGCTGACGAACGAATCGAACTCGGTTCCGCCGAAGCCGGCGATATCGTCGCTATCGTCGGTATGAAAAACGTACAGACTGGTCATACTCTGTGTGACCCCAAGTTCCCGGCTACGCTGGAACCGATGGTGTTCCCGGATCCTGTCATCTCGGTTGCGATTACACCCAAGGATAAGAGTGCTTCTGAAAAAATGGGTATTGCCCTGGGTAAAATGATCAAGGAAGATCCATCCTTCCACGTTGAAACCGACGAGGAAAGTGGTGAAACTATCATCAAAGGCATGGGTGAGCTGCACCTTGATATTAAGGTAGATATTCTACGTCGTACCCACATGGTAGATGTTTCGGTTGGCAAACCCCAGGTAGCATACCGTGAAACCATTACTCAACTTGTGGAAGACAGCTACACCCACAAGAAGCAAACTGGCGGTTCGGGTCAATTTGGTAGAATTGATTATATTGTCGAGCCTGGCGAATCTGGAAGTGGCTACGAGTTCGAATCGAAGGTAACAGGCGGAAACGTACCGCGAGAATTCTGGCCAGCTATCGAGAAAGGTTTTCGTGGTTGTATGGGAGAAGGGGTATTGGCCGGTTTTCCACTGCTTGACGTCAAGATTACCCTGGTGGACGGAGCCTACCATGCGGTTGACTCATCTGCGGTCGCGTTTGAAACTGCAGCCAGGGGTGCATACCGACAGTCAATTCCGAAAGCTGCACCGCAATTGATGGAGCCGATCATGCGCGTCGATGTATTCGTTCCTGAAGATCATGTTGGCGATGTTATCGGTGATCTGAACAGGAGACGTGGAATGATTAAGTCGCAGGAGCCGACAACTACCGGAATTCGGGTTAAAGCCAGCGTGCCTCTATCCGATATGTTTGGATACATCGGTGATTTGCGTACCATGACTTCAGGGCGAGGCCAGTTTTCGATGGAATTCGAGCAATATATGCCTTGTCCGAAGAACGTATCTGAAGAAGTGATTAAGGAAGTCAAGGAGCGCGAAGCGGCGAAAAAATAAGTTTGCCAAAGGATTATTTCGATCGGTGTTCGCAGAACCTCGAATATATCGAGGTTCCGAACAATAAGGCTTTGATTTAGTTAGACGATTAATCCGTATCTCTATTGACATGCCGATAGTGCCTGTAGAGAATACGCACCTTGTTTGGAGGGGTTCCCGAGTGGCCAAAGGGGGCAGACTGTAAATCTGCTGGCTCAGCCTTCGGTGGTTCGAATCCACCCCCCTCCACCATCAAGGTTAAGTAGAACCCTGAGATGTATTCAGGTTGAATAGATAGCGATGGTCATGAGACCGGGGTGGGTTCGAACCAAGTGGTTTGACAAATTCGTCAGGAACGAATTTGAACGTCCGAACGCCTACATGGATGTAGGTGGTAGAGCAATGCAGCGGTCCGACGTATCGGAGCAATTGCCGAGGACGGCCCGAAGGGCGGGCAAGTAATTGCTCCTGCATTACTTGCATACTTCACGTCCCTGTGAATAAGGGCGGGAGCCCGGACTAAACCACCCGCAGGGTGTGAAATTCATTGTAATTTCACTCATGAACGGCATCGTTGATGTTAAATGAGTGAAACAGTAATCGATGGAGAGGGTTGGAAAATTCCGTTAAACCCGAACCATAAGTAATAGCTTGCGGGTGTCGTATACTGGCTATTACCTCAGCCTTCCAAGCTGATGAAGCGGGTTCGATTCCCGCCACCCGCTCCAATTTGTTAAAGAAGGTGTCGCAAAATGACTTTTTACGACATCCTCAAAGAGGAAGGGGCTTTAAGCGAATCAAGCTCATATAGCTCAGTCGGTAGAGCACTTCCTTGGTAAGGAAGAGGTCTCCGGTTCGAATCCGGATATGAGCTCCAGTTCTTACGGGTGTATTTGAAGAATGGCGGCCTTGATAAGAAAGTGAGTAAGGCGTTTTTTTAGATTTACCCTTTGGTAAATAGAAGGCTGTGATGGGCCGAATTTAATTGAGAGAAATCTTATGTCAAAAGTAAAATTTGAAAGAAACAAGCCCCACGTGAATGTGGGTACCATTGGTCACGTTGATCACGGTAAGACCACGCTGACCGCGGCATTAACGAAGGTAATGGCGGAGCAGCAGGGCGGAGAAGTCAAGGCATTCGACGAAATCGACAATGCGCCGGAAGAAAAGGCGCGCGGTATCACGATAGCGACCTCGCATGTTGAATACGAATCAGCCAACCGTCACTACGCACACGTGGATTGCCCGGGAC
>JBGUEB010000332.1:0-3208 GCA_041821565.1 Gammaproteobacteria bacterium | reverse complement strand
GAATGCGTAAAAAGCAGTGAACAGTAATTTTATCAACATGTTAGATGATATCTCTAGCCGTCAACTGGGGTTTCCAGGTTCAATGACATATTGGAAAGTGTGGCTCCTAATGCCTTAAAATTCCAGTACCGGGGTCGTAGTTATTAATAGTTTCACAATATTTTCACATTGTGATTACCTGTTATTTGCTGACTAGTCAGCCGGACTTTGCCGAGATAATTTCCTTGCAGACGAAGTTTGAATCGTTATCAAGGCGACGCCAAGGATTGCCAGGCTTCCCCCTATTACTATTTTAGTGGTGAGTGACTCCTGCAAAAAAAAGATGCCGCCGATCACCGAGGTAACCGGCAGTAATAGTAAAAAAGGCATTACCTGGTTAACCGAGTACAAACCCAGTAACCGATACCAGAGGGCGTATCCCAGCGCGGTCATGATCAAGCCAAGATAAATCACCGCAGCCCAGGCTTCTGTCGATGCGGTCTTAACTTGCATTACCTGATCGGATTCGAACAGAAAAGAAGCCAGGTATAGCTGCGGGGTGGCAAACATCGCGACCCCGGTGATCAACATAAAGCCGCCAATATTGCCCAGTTTCTTGATCATGATTTGTCCGACTGCCCAGGTAAAAGCGCCGCCGATAACCATAAACGCATACCCCAGGTCGTTCGCCAGTTTCGGTTCGCCGACGATAAAAATAGCGCCGATGAAGGCAATCGTCATGCCGATAGTTTGTCTAATCGAAATCCGGTCACCCAGGAAAATCCAGGCCAGCAATAATCCAAATGGAACCTCCAGTTGAACCAGTAAAGCGGCGGTAGAAGCATCGATTCCATTGACGCCATTGAAGGTCAGGCTGTACTGGATCGCCGCACTTACCAGAGCGATCCAGAACAGGTTTTTATATAGCGAAAGCGGCGGCCTGAAGAACCAGATAAGAACAAATGTGGTCAGTGTGAATCTCAACGCCATTAACAGTATCGGGGAAAAATGTGACATCGCCGCCTTGGCGATGATAAATCCCATTCCCCAGATTATGGCTACCGATACGGCGATGCATACATCAACTGGTTTCATATTGCCTGGTCGCAGTCCGACCCCAGCCAGGATAAGCCATATCGAGGTTATACGGCTGCAATAATACCAATTTCGACCAGCAAATCCGGGCTTGCCAGGCGTGCTTCGATACAGGCACGGGCAGGGGCATGACCTTCCGGCATCCACGCATCCCAGGCCTCGTTCATTGCGGAATAATGGCCGATATTTGCAAGCCAGATTTGTGCCGTCAGTATTCGTGATTTATCGCTGCCTGCCTCGGCAAGCAACTTGTCAATTTTGTCCAGTACCTGCCGGGTTTGAATAGCCGCATTGGCACTGCTGTCGCTGGCAACCTGCCCGGCAAGATAGACTGTATTGCCATGAACAACTAACTGGCTCATGCGTGAATTTGTGTGACTACGAGTGATACTCATATTGGCTTCCCCGGAATTAGTCGCCCGACACTACCTAAATTATTGTTACATCGCAACAGATGCTTTGCTGACCTGGAATAATGGCCGGTAACCAGTATTCTGGCTTACAGATCCAGGGATAGAATTAATCAGAGGCTCCCTGGCTAAAAAGTTGTCAAAATGCGGTACTATTGAAACCAGTTTCGATCAGAGAAGGCAGAATTGCTGTGACTACGGGAGGTAAGCATCATCCGTAGCAGATTTCTGGTAAATGCAGATGAAGTTGAAGCTATTCATATTTACTCTAGTGGTATCTCTGTCGTTCGCGTCTTACTTTTACCTGGGCGGCAGGCCAGCGGTCACGCAAGACGATTCTCTACCGGTTCTGTCCTTGAAGAGTGATCAAATCCGGATCCTTGCCGGTAAAGTTGACGATTTGCCAGTCCAGGATCCCGACACTGTTGGAACCCCCGATACGCTTCGATCCAAAAACGTGAAGCCAGTTAGTGATACTAGTTCAACGACACAGGCATACCTCAATATCTATGGCACTATCGTCGATGAATTTGATCAACCCATTGAAAATGCGCTGATTTCAGAAGAATTCCGTTTCCACAGTACCAGGTCTGACGTAAAAGGCAGATACCAGCTATCAGTCAAACTCGCTAAATTCAAAAATCCGGTTATTAATATCATGCGCACTGGCTACCGGGAGGAAAGAGTCTGGGTTGAGGGTGATGATTTGCTGGATGGGCAGACTGTAAAGATCGATGTGTCCCTTGCGGAAGCGTTTGATACTACCTCGATTCATGGCTGGATTGGCAATCAAAATGGCGAGGGTATTGCGGCTCAGAAAGTCAGGATCACGTCACACGGCGGTTTGAGCCTGGGCAATATTCTGTATGTCGTCTCCAGTGATGAGCGGGGAGATTTTTCGTTTGAAGGCGTGCGATCAGGCTTGACCTATCGCCTGGAGGTACTGCCTTCGGCCCAATACTCGCGCTATATGGACGACTTTGTCGAAGTGTCCCATAACACCCCTTTTCTAAAGGTTATCCTGGCGAGCATTGATCTAGTCGATATCAGTGGAATGGTGGTAGGTAGTGCGGGGGTACCAGTACCGAACTTTGAAATACATGCCAGAAACACGACAACGAATTCCCTGGTTCGAATGGCGACCAGCGATTCCTCCGGCTTTTTTAAGTTGGAGCGCTTTCCCGCCGGGGAGGTCCAGTTTTCGACGACAGCACCCGAATATTTCAAGATTACCGGGGTGACCCTCGCGCCAGATGAGACCAGGAGCCTGAACCTGGTAATCGACAAGGGAATCCACTACTTATCCGGATGGGTTAGCGATCAAAATGGTGTGCCCGTGGAAAACGCCAGGGTGACCCTGGATGCCGAAATCAGGAGTGGTATCGCGATATCTATTTCTTATCGATCAAAGATTACGAATCGAACTGGATCATTTAGTTTTGCTGACCTGGGCAATGAAACCCATATGATTACGGTTTATACGAAAGATTTTGCGCGTAAAGAAATCAGTCACCGATTCAAATCGCCCAGTGAAGAAATACATATTATTCTTTCACAATAATAGATCCTGTCTTACCCTGGCGCCGGAAGTGGGCCATGTCGAAAGGCGACTATCGGAGCAGTAATTTAATCCCGGATATCGCAATTAAGCCACCCACCACTCGGCTGAACCAGACTTGCGAAATCTGCAGAAATAGCCTGTTTCCTAGCCAAAGCCCAAGACC
>JBGUEB010000331.1:0-3249 GCA_041821565.1 Gammaproteobacteria bacterium | reverse complement strand
TATGCTGGATTCATTGAACGCTATGCATGTTTTGGCCTGCGTTTTGACACTACTAACGGATAGCGCCATTTCCTTTAGTTCCACCACAGTCCACTCTTTGCTGCGCTTGATGGATTTTTCTTTGATGGTTAGCTGAGAATCAGATTCCGCTATTTGCTTATTGATCTCGGGATCGAGTTCGGCCAATACGCTAGTCGTAAAAAGCAGTAAAGTCAGCAGTGGAAAAAAAGAAAGGATTTGTCTAATTAATGCCATGGTTTATTGATAATACAAGGGTTGAATTCAGGATCTTGTTGAAGTTAGCGGCAATATAACATCTTCCATACATACGTTTATCTAGACTTCTCTTAAGGAAACTCTGCAAAACGCAGAGTTTCGACGGTACAGGGACGTGCCGTCATTATCAATAACTTTTAAGTTATTGATAATGTGAGATAAATAAAAATCACACTTTTTATTTATCGTGCTCGGCTCAGTCATGCATGACTTATGCAGAGCTTCCTTAATATGACAATTTTCGCAAATAATTCAGGCACATATCGATTACAATTCAGCCCTGGACCGGACCGCCTAAATTGTTTCAACAAACAGGCTAGGATTGACTATTATTATACTGCGGACAGTAGTGGCGTGAATAGCGTCGAAAAGTCAGAACTCAAAATTATGTCAAAATCAAAGGCCAGTCGCTTAACATCTGTACCATCACCCGAATCGGGTAAAATCCCGGGTGTTATAGACCTATCCGAGCATCCAGAATTATTAATCCAGCTGCAGGAGATTAAGAATAAAGCCCGCCTCACGCCGCATGATTTTGATAAAGTATTTGCCGAGCTTGATGTTCGCATATCTGAACTGGGATTAAGCCAATTCGAGCAGGAAATCGATTTACTATCCATGCTGTTTCACCTGGCCTTTATAGACCAGGAAGTACCCGATGAAATAAAAACCCAGCTCGCACGCCTGCAAATCAACATGTTAATCTCGATTTTACAGGAAAGTGGTTTCATTGATCACTCTAGTAACCCGATTCGCCGGTTACTGGAGACCGTGGTCAAAACAGAGGTCGACCTGAAGAAATCGGGCAACAGGGATCGCTCAGGCGTCGAAATATTGCAGCAGGGAATCAACAAGATTGCAAATTGTGAAGTGGTCGTTTTCGCTGCTTACCAGGAACTACTCGATCAATACCAGGAAGGCACAGTAACCCCGGCAGATTCCGAAACAGTGAAGCAACAGCCTGACAAAGCTGCTGAAGTCACCAAAACTACCCAGATCGTACTGTCAATGATGCAGGAATTCACCATTCCATTGCAGGTTCAAAACAGGTCAACCATATTATTTGACAAGGTCTGGAGCCCCCTGATGCTGCAAGTTGCCTTGACCGACGGGCTAAAGTCGTCATCCTGGATTAAATTGGTCCAGACAGTCAAAACCCAGGTCTGGGCCTTGACACCGAAAACAGTTGAATGTGACTACCAGACCTTGCAGACAATGATTCCACATGTCAGCAAATCCCTGGTCAGGAGTATGGACTCGTTAAAATTATCAGCTAAATTACAAAAATCCCTGATTGAATATTTAGAACTGGAACAGGCTGAAGTAATTCGCAATTCTGAAATTAACATTAAGGCACTGGAACAAAAGCCCAAACCTGAGATTCAAGCGAAAAAAGCCGAAGCTAGCGTAAATCAAATTAACGATGAGGCTGCTGACTCTTCAATGCCAACGAAAACCTCTGTCAGTCCGGCAAATGATGAAGATCAGGAAATCAAGGACGCTGATCCAGTAGTTCCACAAGATGCTGAGACTACAGTTTCTGAGGCTGGTAAATTAAAATTGGGTGACTGGATTGAAATTAAAGAAGACGATTCGGAGATTTTAGCCAAGCTGAGCTGGCGGGCCGAAGATTCCAGTTTATTTATTTTTGTTGATCGTGAGGGCAATCGCGTGCGCGAAGTAGATGGTGTTACGCTGGACTATGAAATAGCTGCTGGGCAAATAACAGTTGTCACCACAGAATCGAAATCGCCGCAAAAGAAATCGATACTCAGTTTTTTTAATACGATTTAATCCTGTTTCTATCCGGGTGCGCCAGTGACCGGCTAAAAAATTCCCGCTAAACCCTGCTTCTAAACTTTCCTTGTAAACTATATCCCCAGCAACAATCGAGTTGGATCTTCGAGTATATTTTTAATTGCGACGAGGCATTGTACCGCCTCTTTACCGTCGACAATGCGATGGTCGTAAGTTAGTGCCAGGTACATCATTGGTCGGGCGACAATTTCGCCATCAATCACCACCGGACGCTGTATAATTGAATGCATACCAAGAATTGCACTTTGCGGTGGATTTAAAATTGGTGTCGATAACATCGAACCGAAAATACCACCATTGGTAATGCTAAAGGTGCCACCGGTAAGCTCATCGATACCCAACTTGCCGGCCTGGGCGCGTTCACCCATCGAGCGAATAGATTTCTCTATATCAGCATAGCTACGCAGGTCAGCATCGCGCAGTATCGGTACCACCAGCCCCCGGTTCGAGCTTACCGCAATGCCAATATCGAAATAATCGTGATAAACAATATCGTCACCATCGATAGATGCATTCACCGCCGGGAATCGCTTAAGCGCTCCGACCGCGGCGCGGGTGAAAAATGACATCATACCCAGCTTTACACCATGGGCCTTTTCAAACGCCTCTTTGTAATTCGCGCGGGTATCCATTAACGGCTTCAGGTTAACTTCGTTAAACGTGGTCAACATCGCAGCCGTATTTTGTGCCTGTTTGAGGCGCTCGGCGATCTTAGCACGTAACCGGCTCATCGGTACGCGCCGATCATTTCTGCCCGCCGCGGGAAGATCTGGACTGGCCACAACAAGCGGAGCAACCGCGACCGTTTTTTCGGCAGCAGGGGCCTGATCCTGCAAATGCTGAAGCACGTCTTCTTTCAAAATCTGACCTTTTTTACCGCTGGCCTTGATATCGTCGGCTTCAAGATCGTTTTCGTTGATTAACTTTCTAACCGAGGGACTAGCCTTGTTTGATGCTGATGCCTTTTCTGGTTCGCTGCTTTCAGCTTCAGGGGCGGCAGCTTCGGTATTGATTACACCCAGGATGTCATCGTTCTTAACCGTGTCTCCGGTTTCGTAGGCGATAGATTCGAGAACGCCAGCACTGGTTGCGACGATTTCCAGTACTACCTTGTCCGTTTCCAGATCGACGACTATTTCATCTGCGGCTACCGCG
>JBGUEB010000330.1:0-3288 GCA_041821565.1 Gammaproteobacteria bacterium | reverse complement strand
GATCGTGCTCAAATCAAGCGAGAGGCCAACAAAGACAAAGAAAATCGGTGTAAATAAATGGATGATAGGTTTCATCTGTTCATGTACATGCCGCGAGAAATCCGGATCGGCCCTCAAAGCGACCCCAAATGGAAGGAAAAATCGACGCGATAAAGCCAGGCCGGTGGCGAAGCCTCCGAGCAGTTCCGGGACGCCGATGGCGTGAGATAACCAGGCCAGGAAAAGAACTAATGAGACTATTGTGGTTGGCACAATTCCAGGAATTTTACTGAAAGACTCAAATCGCCTGACTATATAGCTGAACGATTTCGCGAGCGCGGGCGCAACCATAAAAAAGACCATCATAAATAAGAATATTCGGGACATGCCAGCGAGATCAATTTGATTATATACAGAGAAATCAAAAAGAATTGCGAGTAACAAAACACCAAGAATATCATCGAGTACCGCGGCACCCAGAACGATTTGGCCTTCTATACTATTGCGTCGACCAAGATCTGACAAAGAACGCATTGTTATACCGATACTGGTCGCGGTCATTGTTCCCGCAACAAACAGAGAGACTAAAACTTCAAGCCCAAACCAGTAAAAACTGAGTGAAAAACACAGTATGAAAGGTAGAACAAAACCGCCTATGGCAACGACAACGGACTTTGTCCCAGCGTCTATTAAATCTCCGATATCTGTTTCAAGCCCGATCTGAAATAACAGTAGAATTATTCCCACTTCTGCGAATATCTGAATCACACCCCCGGCTTCGATAAGCCCAAATAGTGATGGCCCAAGAATAATCCCTGCAACTAACTCGCCGATCACCGCCGGCACCAGAAAATGGGCTGCGATCTCGCCAAACAGGCGGGCAACAATTAGAATAATGCCGATTTGCAATATGACTGTTGAAGTGTCCACGGGCACGCCAGTTGAATTCCCCGATGATCGAGTTAATAGAGATTGTAACCCTGAGTATATCGGGATTTTCTATAACCTAAGGCGTTATTTTGGTACTAATATCCGAGGAAATATTCTACTTGCTGAGGCAGGTTGCATCATACTGGCTAGCCAGGATTCAGCTGATCCCGCAGGAATTAACTTAAATAACCTTTATCTCAAGCTCGCCGATGCCGTCGATGCCGGCTTTAATCTGGTCGCCGACCTGAATCGGACCAACTCCATCGGGTGTTCCGGTATAAATGAGGTCGCCGGGCGCCACCTCGTAAAGCTTCGATAAATGAGAAATACCTTCCTGAACATTCCAGATTTGTAAATTCAGATCACTGTCCTGGCGAACTTCACCATTCACGGCTAACCAAATTCGGCCCGAATCCGGGTGACCTATTTCACTAACCGGCCGAATCGCCGAGATCGGGGCCGAATGATCGAAACCCTTCGCTGAATCCCAGGGCCTGCCATCCTTTTTCGCCTGGCTTTGCAGGTCTCGTCGCGTCATATCGATGCCGAGGCCATAGCCATAAACATGATCTAACGCATCTTCGACAGGTATATCGAAACCACCTGTTGCAATCGCAACGACTAGCTCGATTTCAAAATGAACGCTCTCTGTCTGCGGCGGGTATGGGAACTCCCCACCTGATGCCAACAGTGCATCGGCTGGTTTTTGAAAGTAGAAAGGTGGCTTACGATCGTCATGCCCCATCTCCTTTCTATGGGCCAGGTAGTTTCTACCGATACAATAAATGCGGCGAACCGGAAATCGGTTATCGCTGCCGGCAACCTCGACCGAGGCAATCGGTGGTGCAGGTATTACAAAATTCATCGGCATTCAGCGGCCTATTAAATGCTGTTAAGCACCGTCAATAATAGTCATTTCACGGTCGAAAGCCTGGTTCGCAAATTTCATCGCCTGCTGATAGTCGGGATCCTGATAACAGGCGACAGCCTGATCGTAATTGGGAAACTCGATGATTAGCACGCGTGGAAATTCAGGTCCTTCGGGCGTTTGATACTTGGCACGTGTAATTACTTTGGCCCGATACTGGAGAGCCACCGGAGACCAGAGTTTCTGGTATACCTCAAGCGCATCCTGATCTTTGATTTCACCCGCCCGAATCATCCAGTAAGCAGACATTGTTTCCTCACGATTGATTTAGATTGTAATTTTGACTTGTACCTGTCGGCTAAATTAGCCTGATTGAACCGAAGTTTTCGGTGACAACCTCTTTTTCAGGTTCACGCGTTGGAGTAAAAGTACCACAGCAATCAAAGCATAGATACCGGGTTCCAGGTAATCCGCCTTCACAAGCCATAAATAATGTAAAACACCAAGCAATATTATCAGATATGATAGCTGGTGCAATTTTTTCCATCGCTTTCCCAGCCTTCTTACCATCGCATTATTTGAGGTTAGCGCGAGCGGGATCAATAACATCAATGCACTGAATCCAACTGTGATATACCGCCTCTCGACTATATCTTCGATCATGTCGGCGAAGTCGAATGCATGATCGAAAATAAACCAGATCGAGAAATGACAGCAGGCATAGAAAAACACGTAAAGACCAAACATGCGTCGAAAACGAACCAGGCCGGATAAACCAAACCACTGCCTCAAGGGTGATACCGCAAGCGTGATCAACAAAAACCGAAGTGTCCAGTCACCAGTATTATGAGTAATGGTTTCTATTGGGTTAGCACCCAGGTCACCGTAAAAACCCCGCCAGATCAGGCTTGCCAAAGGGACCAGGCAAACTACAAATAATACTGGTTTGGCATATTTAGATTTGAGTATATGCTGCAGCATAGCTCGTGCCGGCGCCCGTTAGAAATTGACGCGCAAATCCATATCATCGTACATATGCGCCACCTCTTCCTCGTAGCCGTTAAACATCAGGGTATCCCGCTTAAACAAATCGCCAATACGTCTTTCCGTTTTTTGCGACCAGCGTGGATGTTTAACGCTGGGATTAACATTAGAGTAAAAACCGTATTCACTTTCAGACGCCATATTCCAGCTGGTCAACGGTTGCTCTTCGACAAAATCGATACTGACAATGGATTTAATACTCTTGAAGCCATATTTCCAGGGCACGACGAGTCGAACCGGCGCACCATTCTGGTTAGGCATGGTTTTACCATACATACCGACGGCCAATAGCGTTAACGAATTGGTGGCCTCATCCATGCGTAGGCCTTCACGATAAGGCCATTGTAATACACTGCGATTTTGACCAGGCATGCGTACTGGATCATGCAGCGTGGTAAAGGCGACGTACTTTGCCTTTGAAGTGGGTTCCAGTGACTTGACGATCGATGCCAGTGGTACGCCGAGCC
>JBGUEB010000329.1:0-3298 GCA_041821565.1 Gammaproteobacteria bacterium | reverse complement strand
CGCCTTGAAGGTGTTCGCACACCTGCTGCATCGCTTCCAGTGTTGCATCATAGGGGCCATAGGTTTCCGCCCTGAAATCACCGGTTAAGACACACAGGTCATATTCCACCTCGCGCAAGACCTCGATCAGGACCTGAGGGAAATCGGGCGCCATGTCTATGTGCAGATCGGATATCTGCAAAATGGTGTAATCGTTAAATGCGACAGGCAGGCCCTTAACCGATATATGGTTATGACGAACTACCAGTTTGCGCGCATTGCGACGCCCGCGCCCGTGCAGCAACATTAGCCGCAGGCTGTTACGAATGAGTGAACGTATGGGATACCAGTTCTCGATATGGAACAAATTGCGTCCCTGGCCAAATATCTTGTGTTCATAGTCACGTTCTATACCGAGACGTTGCTGGAGATGTACCTTGCCAACACGCTCCTGTAACAATAATAACGTGGCTTCATCAAGTGGAAGCGGATTCATACCTCATTGTCGGTCCTCCTCCTGGAGTTTTCAATGTGTAATCCTGCCTCCATGGAAGGCCGCTACGAAAGTGAGTGTCTCAGCTGGGCCGTCTCCACAAGTTACCCGGGTGGTCGATTTTTTCTGAAAGAATTTTTGATTGCTATTTTTCCATTACGAAAGGTAAAAATGTCACAGCCCACGACTTCTACGCGCTTGCCATCGGACTGGGTCCCTGAGAATATCCATTGAGACACACCCTGATTACCACTCACAAAATGACGGGCATCGGCCCACCGGGCATCTGGGAAGTCTTGCCAGGCTTTGGCATATCCGGTTCGAACTGCTTCCCTGCCTTGGTAACGGGTACCACAGACGTCGATCCCGCCTGAAGACTCGAAAACACAGTCGTCGGTCATAAACGACATCAGATCATCCACATCATGACGATTCCAGGCATCCGCAAACGCCTCTAAGAACTCAATGGTGATTTCGGGAGATTGCTTTGACATAAATTTACCCCTTGATTTTCCCCTTAGATTTTCCGACTAATGCCCCATTTTTTACTTGTTGGCCGGCTGCGTCCTATTCGCCCACGAGACCTAGCTGCTTTGCAATACTGGCAGAGTCGTAGTAATCGCGACCCTCGACGACCATGCCGTCAGCCACGCGCATAACGCAGCAATACCGTGCTTCCATTCGACGTCCGGAGGGAGGGAAGGTGCCAAGACTGGAGTGTAGGGGCCCGGTCTGTGTACCCCGATTGAGATACTCCACCACCGCCCAGTCGTCCTCAACGATGACGTTAACCACCTCAAGCTCTCCATCAGGGAAGGCTTCACGCCATCGGTGGTAATCGCGCCTGTAGGCCTCCGGCCCTGGCTGATGCTCGCCTCTTGCCACATCCTCGAAGTGACAGTCTTCGGCGATGACGGCAGCGCCACGCTCCGGGTCTCGCAGGTCCCAGGATTCGTGGAAAATGCGTACAATTCGTTCGGTTTCGGACATTCGTGCCTCCCCTTTTTTAACCAGGTTCACCGAAGTATAACAATGCCAAATCGAACTGTCATACAACCTGTAGAATAGAACAACAGTAAAATTATTTAAATGAGCCTAGCTAAATTTCAGGTTTGGGAATCGTACCCGACCCTTTGAATATAGGATGAAGCTGGATGCAGGTAAGTCGACCTTTCGAGAAACATTTTTTCGGGATGTTTGTGAATATGGGCCTTCCATCATCTGTCTTATGTAAAATGAATGTTAATGGTGCCTCGTGAGGTGGTCCATCATAAGGATGTGAGAAGGCGTTGGATGTTAAAAACAGCCCGCAGAGCATTAATAGTGTTTTTAGAGCTTTGTGTTGCTTCATAGCCTTTTCCGGAAAGTGGCGTGGTTTCATATCTAAATTATAGTTTAAAATCAAGGCTAGTTAGCTGGCGGATCTGATTATTCCAAACCGGGCATGTCTCAGGTATTAGAGCTTCAGCAGTGGATTTAGCCACATCTGATATTAGTATTTTTACTCTGACCCGAAATATGCCATGATTTTACTCATCATGAGCAAACAAGACCGAATCAAGTGGAATCAACGATACGCAGAGGATAGCTATCACAAAAATAACCCTGTGACCCTGGTGGAGGACTGGTTACCGAGAATACCCGTGGGAAAAGCATTGGACGTGGCCTGTGGTGCCGGGCGTAACGCTATATTCCTGGCGCAGGCTGGATACCGGGTTGATGCGATCGATATTTCTGCCGAAGGCCTGAGCCAGGCCAGGCAAATAGCGGAGAGCCAGGGACTAAGCATTAACTGGATTGAACACGATCTGGATCAGGCTTTCCAGTTCGACACGGATTACGATCTGATTATCGTCCTCTGGTACGTCGATCTTGCGCTCATCACGAGGCTGTGTGACTGCCTGGCAGCGGGAGGTTATCTTCTCTGCGAGGAACATTTGATCACCGATCGCGAGGTGACTGGCCCGATCAGCTCTAACTACCGGGTAGCGCCTGGCGCTTTACGTGAAGCAGTATCCGGGGTTGATGTTTTATTGTATGAGGAATCTATTGAAATGAACTCCGAAGGTGACCAGGTCGCGAGTGCGCGTGTGGTTGCCAGGAAAAACCCGGGAGCCTCCGATCAATCATGAAGACTAGCTGGTTTTCAACCTGTTATCAGGGCAATACCTGTCAGACCCAGGATTACGGCGCCAAGCCTGCCGATATCGTGACCCCGGGGCAGTACTTTTTCGGCCAGCACAAAGATAGTGATGGCCGCGATACAAAGAAGATTCATCACGCCACCCACGAACAGCAGTAACATCAGAGCCCAGCAACAGCCGAGGCAGTAGGCCCCGTGTGCCAGCCCCATGCGCAACGCGCCGCTGGCGCCGTCTTGCCAATAGGTCGACAGAAACCACACCGGTGAACGGCAACGGCGCAGGCAGGCATTCTTGTAGGGTGTCCACTGATAAACTGCCGCGACCAGTAACACGATCCCGCCGAATACCGGGCTCGCACTAATCATCATCGGTGAAAGCAGAGCGGTCTGTTCGAGACCGTATTGCATTGCAGTGGCAGCGGCGCTGAAAACGGTCCATACCACCACGTAGCCAGCGAGGAATGCGCTGGTATGGATCAATGGCTCGGTATTCTTTGCGTTGTGTCTCACCACCCTGGCGTAGAGAAGGATCATGGGTGTTGCGCTTGGCAGCATCATACCGACCATCATCACCGCCCACATGAGGAACATGAACACTGCATCTATTGGCGTCCATGGCGTCAGCTTCATCAGGTCAGGCATCGCCATCCCATCGCCTGAATAGGTGCCCTCAATCCCCAAAC
>JBGUEB010000328.1:0-3308 GCA_041821565.1 Gammaproteobacteria bacterium | reverse complement strand
GATACGATCTCCGACCCTGGTATTTTCGATGCTCGATAGGTCGGAAACAGGATTGGTTGTTTGCAGGATTTGTCGAATCCAGCTGAAGCCGCGAAACTGGTTGATTCCTGTTGTCTCAAGCAAGCTCTGGATATTCGCATCCTTTCGTGCTCCGGTAAGATCCAGGTAAAACCGCACGCGCATGGTTTCAGCCAGGCACCGGTAAACCAGGTGCCGCGTAAACCATTGACGCTTGCCGCCGCGCTGGTGAATGAAAACTCCGCCAAAAAATAAAGCGAGATAAGCAATTAATAGTATTTGCACTGCGGCCAACTTGGCGTAAACCAGAAACAGTAACCCCATCAAGGCAGTCATCAGTGAAAACCATTTGAACAATCGGTCCGATCGCGCCTGGAAATACAGTGCCAGACTGTCCGCCATGACATAGGCCCGGTCACTTTCCTTAAACCGTCGGGCTTCTTCTCCAAGAGTATCAGAGCAGCCGTCCAGCAGGTTACCGTAGGATGCCAGGGAATCGCTTTGGCTCAGTTCAAGGTACTGCTGGTTGAATTGGTCAAATTCGGTCAGCTCCAGGGAAAAATCCTGCGGTGGATCGGGCCACTGCCGGTATTGCTCGCCCAAAGCCGCAATCCAACGTGGCGAACGCTCGCCAACATTAGCAGACGTACTGTTCTTCGATGAAATTCTTCGTGCCGGTATCCAGTAAGCCAGGGCTTTTCCATCCAGCAGAGCGTCACCGGCATTCATGAATTCGATGCTAGTATCGTTTTGACCGGGAAGGGCACCAAGAAATTTCACCACTGTATCGTCGGTTCCACCGGTCAGGTTTTTGTATTTGCCATCCCAGATTGCAACCAGCATATTCGACCGACGCCGGAGGTCATCCGAGAGATTTGCGTACAACGTGTTTCTTGCGGCCTCGGGCCAGTTGCTATCGTCAGGATCAAGCCCCGGGGTCAATGGCAGTTCGATACACTCCACCGCCTCCAGGTTGAGAATACGGTCCAGTTCGGTGCAGGAAGTCTCGTTAAAATCCTTTTTATAGTAGCTTAACGGCATTGGCAATACGGCTTCCACTGACATGTTCAAGGCCAGTGCAGCCTCGGCAAATATACGGTCGGCACCTTCCGCGAGTCCACTGATCACCGAAATTCTGGTGCCGGGCATGGAAGACTTCAGCGAGGACAGAAGTTCGAGGGACATCTGCCTCACGGCCTCGATATCCTCCGGTAAAATATCGCGGTGGCCGCTAACACCAATTCGAAATCTTATACCCTTCTCACTCACTGGATTGCCTCATGGACTTCAAATTTGTTTCATGACAATTTTTATTATTTATATCGCTCGCGGCAATGATTGTACGGCAAGTTACTTAAGCAAGGCTAGCTTCCAGATGAATTGTGTTTAGTGCCTTTTGCCGTCGATGCTTTATAGACGGCACAGTTTTCACCATCAATTGAGATAGTGGTTTTTTAATCTCCGATGCTAATGATCGTTGGAGATAAAAGATATGCCTGCCTAATTATTGATATAGATCAAGGAAATCTTGTGGTTGCAGGCTTAGAGTCGCACTGGTATTCGTATGGCTAAGCTTAACAACCAGTTATTTTTAGCAATGGTGTTCCTTAAATTAAACAGGAGTATGGCTCAAATGAGTGTTAAACAAAAAACAGGTTACGCGGCAATAATGCTCTCGGCGTGCATTGGGCTGGTGACCACATCGGGGGTTGCTTTTGGCGCCAAGAAAGAACTCGTACCGCTAAACGATGCGGAGTTCGAACAGGCTAAAGGCATGTACTTCCAGCGTTGTGCCGGCTGTCACGGTGTACTACGTAAGGGTGCGACGGGTAAAAACCTGGAGCCAAAACCAAATAAGGCGAAGAAGTCGAAGGGTACTCTGAAGCTGGGAACCAAGCGACTGGCAAAAATCATCAAGCTGGGAACCGAAGGTGGCATGAATAACTTCGATGATATTTTCACCGAAGAAGAGATCGATCTGCTGGCCAGGTATATCCAGATGGAACCACCGGTTCCACCCGAAATGTCTCTGGCGTTGATGAAGGAGCGTCACAAGGTATATATTGAGCCGAAGGATTACCCCACCAAACCATTGCATGGCCGCAACTGGGAGAATTTCTTCGTGGTTATCGAGCGTGACGCGGGCAAGATCGCGATCATCGATGGTGACAAGCATGAAATTGTCGACCATATCGATACCGGGTACGCGGTACACGTGGTCAAGACGACTGAACACCATAACAAGGAAAAGCCTGTGAATGGTGTTGCCGGTCGCTTCTGGTATACCCAGGGCCGTGACGGTAAGATGACCAAGATCGATCTCTGGCAGGAGCCTGGCAAGATGCTGGTTGCTGAAACCCAGATGGCCTACGATGCACGTGATGTTGCCGTATCCGGCGACGGTAAATACGTTATCGGTGGTGGCTACTGGCCTCCGCACTTCGTAATCCTCGATGCGATTACGATGGAACCGCTGAAAGTCGTCTCTACCCGCGGTGTCAATGTTGATGGTGACTACGTCAACGAGGCTCGTGTTGCTGCTATCTATACTACGCCTAACGAACCTACATTCTGGGTTGCGGTGAAGGAGCTGGGTCAGATGTGGCAGGTTAATTACACCGACCTTGATAACCTGGCTATCAAACAGGTTAATTCCGCCAAGTTTCTGCACGACGGTTTCTTTGACCCAACCGGCCGTTACTTCCAGATAGCTGCGAATGCTTCTAACAAGATGGTCATTGTCGATTCTCAGACTGGCAAGCTGGTAGCCATGATTGATACCGATAAGAAACCTCATCCTGGACCGGGTGCAAACTGGACCGATCCGCAATGTGGACCGGTAGGTGGTACCACGCATCTGGGTGTTGGCAAGGTTACCGTCTGGGGTAACGATCCAGCCGGGCATAAGGATGCTGCCTGGAAGATCTGCTACGAAGTTGACACAGATGGCGCCGGTGTATTTATCCGCACCCATCCGACCTCAGCCTATGTATGGGCAGACCAGACTAAACATCCGGAACCAGCCATTCAGCAGAGCGTCAAGGTGATTGACAAGAAAACCCGCAAGGTTATCAAAACGATTCGGGTAACCGAGGAAGAAGGCAAGGCTGCTGTGCACATGGAATTCAACAAGGATGGTAGCGAAGTCTGGGTCTCAGTCTGGAACCGTAAGGACGCCAGTAATCCAACCGGTGAGATCGTAGTCTACGATGCCAAAACTCTGAAAGAGATTAAGCGCATCAAGGGCCTGACAACACCTACTGGTAAATTTAATGTCTACAACCGTACCA
>JBGUEB010000327.1:0-3330 GCA_041821565.1 Gammaproteobacteria bacterium | reverse complement strand
AATCAGGTTGGCCCCCGAGGTTGCCGCACAGGTCGTGGTATAAGCGCGTTCGGCACCGCCCTGGAAGTCGGGGAACTTGGAATCGGACATACCGCAGGCAGTACCGGTAGGCAAGTTGTAGAAATTGCCCATTTGTGCACAGGCCGAAGACAGTATCGCCTGTTCGGGTGAGCCGCCACTCATCGCCCCGGTGCGCAGGTCTGACACAAATGGCCAGGTACCGAGAATAGCCGGAGCACCGGCTTTGATCGCGTTTACATAAACCAGGCCACCGAGGCATTCTGCCCAGGCCTGTGCCACGGCACCGGCCAGGCAGGCAGGTGAAGTGGCGCCCGATTGCCCCGCAGAGAGCAACAATACCGGCATACCGCCCTCGACGGCCACTTTGATGCAGCCAAGCGCTTCCTCGGTAAACTTCATCGGTGGCACCACGTGGCAGCAGGAAATGCTGACAAACGGGCGTTCACGCCATTTGTCTTCACCGCCGGCAACGAGGTGCAGCATCTTCAGGCTATCTTCGAGGTGATGAACTTCGGTCCAGCTACTGCCAACATGCTTGGTGGTACCCATCACCGCGTTATAAACAGTGTTGATATCCATCGCATAGTTATCGGTGATATCACGTAGTACGCACATGCGTTGAAACATGTGGATGTTGTCGCACTGATCGACGATTCGCGCCATGTCGTAGAGATCCTGTGCGGTAGACTCACGGTATTCGTTTTTGATTGGGTCGGCGATCATTACGGCCGCGCCGGCGGTAGCGAAGTGAACCTTTTGCCCAGTGAGCTCCAGATCATGTTTTGGATCCTGGCCGTGCAAGATTAAATTTCGACAGCACTTATCCATCGCATCTTCGACTACAGCGCGGGGAAATCGCAGGCGTTCATCTTCACCGTAGATCGCGCCGATAGCAGTACAGGCTTCTATGCAATGCGGTGTTGCCTGGGCGAAGCCAACCTCATCAAGAATTTTGAATACGGTGTCATCGATGGCCCTGATATCGGAATCTGTCAGGGGCCTGTACTGACCGCCAGTTTCACCCGCACGAACGGGTTTCAGATCGTCGGCGAGTGCGGCCTTGCGCAGGGCTATCTTGGCTTGTCTGCCACCAGAGCGTCTTGCCATATTCGAATTACCTCAGGTTTATTAGATGCATATCCACTGATATCGCGAGATTGTCATTCTGTACGGACAAATAGATGGATACAAACGATTATTTTTTATAGTATGCATTAGATAAAGTAATGCAATGAGCTTGTTTTATGGCCCGGCGACTCCCCCCACTGAATAGCCTGAAGTCCTTCGAGGCGGCCGGACGTCTGCTCAGTTTTACGCGCGCGGCGCAAGAACTCAATGTCACCCAGGCCGCGATCAGCCATCAGGTCAAGGTGATCGAGGAATACCTCGGCATTTCTTTATTTAATCGATACCCGCGGCGACTGTCACTGACCTTACAGGGCAAGGCCTTACTACCCGAGGTAATCGAGGCATTTGACCGCGTATCTTCGGCGATTAGTGCGCTTAAACTCGATCAACCGAGCAATATGCTCAGTGTACGACTCGCGCCTTCGTTTGCAGCCAAGTGGCTTTCGCCACGATTGAAATACTTTTGGCTCCAATACCCCGAAATTGACCTCTGCCTGTATCACGCCCATGCGGCAGTCGATTTTGAGCGGGAAGATATCGATATCGCCGTCACCTATGGCAAGGGTGACTGGCCAGGCGTGGTCGCCGAACCGCTGCTCAGCCTCGACTTCTTTCCAGTCTGCACACCCGCGTTCATGAACAATGACAAACCGCTCAGCGATATCAATAACCTGCATTATTACACCCTGTTGCATGATGCCAATTATGAGTGCTGGGCTGACTGGCTAAAACTGGCGGGAATAGACGGCATTAATACGCGTAAGGGTACGATCATCGACGATACCAATGTTTTGATACAGGCCGCTCTGGATGGCCAGGGTGTAGTGCTAGGCTCCACTACCTTTGTGCAAGATCATCTTGAATCAGGCAGATTGATCAAGCCCTTTGATATTATCCTGAGAAACGAATTTGCCTATTACATAGTTTGCCCGCCTGATCACCTGAACAATCCGGCGGTAAAGGTTTTTAAAGACTGGTTGCTGGAACTCGCGGTGGCATAATCCATGCAACCAAAAGCGCATTAAACGGGTTTAGTGTTATGCGTGTAAGCGAGTATGATTCGCTGAAATTTTAAATGACTGGATTGTTAATGGAAACCTCGACCGACCAACTTCGTTTGCGAAATCGGGATTTACGCTCGAAGCTCGACGCGAAGCAACTTGAACAGGCTGCGGCTGCGGTTTGTGAGCGTATCTGTGCGCTGGCTGAATATCAACAGGCCCAGAAGATTGCAGTTTATTTCGCTGTCAACGGGGAAATTGGGCTGACGCCCGTTATTGACCGTGCATTGTCGCAGGGCAAGAAGATTTACCTGCCAAACCTGGATCAAAAAACATTGCGCTTCTCGCCTTATGATCATGCTCAAAAGATGCGCATCAATCGCTTTAAACTTCCCGAGCCCGATGTCACAGACGACGAAATGCTGGACGCCCGTGAGCTCGACCTGGTGCTGGCACCGCTAGTGGTATTTGATCCCAATCGCAACCGTATCGGTATGGGCGGCGGGTTTTATGACCGTAGTTTCGCATTTCGTAAGGAGGCGGGTAGTCACAGGCCGCAATTAATCGGCGTCGCGCATGAATTGCAGAAAGTGGCCCGCCTGGAACCGGAAGACTGGGATGTACGGCTCGACATGGTAGTCACCGACCAGGCTACTTATACTTGATTAATTAGCTAGTAATCGAATTTTTGTGCCTGGTAAAGCTTCGCGGCGGCTTCCCAGATTTTTCCCACCTTGCCATCACCAACCGGATTACCGTCGAGTTTGACCACCGGTGCGAGCTCCTTGCTGGAACTGGCAATCCAGATCTCGTCGGCGTTTCGAACTTCATCCATCGTGATAACCCGTTCTTCGACAGGGATTGAGCCATCTTCACGCAGTACCTTGAGCGCCAGCGCACGCGTAATGCCGGGTAAAATCTGGCTATCCAGTGGTGGGGTCGCAACAACGCCATGTTTCACCACGAAGGCGTTACAGGCGCCACACTCGGTTAACTCATCGTTGTCATTGTAGAGCAGGACTTCACCGTCACCTTTTATGTGACCTTGCTGAAAGTGCATGACATTGCCGAGTAACGCTATCGACTTGATATTACAGCGATGCCAGCGTAAATCATGTGCAGTCGAACAGGTATAGGGCTTGACCGTATTGCGATCGGGCACGGGTGGTTCGGGAATTTC
>JBGUEB010000326.1:0-3340 GCA_041821565.1 Gammaproteobacteria bacterium | reverse complement strand
ATATGATCGTTGAAATAAATTAGGTTTTCTCCATAGCGGACGTTGAGAAACGGTTGCCAAAACGGCGACTTTCGGCACACTGCGGACATTATGTCTGAGAAAGAATTTGCTTGTCTGGTGGCTGGAATTCGACTGGATTGACCAGCGGGAAGGAGCAATTTTGGGCGTGTCGGCGGAAATCAGTCAGATTTCGGATGCCCCAGGGCTGGACGGCGTCGCGAATCTCTTTCTTAACTTCGTGGAATAGCGAAAATAGGGTGTTAATATTTCCTATACTCTGCATACGGGGCATGTCCAAACCATGGATCGCAACACAATTAAAAAACTCACTGGTCCGAGTAAATAACTATGCCGGCTTCAGAGATCATCTTTATATTGGTGGTACTGTTGGGCATAGCCATGCTGGTCACGGGTACCTGCCGTAACCTACCGGTTCCGTTCACGGTAATCCTGGTCCTGATTGGCATGCTGCTGGCCTACCTGTCCCACGTGCTGCATTTCATGGAACCTCTACAGGGATTTACCTTAAGCCCTGAGATCATGTTATTCGTATTTCTACCCGCACTGATATTCGAATCCGGATTCGCGCTGGACGCACGCCAGATGATTAAGGATTTGCCGCCGATACTGATTCTCGCCATACCCGCGATGCTCATGTCCACCTTCGTGGTCGGCCTCGGGGTCTGGTGGGCACTGGACGTCAGGCTCATAGTCGCCCTGGTGTTCGGCGCGTTAATCTCTGCCACCGACCCGGTCGCGGTGGTTGCACTGTTTAAGGAACTGGGTGCTCCGAACCGCTTGAATGTTCTGGTCGAGGGCGAATCCCTGCTGAATGACGCAACCGCTATCGTAGCTTTTACGATACTGCTCGGCATAGCCGTGGAAGGTGGGGGTATCGGCTGGTCCGATGTGGACAACGTGTTTCTGGATTTCCTCAGGGTATTCATCGGTGGCGCATTGTTCGGCGCTTTCCTGGGTTTCGTGGTATGCGAATTGTTATATCGAATGGGTAGCGGAATAAGCGTAATTCTGACATCGTCGATCATCGTCGCTTATGCAAGCTTCGTCATTGCCGAGCACAGTTTCCATGTTTCGGGTGTCATGGCCGTGGTCGGGTGCGCTGTCGCACTAAGACGATTCGGGGTCACACGGTTTCGTCAGGATACAACCCATTCCATCAGCGAGGTCTGGGAGGTCATCGCCCTGTCCTGTAATTCGCTGCTGTTTTTGCTGGTCGGCTTATCAATCAACATCGGCACGCTTTTTAACCAGCTCGGGCCTATAGCCATCGCGATCGCTTTAGTATTGAGCGCACGGGCACTCTCCGTTTATAGCCTGGTTCCCCTGGCGGTAAAAAGGTTTAACCTGCCACACATTAGCATGGGCGAACGTCACATCATGTGGTGGGGTGGCCTCAAGGGAGGCCTGGCTATTGCCGTGGTGCTGTCAATCCCCAGCGATCTGCCGGAGCGCCAGTTCCTGTTCGAGGTCACGCTCGGAGTTGTCCTGTTTACCTTGCTGATAAGCGCGCCCACGATACGCCCGCTGATGCATTTTCTAGGATTAAGCGCGTTTACCAAGGGGGAAGGCCTGGAGTATCGAAACTCGCTACACAGCGCCGAAGAAAATTCCCAGCGATATTTATCGAATCTGGCCTCAAGCAAAATCGTGCCGAGGGCCGCGGTTGTTCCCCTGCAGGACCAGATTCGTCAAGCCTTCTCCAGTGGGATCGATGATGACGGAATAAAAGAGCACGAGGACGATGAGTATTTTGCCGAATTTCGAGCTTACAAAGTAGAGAGAGAATCGTTGAAAGAGCTCTACGAGACTGGTGTTATCAGCCAGTATATTTTTCTGGATATGAATAACAGGTTGCACGCAGTGCAGGAATCGCTGCGCCTCGGTGAGGGCAGGATTGGAGAAGTCGACGAGTCAGAGGAAATGACTCTTTTTCAGCGACTCGAGATTTTGTTGCTGGGTAAAATTCGAGAAAAATCCTGGCTTTCGGGTTGGCTTTCGAAATACCAGGAGCAGCGGACGGTACATCGGGTACAACGCAATCTGGCCCATATCCTGGTATGCGATGACGTGATATCAATGGTGAGCCAACAGGATGATTTACTTGACGAAACCAGAAGCAAAGTAATATCTATCTACAAGGAGCGAAAAAAATACTACCGTAAACAGCTGAAACAGATCAGAAAATACTATCCGGATTTCTACCTGCAATATCTCGAACGACTCACTACGCGATCGATGATCAACAGTGGCTGGAACCGGGTAAAATCAGAATATGTCCATGGTGATCTCGGTGCCAAAGGCTTCAACCTGATACAGGCCAAGGTGGAAACGGTGTTGGCGGAGGTCGATGAATCACCGCTAATTTTCTCGAAAACGGTCAGCACCATATCTGAATACCTGGAAGATATCGATCTGTTCCACGAATTGATCGACAGGGACTATCAGTTCCTGGAGGACAATTCTTCCATTGTCACGTTTTTAGCCGGCGATACCATTATGGGCCGTTTTGAAACGGGTAGAGATTTCTATGTGCTGGTCGATGGTAAGGCTACCGTCTGGATCAAGGATGCATTCAGTCGCGAGCAGTTCATGGCCGAATTCCTGGGAGGAGACTTTATGGGTGAATCAGGCCTGCTGGCAAAACAAAAGCGTCGCAAACATCAAAGAAGCGCTACCATCAAGGCGGAAACGCCCTGCACACTGATCAGGATCTCGCCCGATACAATTTCGCGGATCCTGTGGAAATACCCGAAAATTCTAGACACCATTCGCGAAATCAACGAGGCCCGGTTAAGCGTGGTTGTGAAAAGCACTGACAAGCTACGTGTATACAAACCGAAAAAAAGTGATAAGTGAAGAATAAATGTGGCGACAAGCGTGAAACATGCGGTGGTGCCGCCAAAGTGATTGCCGAGACGTCGGACCGCAGTATCGAAGACCCTGCGGTGATCAAGCAGATACTTGCACATCTGGAGAAAAAAGCGGAATCAAAAGAATTCAACCCATAACCCGAGAGCAGGGCACCGCCACAAGGGAGTTTGTTCGGGTAGCCGGCGAGATCAGTTTGACTCAGTCAACTCACCAAATTGCTGCGAGCAAATGTAGCGGCAGGTAGCCGAATAGCCGGTATGTGCCGGTCCCCGCCGTAGAAATTATTTCGACCAGAGTTCGCTCAGAGCACGAAGGGGCCGTTGATCTCTGAATTTTGAACGACTGCTTCGGAGATATCACAGCCCAACATTGTCGGCAAATCTCAAAGTTCAAATATTCACACGTTATTACCAGGTACTTTCCGCTAAGCAGTCATTCGATTTAGGGA
>JBGUEB010000325.1:0-3346 GCA_041821565.1 Gammaproteobacteria bacterium | reverse complement strand
ATGCCAAATACATTTCCTATGATACCAATTTTGATATCTTCGGCTAATACCGGCGCTGACATTACCGCCAGCATTGTTGAGATTAGAAGAGTTTTTTTCATTAGTTGTTCTCTCTAGATTAATTATGGTTTTTTTAATTCCCTGAATTAATTCAGTAATTACTTTATTCCGAATTTACCGGTCAATATTATCATTGTTTCCGCGCACAGGCATACGTTACGCATGGAATTTAGCTATTGATCCGCAGATATTGCAGGATGATCTGGATTTGAGCGCAGATTTCCAGTTTGAATCGGCTAAATTCGGTATTTTCACCGAAATTATGGTTGCTTTTGTTATCTATTCTCTTTATTTTCAACGATCTTTATTAACGAGTCGGGAGCAGGTATTTCTTTATGCCAATGGACGTGAGTACGATTAGCAAATCATCACCATCGAGCTGGCGTAAATTTCCAATAAAACAGCAACCAGATTACCCGGATACGCACAGACTGGAGATGGTTGAAAAGAAACTCTGTGGGTACCCACCACTTGTTTTCGCCCAGGAAATTCGTGACCTGAAATCCAGTCTCGCAGAGATTTCAGCCGGTCGTGGCCTGTTACTGCAGGCGGGTGACTGTGCTGAATCGTTTGCTGAGTTTAACGCCAACAAGATTCGCGATACTTTCAAGGTCCTGTTGCAAATGGCCGTGGTATTGACCTTTGGCGGTCGCAGGCCGGTAACCAAAATTGCCCGTACCGCCGGCCAGTTTGCCAAGCCACGTTCCGCAAACATGGAAGAAATCGATGGCGTCTCGCTGCCAAGTTACCGTGGCGATATTATTAACGGTGCCGAATTTAGTGAAAGCGCACGGGTACCAGACCCCGAACGTATGCTCGAGGCCTACCATCAAAGTGCATCGACGCTGAACCTGTTACGCGCCTTCGCACAGGGCGGTCTCGCCGATCTGCACCAGGTGCATCGATGGAATATGAGTTTCGTCGAAGCCAGCCCAGCGAGGGAACGTTATCTGAACATGTCGGAACGCATCGAGGATGCGCTTGGGTTTATGGAAGTATGCGGTATTACCTCGCAGACAGCACCATCGATACGCGAGACGCAGTTGTTTACCTCGCACGAAGCACTACTGCTCAACTATGAAGAAGCTCTTTCGAGAATCGATTCGTTTACCGGCAGTCGCTATAATTGCTCCGCACATTTTGTCTGGATCGGTGAACGCACTCGTCAACTCGACCATGCGCATGTCGAGTTCTTTAAGAACATCGAAAATCCGGTTGGCGTTAAAATTGGACCCGGCATCAAGGCGGATGAATTGCTGCGACTCATCGATGCGCTCAACCCGGACAACGAAGCCGGCAGGCTTACCCTGATAACCCGAATGGGCGCTGACAAGATTGCCGACAGCTTGCCAGCCCTGATCCGCGCGGTACAATCCGAGGATCGCAACCTGGTCTGGTCATCCGACCCGATGCACGGCAATACTGTCAAAGCCAGCAGTGGATATAAGACACGCCAGTTCGATGACATCATGCGCGAATTGCGGCAGTTTTTTTCCATACATCAGGCGGAGGGTAGTTATCCAGGCGGCATCCACCTGGAAATGACCGGCGAGCATGTGACCGAGTGTACCGGCGGCGCTTACGCGATATCGGATGCCGACCTGGGTACACGCTACCTGACCCAATGTGATCCCCGTCTAAACGCCGACCAGGTGTTAGAACTTGCTTACCTGATGGCAGATTCGTTAAAACAAGCAAAGGACGGTTTCGAGTAAGCCTCAGTACTTCAACCAGGTATCACAGTAATCTTCACAGGAAAACGTTTATGACTCAGGCAGCCAACACTAGCAGTAAACTTCAACAGGTCTTGAAGGCAGGTCAATTTGCGATGACTGCTGAAACCTCGCCACCGGACGCTGCCTCGGCCGAGGTTGTACTTAACCGGGTTCGCTGTTTGAAAGGTCTTGCCGATGGCGTCAACGTCACCGATGGCGCCAGTGCCCGAGTGCATATGTCGGCGCTCGCAGCCGCCGCAATCATAGCGCGCGAGGGTATCGATCCGGTACTGCAGTTGACCACACGAGACCGTAATCGGCTCGCATTACAGGGTGATGTTGTCGGTGCCTCGGCACTTGGCATTTATAATTTCCTCTGCCTCACCGGAGACAGGATGACTGCCGGCGATCAGCCCGATGCTGCCGAGGTGTTTGAAATCGATAGCGGTGCGCTAATGCGTCAAATGCGGGATATGCGCGATCTCGGTACCTACCCTTCGGGCCGGGAGATAAACCCACCACCGGTCCTGTTCCTCGGCGGTGCCGAGGTCCCGAGCGACCCTGGCCCAGACTGGTCACCTGCCAGAATTCTGGCGAAGATCGATAATGGCGCACAGTTTTTTCAAACCCAGTATTGCTTTGACCTCGGTACCGTGGAACGCTATTGCCATCGCCTGGTCGAAGAAGGTATTACCGAGAAAGCACACTTTTTAATCGGTATCGGTCCCCTCGCCTCGGCGAAGTCCGCACGTTGGATGACTGAAAACCTGTTTGGCGTTCACGTGCCCGATGAAATCATCAGGCGACTCGACGGCGCCGAGGACCAGGGGGCCGAAGGACGTGCAGTCTGTGCCGAATTGCTACAGGGCTTTGCTGAAATCAAGGGCTGCGCCGGTGCGCACCTGATGGCCCCACACCAGGAGGCTGCCTGCGCCCAGGTGATCGAGGAATCAGGGTTACTTCAGCAGAGAAGTTGATTACCTGGTGCCGGTGATAACACAATCTGTACTTACCGAGGCCGTGCAATATGTCAAATGATCCTCTTTTACAACCATACCAGTTAAAACACCTGACGCTTAAAAATCGGATAATCATGACATCCCACGAACCGGCGTACACGGAGGATGGGTTACCCAAAGATCGCTACCGGGCATATCACGTTGAACGGGCAAAGGGTGGTGTCGCAATGACGATGACGGCCGGGGGCGCGGTTGTCTCCAAAGATAGCCCGCCAGCTTTCGGCAATATTCTCGCCTACAAAGATGAAGTTGTTCCCTGGTTGCGGAAACTGGCGGACGAGTGCCACCAGTACGATTGTGCGGTGATGATTCAGATTACTCACCTCGGGCGGCGTTCGCACTGGGGAAACGATGACTGGCTGCCACTGTTGAGTGCTTCTGGAAAACGTGAACCGGCACACCGCGGATTTCCCAAACAGGCCGAAACCTGGGATATCAAAAGAATTATTTCTGATTACGCCGATGCGGCTGAGCGTATGAAAGATGCCGGTCTCGATGGAATTGAAGTCCAGGCCTACTGCCATATTATTGATCAGTTCTGGTCCGATGTGA
>JBGUEB010000324.1:0-3354 GCA_041821565.1 Gammaproteobacteria bacterium | reverse complement strand
TAGCAATAGCTATGGATCAAGGGGGATCGATCAAGATTGGCAGCCAGATTTTTCCTGAATTCGTTCAGGCACAAACTATATTTTTCAAATATATCAATATTCTGAAATAAGCTATTGAATTATAAAAATATTCATCAATCAGAGTGTCGCCTTCGTGCAACATGCGGGCTAGGTTATCTCCTTGCCCGATTTATACCAGTGCAGCTTTTTGTGCAACTCGACTACCTCACCTACCACGATCAGGGTTGGCGCCCTGACCTCATTGTTTTTGACGATTTCGGGCAAGCTATCCAGATCGCCGATAAGTACCCGCTGCGCCGATGTCGTGCCTTTTTCGATCAGCGCAGCCGGTGTGGATGAGTGCCGGCCGTGGGTTTTGAGTGACTCACAGATGCGAGCGACATTGTCGAGCCCCATGTAGAAAACCACTGTTTGATTAGCGTGACTTAACATCGCCCAGTTGAGGTCTTCACCGCCGTTTTTCCTGTGTCCGGTAACAAATATGCAGGCCTGTGAATAATCACGATGGGTGAGCGGAATGCCGGCGTAACTGGTACAACCGGAAGCGGCAGTAATACCGGGCACTACTTGAAAACTGATGTTATGTTCGATCAGTTCGCCGATTTCTTCACCGCCGCGGCCGAACACGAAAGGATCACCCCCCTTGAGACGCAATACGCGATTCCCTTCTTTTGCCAGCCGCACCAGCATTTGATTGATGTTTTCCTGGCTAATACTGTGCTGGGCGCGCGATTTACCGGCGTAAATCTTTTCAGCGTCACGCCGCACCATGTCGAGAATGGGTTCCGAAACCAGGCGGTCATAAATCACCACGTCGCATTTCTGCATCAGGCGCAGGGCCTTGAAGGTTAATAAATCAGGGTCGCCGGGGCCCGCGCCAACCAGGTAAACCTCACCCTTGAAATCTGGATTTGCGGTGCTGGAATTCAGCAGTGTATTGAGAAGCCTCTCAGCCTCATCCAGGCGCCCGGTAAATACGTGTTCGGCTACCGGGCCTTCCAGGATTGACTCCCAGAAGGTCCGCCGCTCTTCGACCATGGGAAAGCTCCGTTTGACCTGGTGACGATAGTTATCAACCAGTTTGGCGAGATCGCCATAGGTAGCAGGTATCGTGCTTTCCAGCTTTGATCTTAATATTCTCGCCAGAACCGGTGAAGCACCGCCGGTAGAAACCGCAATTTGTACAGGACCGCGATCGACGATAGAAGGCATGATGAAACTACAAAGCGGCGTATTATCAACCACATTAACCGGGATATTTCGTGATTGCGCCAGTTCAGATATACGGCTGTTGAGCTTTTTATCATTAGTTGCCGCTATTATCAGAGTAATATCATCCAGGTCAGATTCTTCAAATGTTTTTACCAGGCATTCGAAGCCATGATCCTGTTGTAACGCAGCCATCGAATCACCCATGACTTTTGTGACTACGCGAACGTTGGCACCAGCTTTGAGTAATAACTCGACCTTGCGCACCGCAATAGCGCCAGCGCCGACTACGAGGCAGGATTTGTTAGAAATATCGAAGAATATTGGCAGGTATTTCATATCAAGCGCAGGGTACGATAATTCGAATTAATATCAAATAGAATTGTACAGAGTGTTTACTGATTTTCCGGAGGTCCTGTGTAATGGACAGGGGTTGCTCCGAAGCGTCGGACCGCAGGCAACGCTACTGCATTCCCACCTGAGCCTGCCCCGCGAGCATCGCGAGTGCTTCGCCTAAAGCGCCTACTTTTGGTGGGTATCCATGGCGGTCATACCGGGTCCCGTCATGCCGGGCTTGATCCGGTACCGGTATGACGTTAAAAAATTAATCTAAAAATAAACGTCATCCCGGCCTCCGAGCCGGGATCCATCGAGAAACTATTATTACTGATGTTTCTGCCGATAGTCCTCAATTGCGGCGGCAATTGCATCTTCCGCGAGTACCGAGCAGTGAATTTTAACCGGTGGTAGAGCCAGTTCTTCAGCTATATGGGTATTTTTGATTTCCGCTGCTTCGTCCAGGCTCTTACCCTTTACCCATTCGGTCACCAGCGAGCTTGAGGCGATCGCCGAGCCGCAACCATAGGTTTTGAACTTGGCATCTTCGATGATGCCGTCGGCCCCGACCTTGATTTGCAACTTCATTACGTCGCCACAGGCGGGTGCGCCCACCATACCGGTGCCTACCGATTGATCATCGTCGATAACACCGACATTACGCGGGTTTTCATAATGATCCAGAACTTTTTCACTATATGCCATTTCTACTTCCTCAGTTTGTAGCTTTCAACCCTGGTGGTTAATGTGCTACCCATTCAACAGAATTCAAATCAATACCGTCTTTGTACATATCCCAAAGTGGTGAGAGATCACGTAATTTTCTGACCGCATTTTTAACCAGGTCAATGGTGTAGTCGATTTCTTCGAGCGTGGTGTAGCGTCCGATGGTGAAGCGAATCGAACTATGTGCCAATTCGTCATTACGGCCCAGGGCTCGCAATACATATGACGGTTCCAGGCTTGCCGAAGTACAGGCTGAACCGGATGACACTGCCAGGTCGCGCAGCGCCATAATAAGCGACTCGCCTTCTACGAAGTTAAAACTGATGTTTAAATTACCAGCGATACGATGCTCATAATCGCCGTTAATATAAACTTCTTCTTCGTCTTTCAAGCCATTATAGAGGCGATCTCGTAACATACGGATACGATCGTTTTCGCTGGCCATTTCTTCCTTTGCAATCCGAAATGCCTCGCCCATGCCAACAATTTGATGAGTTGCGAGGGTGCCTGATCTCAGTCCTCGCTCATGACCACCACCGTGCATCTGTGCTTCGAGACGGACGCGAGGTTTGCGACGTACAAAGAGCGCACCTATGCCCTTGGGGCCATAAATCTTGTGCGCCGAAAACGACATCAGGTCTACTTTCAGGGCCTGCAAGTCGATATCAACCTTGCCCGGTGACTGGGCAGCATCAACATGAAAAATAATCTTGTTTTCGCGAGCGAATTCACCAATCGCAGCGATATCCTGAATAACGCCGATTTCATTATTAACATGCATGACGGAAATTAGTATGGTTTCACTGGTAGTAGCTGCTTTAAGTTTATCCATATCGATCAGGCCGTCTTCCTGCGGATCCAGGTAGGTGACTTCAAAACCCTCACGCTCGAGCTGTCGGCAGGTGTCGAGCACAGCCTTGTGTTCGGTTTTAACCGTAATAATATGATTGCCCTTCTTACGATAGAAATGGGCGGCGCCTTTGATCGCCTGGGGGATTTATCAGGAGGAGCAGCTTACCAATTTGCTTAGGTTGAGTTGTTTGATTTTGGTTTTTGACGGGT
>JBGUEB010000323.1:0-3356 GCA_041821565.1 Gammaproteobacteria bacterium | reverse complement strand
GATCGATTTGAGCCAAAGCAAATTGAGAAGTACGCGCGGCCATTTCTAGAAGAAGTGGGTCTGTCAATCGGAAATCTACTCGCCATGGGGCGTCGAAATCCACATGACGACTCAGAGCTTTTCAACATGGCCTGGCTGGCAATACTCACACTGGCTATAGTGTCCAGGTCGCTAAAGGGTTCAGAAATTCGCCGCAGGGCAATAACACCCATCAGACCCGATTCATTAAAAACCGGGATATCCATTCGATAGGACAGAAACTTCTTCCTTTTACCACCCAGTCTTCCTTTGACTATTTCATGCTCGGAGCTAAGGGTTGCCTGGCGGGTCTGGGTGAGTTTACCCAGAATCTCGTCAGACCAGAGTGTCTTATCTTCGCTTTTAAAAAGGGTTCCCTCGATTTCATCGGGAACGGGCTTGGGTCCCTTTCCACCCAGGGCGGTAAGAATATAGGAATCGAAATCAATAACCTTTTCCAGGTGCTTTTCCAGCAAGCCTATCATTTCGTTAAACTCGGTAATCCCGCCCAGAGCCATGTCGAGATCGATCAGGGTAAAGGCCCAGGTTTCCTGACGCCTGGTCATATCCTGAATAGTAGATGATTGCAGGAATGACAAACGGCGTTGGCGCTCAAGAATATAAGCCAGGTAAGCGCTGACAACCACGGCAGCTAGCAACATAATCGTAACCAGGCCAATCCAGAAACTGGAGATTTCGGTCAGGTACAGAACGAAAATAAATCCAGCAGTCATCACCACGGCTGTGAGAATAGTAATTAGCGCACGGGTAACATTCAAACAACCTAGCCAGACGATCAGCAGACTGAATTCAAGCGAATGGTAGGCGCTATATTTCTGTAAATAAACCGCCCAGATTACACAACTCATACTGGCTACACCGTTTACTATTAAGCGTAAACCAAGCTGGTAGGATTTCGGCTGTAGCTGACAGAGTAGTAGATTACCCAGCGTCAATGCCGCCACCCCAAGGTAGCCATACAGAGGTTGCGAATTATCGTGGCCGAATGCCCGATACTCAAGGTAGGCAAAAATCAGGTTGAGTATTAATAAGATGCCAAAAGCAAATATGCCCGAACGGCGGCTCTGGGACTGCTGCGCCTGTTGATACCGGGTCTCCATTTCATTGTTATGAAACGGGACTCGAATGGTATGGTTATATCGGCTGATCAAATCCTGCGACACTACATTCCTACCTTATTGATATTCAATATGACACGCTAACGAACCAAGAGCGCCTTTATTGTCACTATGGACACTCGATTTCATCGGGATTCAACTACAATACAATGGCTATAGCCTAGAACCGCCAGGAAATCCATGCTGACAAAACAGCTTAAGATTCAATAACCATTCCTTTTTGTACTAAAGTCTATGTTTCGGAATCAAACATTGAATTCAATGTTTGAAATAAACCCGAACAGAAAGATTATAGTTGATTTTCATAATTTACAACGGCTTATGTAATATTGTTGATTGCATATCTAATCTATAATTATTCCGTTCACCAACATCGAAACCATACTTATGAAAGTAACTCCCTATCTAAAAATTCTCGCCGAAAAAGAAGGCTCCGACCTGTACTTTTCTACAGGCGCCCGCGTAAGTGCGAAATTTAATGGTGTGCTAACACCTCTGGGGAAAGATCCCGCTCCAGCTGGCTGGGTTAATACCCTGGCGCTGGAAATCATGAATGAAAAGCAAAAGCAGGAATTTAGCGAAAAACCAGAAATGAATCTGGCGCTCTCGCTGCACGAAATTGGTCGTTTCCGCGTCAATATCTTCAAACAGCGGAATGAAACAGCAATGGTAATCCGAAATATCGTTACCGAGATACCTCAAATCGACGACCTCGGACTGCCAGAGGTACTCACGAAGGTTATCATGGCAAAACGCGGTTTAGTTTTATTTGTCGGTGGTACCGGATCGGGTAAGTCAACTTCACTCGCTGCATTGATTAACCATCGCAATGCTAATTCCAGAGGCCATATCATCACCATCGAGGATCCTATCGAATACATCCATCCTCATCAGGGCTGTATCATTAACCAGCGAGAAGTTGGCGTCGACACCGACTCCTTCGCCGATGCCCTGAAAAATACCCTGCGACAAGCACCAGATGTCATTCTAATCGGTGAGATTCGCGACCGTGAAACCATGGAACATGCGCTCGCATTTGCCGAAACTGGCCACCTGGCTATTTCAACATTACACGCGAATAACGCCAATCAGGCGCTCGATCGGATAATAAATTTCTTCCCCGAAGAACGCCGAACACAGTTGCTCAGTGATTTGTCGATTAATCTGCAAGCATTCGTATCGCAACGCCTGGTGCACACGGTCGACGATAAACGCTGCGCCGCAATTGAGATTCTGTTAAATTCGGGCCGCGTCGCCGATTTAATCTTGAAGGGTGCAGTCACCGAGATTAAGGAAGTAATGTCGAAGTCTGAGGGGATGGGTATGCAAACCTTCGATACCGCTCTCTATCATTTGTATAATGATGGTAAGATCACGCTTGAAGAAGCCCTCAAAAATGCAGATGCGGAAAACAATCTGCGACTTCGTATAGAGCTTGGTAAAAAGGGTGAGGCCGGCGCCGGCAGTGGAGACGCTTTCGATGGTCTCAGCCTGGTAGAAGAGCCCGATGAGGAGGAAGAAGATGAACTGTACGGTGATCCTAATATCGATCATAAAACCAATAATGATAGGTCTAATGAATCATGATTTCTAAGTTACGCATCGTCTTCGGTTAGTCGATCAATGTTTCAACTATTGCTACAGCAACAATATTCGTTGTTTATATTGATCATTACCGCATTGATTTTGTCACTGACTTTTCATGAATACGGGCATGGTATTGTTGCCAAATATTATGGTGACGATACTGCCGAGAAAGCTGGTCGCTTGACCCTCAACCCACTGGCACATATCGATCCTGTTGGATTGCTAATGGTAATCCTAATCGGTTTCGGTTATGCCAAACCCGTGCCAACCAATCCCGCCAATTTTAACTCTCGATGGGCCACCTTAATGGTAGCCGCTGCGGGACCGGCGATGAATCTGATACTTGCAATCGTGGTGATAAACTTTTATCAGCTAGGATTGCATGCTGGCTGGTCGCTGGTTCAAGGCCAGGGTCCATATTTCTTTTTTACTTTTCTGGCTTTGATCAACTTGTTGTTGATGCTGTTTAACCTGATTCCGATCGGGCCCCTGGACGGTCACTACATACTGCCCTACTTTTTACCCCGCGAGATGGCTATTCAGTATATGCGCTACAACCAGCGCTACGGGGTTTACGCACTACTTGCGCTTATCGGATTGAATTTTATTGGC
>JBGUEB010000322.1:0-3360 GCA_041821565.1 Gammaproteobacteria bacterium | reverse complement strand
GGCCATTCCCATGGGTAGCCCCGGGTGACCTGAATTTGCCTTTTGAATAGCATCCATCGACAGTGCGCGAATCGCGTTCGCCATTTGGCGTAGTTTCTTTTTCCTAACCTGGTTTGATTCAATTTTGGTATCCACATTTAGCTCCAGTAAAAAGTATTCTAGTCAGGCTGCGCGTCGCTTACGTTCTACCAATTGCAAAACCAATGGGGTAAAAATCAACTGCATCGCGAGGTCGATTTTGCCACCGGGAATCACAATGACATTCGGTCGCGACATGAAACTGTTGTGAATCATGCTGAGCAAATAAGGAAAGTCAATTCCCATTGGATTGGCGAAGCGTATGACAACCATGGATTCATCAGCAGTCGGAATCCACCGGGCGATAAACGGATTCGACGTATCTACAATCGGTACCCGCTGAAAGTTGATATCGGTATTGGTAAACTGGGGACAGATATACTGGATGTAATCAGGCATGCGTCGAAGTATGGTGTCGGTTACCGCCTCTGCCGAGTAACCACGCGCCGTCTTGTCCCGGTGAATTTTTTGAATCCACTCAAGGTTAGTTACTGGAACCACGCCAACTTTCAGATCTGGATAGCTGGCTATGTTTGACCCATCGGTGCTTACCGCACCATGTAAACCCTCGTAAAACAATAAATCGCTACCCTCGGAAAAATCTTCCCAACCGGTGAAATTGCCTGGCTCAACTCCGAAAACCTTTGCTTCATCCGCGTCATGCACGTAATGCCGCGTTCTGCCGGTACCGGTCGCGTCATACTGTTTAAAAACCTCCTCGAGTTCCGAAAACAGGTTAGCCTCCGGGCCGAAATGACTAAAATTTTTATCACCTGCTGTCTCGGCGTCAATCATCGCCTTTTTCATTTCAGTTCGGTTATAACGATGAAAGGCATCGCCTTCGATAAAACAGGCATTAATATTTTCGCGGAAAAAAATATGCTCAAAGGTATCTTTGACAGTGGAAGTCCCAGCACCGGATGAGCCTGTAATTGAAAGAATAGGATGTTTCAGGGACATATTAGAAGCTCTCTAATTTCTAAGTAAATTTCGACTTGCAAACAGTGGGAAACGCGTACTCTCGGTAGGATCACTGGTGAAATATTCACCTACCTGATGCACCATGTCGGTGGAGCCGAAAATTAACGGTATGCGCCCGTGCAGGCTGGTAACCTTCCTGTCGAGGATTCGCTCATAACCATCGATGGCCTTACCACCCGCTTGCTCCACTACGAAAGCAATCGGCATCGCTTCGTAGAGGAATCTTAATCGCCCGCTTTCATAACCCTGTCGTGAGTCACCGGGATATAAAAATACACCACCGCGAATAAGTATTCTGTATGCTTCCGCAACCAGCGAAGCATTCCAGCGCATATTGTAATCAGCGCCGAGTGGACCATCCTGGCCCGAAATACAGTCATCGACAAAGTGACGCACGTTACTGTCCCAGTTTCGATAATTGGAAGTGTTAATTGCAAATTCTCTCTGCCCCTGGGGAATGCATACTTTCTCTTTTATTAAGACAAACTGGGATGTGTCCGGGTTGAACGAAAATATACTGACTCCGTTACCACAACTCAGTGTCAGTGTGTTCTGCCTTCCATAAACAAAAAATCCCGCCGCTCGTAACTGGCCGCAATTGATCGCATCAATCGGATCACCCGGTGTGGCCCTGTCTATATCGATAATAGAAAAAATCGTTCCAATTGACATATTGGTTTCTATATTTGCCGAGCCATGCAGGGGATCGATTGCGACACATAAAGAGGACCCACCATTGAGTTCCTTCAAACCATCCAGTTCTTCCGAAACCAGCGTTGAAGCCGGGGAATTGCATAATTGGGCTTCAAACAGCTTATGCGCACGAATATCCGTTGGTCTTTGAAGATCGCCATCGGCACCAGGCACAGGCTCGTCTTCGGTTTTTTCGACAGGAAGCGAAAAGGAAAGGGTCTGGGCCAGTTCGATACTGGCCTTCGAAATGTATTCCAGGGTAGACGCGACTTCGCCACTAATTTGCCGGCCAGTAGTCTCACTATCTAGAAACTGTGCAAGTGTCGCACCCAATGACATGATGTTTCCCTATTAGTAGTAACAGGAGATACATAATGGGTTTTGAGTAACATATAGTAAAGTTTAATAAATTTAGTTGTTAGCAAAGTTTTTCTTTGTATACTAGGTGGCTACATTTGCTAACTTTTCCGGACCCTATGAAAGGCAACCTGTACCCCTGGCTAAGACAGATTACGCTTAAACAATTACGCGGTTTTAATGCAATCCTGGAAGCAAAAAGTATTTCGGGAGCCGCCAAAAGCTTACACCTGACTCCGCCTGCAGTGTCGCTACAGCTTAGAGATCTGGAGGCCGCTACTGGTATTCCACTGGTGGAAAAAAGTAATGCCGGCTTTATCCCCACACAGGGTGGGCGCACGGTTCAGGAGTTATCAGAAAAAATAGGTGCACTCCTGGACGAATATGGCGAAATGTTAAATGAAATCAGTGGTCTCGAACATGGCAATGCTGCTATCGGCGTGGTTAACGCGGCCCGATATTTCATTCCAAATATGCTGGTTGAATTTAAAAAAATCCACCCAAATATTAAACTGCAACTTCAAGTCGGGAATCGCGAAAGCCTGGTCAGTAAGCTCGAAAGCCTGGATCTCGATTTCGCCATAATGGGACAACCCCCCGACCACTTTAGCGTGCAACACAAAGCCATAGGCAACCACCCGCAAATTATTATTGCGCCTGCAGATCATGAGTTTTCGGATAGATCCCAGTTATTATTCTCGGAACTAGAGAATCAGGATTTTCTGCTTCGTGAAGCAGGCTCCGGGACCCGTACACTCACCGACAGGTTGTTTAAAACAAACAAGTGTAAACCAGGGTCAGCAATCGAGTTTGGCAGTAACGAAACCATAAAACAGGCAGTTATCGCAGGAATGGGAATTGCGGTAATTTCGGCCCATACAGTCGCGGCCGAATTAGCTGAAAAACGCCTGATTGCACTTGATGTGCAGGGTTTACCAATTAATCGAACATGGTATATCGTCAAACACAAAAATAAACGGCTAATGCACTCTTCGTTAGCACTCTGGGACTATATCGTCGAGTCCGGACAAAACTTTCTGCCAAAAGACCATTTCGCTTAGAAGCTTTCAGAATTCTAAAGGAATACTGGCCGATACATATTGGGGTACCTTAGCTGACATCCGATAATTAATAGCATGTGTTGCGTCGACCGGTTGAGATCACAGGAAAGCAGCCCCCAACACCCATCACAGCACCCAAGATCGGCCTAAAGCGCAAGTATTAGCGAGGACCGCTACGAATCAGAGAAAA
>JBGUEB010000321.1:0-3383 GCA_041821565.1 Gammaproteobacteria bacterium | reverse complement strand
TTACCTCTGGCACTGGTTCATATCTGTGCCATTTTAGATCAGCTCTCATCCAAAATAACCTCCATTCCTTCGCGCGTTTTACATAGGTTGCTTTTGCAATAGCATGTTCAATTTTTTGATTTGGTTTTTGAAATGCTGGCCGTATTTCGAACAATTCTACGCTTTGATTTTCTATTCGATAGGCGATGTCTAGTTCATTCCTGATATGAACAGGCGGTCTATTTTTTTCAATATATTCTTCCATGATTTTTTCAATCCGCCTTATTTCAAACTCGCTAACAGCCATATCTACTCCATAATCTTAAGAGCCACATAACGCCTCGCATCAGCGGCCCAGCTCTGCTGGGTCCGATTGCATGCGTTGTATGGCGGTTTGTTCTCGTAGCAGTACTTTGGTTCTACCCCTTTATCGGAACTTCTGCAATCACCTTCATCACGACGCCCTGAAGGAATGCATTTCAACTGACCTTACCTGCCCGCGCGATAATATCGGGGTCCGCCAACACGGCAGGTGATTCCAGGAGATGCGTTACGCGAACACTCAGTGTGTGCAACTCCGGATCCACTTCGGCAAGTCGCCTAATGGCTTTTGCAGCCCTCCACCGATCTTCCAGGTCCGGGGGGCGCTCTCCGCTGGTACAGTCATAGGCGAAATCGCGCGTCTCCATTACTGACCAGCCGACACCGTTCAGTGTGTTGCAGCCTTCGAAATAGCGCATCGCCAAATTACCATCCAATCTGGCTGATATGGCATCTCGTAGCGATAACGCTTGACCTGCAGCTAAACTCATTCCCTGACCATACATAGGGTTAAAACTCGCCAGGGCTTCGCCCATCGGCAGCAGTCCGTTAGGGAAACGCGGCATCTGATCGTAGCGATTCCAGACTCCAAAAGGGATTTTATAAGTCTTGAAGTCTGAAACTAATTCAGCCTGCGACAGTATTTCATGAACGACCGGGTGTGGTAGATCCTTGGTCCAGGCAATAAATCCGTCCACATCACGTGGTGCGGTGTCACGGCCACGCCCGTACATTGTGGCAAGCCACAAATTCCCATCTACTGGCGTTAAATAAGCCGCTCGATTTCCCGGTGGCTTTGCCAACATCAGGCAGGCTTTACTACTGGCAGCGATATCGTCTGGCAGCCTAAAGAAGCCCGAGGTATATCCCATTAAAATTTTAATTCGCTGTGCAGGTACTTCACCGTAGCCGTGAGCAGAGAGCCAGGCGGTAAGTTTTGAGCCTCGCCCCGAGCACTCAATTACCAGATTAGCGAAAATTGACTCCGATGTACCATCTGTTTCGACCCGCACACCGATAATATCGCTCCGCTCATCGACCTCTAGATCCAACATTTGAGTTGCGTCGCGTAAATGAACATTGGGTAAGGCCAGTACTTTCTGCCTTGTTACGTGTTCGAGCAATGGACGGGTAACCGATGGCGTTAGAATACCGACGTCCCGAATTGGCGTCGGTCCGACGGCATCATGGAACCAGATATCTTGGTTGCGCCTTATCTTGACCGCGCCTGCGGCATAGACATCAGTCATCAGGCCAGGAATTAGCTTATCCATTGCTTCGACGGCATAGCCGAGCAAAGTATGTACATGTGCGCCTTGCGGCACACCCTTACGTACCTCGGGAGTCTTGGGCAGTGCATCTTTTTCTATGATCGTCACTTTTCCTACAACATCCGAAAGAGATGCGGCGGCCAAGAGGCCTGCCATTCCGGCACCCACTACGACGACATGATTATATTTAACGGTGTCAGTACTCACTAAACGAATTCCGGTTTAAAATATTTGTTTGATGTTGCCCGCCACATAACGCCGCGCATCAGCGCCCCGGCTTTGCTGGGTCCGGCTGCATGCTTTGTTAGAGGGCAGTTGGGATAACCTTCATTTAACTTAATCAACATTTTTAAAAGCACCCCAACCATCTACAAATCCTCCATATGCAACTGCTATCTTGTCCAGTTCCAGCTGACAATTAATGACATCCGTATATGTCGTAAACATCGACTTAGAGCAATAACAGGTCCATTCACTCGACTCCGAATCCTGATCTACACTAGCTTTATAACCTGTCTCAATTGCCTTTAACGCGATTTCTTTTCCGGTTGGCTCATCTGGAATGGCTACCGCAAAGTCGATAACCATAGGGCTAGTCATATCAGCACCGCTTTCAGTTAAGTGCCTGAGTGCATCACCATCTGCATTGTCAGGAAGATTATTCATGCCATCTAACGCTTCGTATCAGCGGGAAACACGGCAAATAACACTACAATAAAAGCGTGATGAATACATCATAGTCATATCATTTGAATTCAAGTACCGTTAACTCTAATAACAAATTTGAATCAAATGCAGTCCTCGCGACTTGGCTCTGGAACTGACCTTTTCCTCTTTGTGATTCACTAGTGCTTCACTAATACCGCTCAGGCTAAGCTGGCTTCTCCCGAGCGCAAATAAAGCACCAGCAATGTACCGAACCATGTGCCTTAAAAAGCCATTGCCCACGATCTTAAGATAGTAAATTTTATTGCCGAAGGTTGAAGATTGAGCTTGCAAGATTTCACAGCTAAAAATAGTACGGAAGGTTGAACTAATATTGGCATCTCGTCTCGCGAAGCTATAAAAATCATGTTCGCCAATGAAGAGTTTACAGGCTCGTTGCATGAGCTCTATATCAAGTGGCCCTGTAGCTGAGGCTGTGCTAGTAGAGGGGATATGCGCAACGATATCATTGAGAACTGGATTGTAGATTGGGTCCGTACAAAAATAGTAATGATACTCTTTGCTCTTGCTGTCCTTATTCGAATTAAATTCTGCGGCACAGGGTTCGCATTGCAGGACACGGATATCATCGGGCAATAGTGAATTCATGCCAAGCAAGAGTTTTCCTGATTCGATTGCTATGGCGATAGTGATTTTTACAACTTGGCCCTGTGCGTGGACACCAGAATCGGTTCGACTTGCAGCGGAAATAGTACAGCTCTGATATTTGCAGATTTTTTTTAGTATCTGATGGATGCTTGCCTGGACGGTGGGCTTTTGTTCGCTTGTACCTAGGTCTTGCCAGCCAAAGTAGCTGGTGCCCTTATAGGATATTACGAGACGATGATGGTACATGCATATTTCCAAGCTAGAAAAAGGATGAGCAAAGGTATGGTGTTACCCACAAATAGTGGACATTTTTTATTACGCTAACGCCGCTATAATTTGCCGACTGAAGCGTAGCGTAAGGCGGTCAATTTGATGGCCTTGTTAAGCGCGGACTCTTGCTCGGACATGATAGTTCTTTCTATCCAGTTCGTCAGTTTCACTTGTCAATACAGCCATTTTAAAATTCAGATTTTTCGATTCGGGGGCTATTTCATCAAT
>JBGUEB010000320.1:0-3389 GCA_041821565.1 Gammaproteobacteria bacterium | reverse complement strand
GCTTGCTGTTCTTTCAAACTCGAAAGCCAGTCGATCTCCCTGGTAAAGTTGTTTGGGGCTTACCGCGGCACTGCATATCAGGATGACATGATGGTCGTAGAGAATGTCGATCAGTAAAACAAAACGCCGCGCAATATCGTCGGTCTGGCCTGTCATAACTTCGATATCGGTGAGGATGAGGGTGTTGAATAGTCTTGCTAATTCGAGATAATCATTTTGGCTACGAGTAGTTTTGCATAGTTCGTCGAAATCAAACCATACCGTATCCTCGGCACACATTTGAAAATCGAGATCGCGTCCATTTATAATTAGCTGTGGCGCTTGTGACTGGAAAGGGATCACTCGATCAGACAGGTAAGCATTGATCTCATCCAGCACCCGAGCTGAATGCGGGACAGTATACAAATGGGTTTGCTGCAAACCCTGTAAGCGATAATCCTGACCACTATCCAGGTTTACCACCTCGCAATGAAGATCTAGTAATGCAATTGCGGGTAGAAACCGGGCCCGTTGCAAGCCATCGTGATAAAGCTTTTGCGGCGGGCTATTCGAAGTCGTAACCAGTACTACACCCTGTTCAAACAAAGCCTCGAGCAAACCAGACATGATCATAGCGTCGGCAATGTCCGTAATTACAAATTCGTCCAGGCAGAGTATTCTAACTTTTAACGACAGTTCTCTGGCAATATGCTGTAACGGATTTTCCGTATCACCAGCCTGCTTTAACGACAGGTGAATAGCATTCATGAACTGGTGAAAGTGGACGCGTTGTTTCGATTCAGTTGGCAGACATTGATAAAATATGTCCATCAGGAAAGTTTTACCGCGTCCTACCCCTCCCCAGAAATAAATACCCGTCACCGGTTTTGCTGATTTGTTACCAGTCAGGAGTTTCTGCCACCAGCTTAGTGGCTGCCGGGTCGGTCTCATCATCAAGCGATCCAGCAGCTTGTCTAACAACACAATTGCATGTTGCTGGGCAGGATCGCTAACAAATCCTGATACCTGCATAATTTCTCGATACTTTTGCGATGGCTTCATCGAGCTGGTGGAATTAGTAACCGCCTCAGTCATAAATAATGTAAAAAACCAATAAAATCAATAATATAAATAGCTAATGTGGAATTATAACCATATCAGGGCAATCTTCTACTACTATTGAATGGTGTTGATTTGGTATATAATTTTGGCCCGGATATGGAAGCTAAAGTTACCCTGCTGAGTTGCATTGTAGCCGAATAATTGAAGCATGAATGTTGAAGCGGTAGAACAAAGGTAGCATTCCCAGGACAGGGGCAAGCAAACTAAATGGTGATCCATAACAAAGTCATCGATCCAGCACTGGCGAAACAGCTTTTTCGCAAGAGCGAAATGCTTAAACGTAAGCGTGGGGGCACGCCGGCTTCAATCGAGTCATTTCCCCGTGTAGTGAACACGATCACCGGTCTCTGGCGCTTTGCCGAAGGTCTTCAGTATCTCCAGGAGATAATGATGATGGAAGGCGACAGGAATCGAACCGGGTTTCCGCTAGAAACGCAGGAGGAATTGATGTTTTTGCACCAGTTGTTGATTGAGCAAAGCCAGATATTAACCCTGCGAGGACAGAAGGTTGGTGCTAAACCGCCACCAGGCACCAAATTCACTCAGGGTATAAAGAATTCTCGCTAGCGGCTTCATAACTCCTTGCCAGCACGCCATTCCCGGAATCTTAAGTACTTACTCGCCCCCAGTGACATAAACGGTTCCGGAAACAACTTCTTTGGCGCCGCTTCTTCACAATAATCGGGTATCAGCGAGTCCGTGCGCCGATCGCTGGCCATTTCAGCGGTAACTATTCCTGCAATCGTACCCTTAGTAGTGCCAAGGCCATTCTGGCAGCAGGCGGAATAAATATTTTTCGCCGGTTTATCGATCGCCCAGACATGGTTTCGACTAAGGCACATCCGACCAGACCAACGATACTCCATGCTCACCTGCGCTAACATTGGGAATCGGTTACGAAAAGCTCTATCGTGATCGCCAGATACCTGGCCGATAGCCGCCGGCGAGGGTCTCATCTTCGGATCGTAGGTGCAGCGATTGCGAATTAATATACGATGGCCGCCGGAGCCATTAATACGGCGCACGGTGGTACCCAGCGGATCAGCTGGAGTGAAAGCCCAACGCGGTTCTCCGCCCAGTAAATCAACCTCTTCAGCACTCAATTCCCGGGTCATAGACGCATATAGATTGACGTGCATTAGTCGATGCCGGTAATAGCCGAAAGCTTCGATAAGCCCATTTACCGCCAGAATTACCTTTGATGCCGTGACCGACCCGCTATCGGTTTCAGCGCGCCAGCGATCACCGCGTTGGCCGAGTGAAGTAACCGCGGACTCTTCGAACAGGCGACATTGATCCTGACCCGCGAGTCCTTCGGCGAGGCAGCGTATATACAGGGCCGGTTGAATAATAGCGGTGCCGGGCGTCCATAAACCGCCCCGGTAATAGTCGCTGCCAGTCAATGTTTGCATCTCGATGCGGTCGAGCAATCGAAATGGCTCGTCCAGTGAATCGAGATGCCTGGCATAGGCCTGGTTATTGTCAAAGCCGCCGGCACTGGCCGCGGCGTTAACTTTACCACTGACAACCAGGGTCTCCCCAGGCATTTGATAGTCTTCAAACGCGGCCCTGGCAAACTCGATTGCAGCTCGATTCATGCGCGTGCACCTGACGTCTTCATCGGCTTTACCGGCGTAATTTGCCGATGATACAGCATGTGGTATATCGATCATGAACCCGGAATTACGACCCGCCGGACCTTCCGCCACCTGCTTCGCCTCGAGTATGACGATACTGGCGTCCTCATCCAGTTGCATCAAGCGACGAGCAGCAGCGAGACCGGCAAAGCCCGCTCCAACAATTAAATAATCGGCGTCAATGTCATGCTCGAGGCATCGCTGAGCTTGCCGATGCGGCAGCAGTGCATTCCATCCCGCCTGGCCGAGGTCAACCGGCAACTGTGTTACCACGGCCATCTAATCGACAGATTCGTCAGTACCGGCAGCAATAAAGGCATGCTCGCAAGCGTTGATGCGGAGTACCACTACATCACCCTGGGAAAGATCGAAATTAATAGAAAATTAAGATAGTTAGCTGTATTCGCGATACTGTGTCTCATATTAATCCCGCTGTAAATAACTTAAGGAGCCTCTGACTGTCTGTTGGTAAGGCTGTTAACGGCGTAATACGGCCAGCCAGCGCCAGAAATTGAGCAGGCCAGCAAGGGAAGCAGCAACATAAGTCCAGGCTGCGGCGCGTAGAATTCTGTGAGCCGGGGCTACTTGAGCATCGCTTAGATAGCCAGATTTTAAAATCGGCAGGGCTTTGTTAAAACTGGCATCAATCTC
>JBGUEB010000319.1:0-3398 GCA_041821565.1 Gammaproteobacteria bacterium | reverse complement strand
TAGCCGGGCCGCCGAATTTATCGCGTCACCATGCGCGGTATAATCAAATCGCTTTTTCCCACCGAAGTTACCGACGATACAACTACCGGTATTGATGCCAATACGGGTTACACCAAGATCGATACCTTTTTGTTGCTCACCCTGACGAAATGCTTTTGACCAGCCATCGAGTTCTAAAGCACAATTCACGGCTCGTTGCGCGTGATCGGCTTGTCTTAAAGGTGCATTGAACATCACGTGAAGGGCGTCACCAACAATTTTGTCTATTGTCCCACCATGGGACATTACGATGTCGCAAGCATCTTCCAGGTACCTGTTAACCAGGTCAACCATAACTCGCGGCTCGGTGGATTCAGTCAACCGGGTAAAGCCTTCGAGGTCGGTAAACAGGAAACTCATTTCCCGTACCTCGCCAGTTAGCTCGAGATCACCGGGATTCTGCAATATCTGCTCCACCACCGACGGCGCCAGAAACTGACCGAAGGCACGGTTCACTTTATCGCGCTTGAGCGTCTCGTTACGCCATTGCCAGAATGCACTGACAATGATGGCTAAAATAAAGGCAATGGTCGGCATCACGATTGGCACTATTAATCCATATAATATGAAACCTAATAATGCCCCCATCCAGGCAAATAGAAGTAGCGCAAGGGGCATCAATAATCTGACCAATAAGTTGACGCGTACCAATGACAATAAACAGCCAATTAACGCCATCAGAATGGTGAAAATAATTTTTTCTTGTTCCGATGGCACATTCAGGCTGCGATTCTCGATTAGTTGAGACAGCACGTGCGCTTCGATAACGACACCTGGCAAATCTTTCGCGAAACTTTGATTCAGAACAGAAAATGGCGTTCTAAATCGCCTCGTATGGCCCTGGTCGGGACCAATTAAAACTATCCGGTTTTCGAGCGCCGACTGGGGCAACCCGGCAACCTGGTTTGCGGAGTAAATCGGGAATGGAGGTGTCAACGGGTCCGGGCCATGCCGATAATCGATAGGAATTCGTTCTTCGAGTGGTAATTCTATGCCCAGGACTTCCGCCAGAGTCGCGGTAAATCCCATATTTTCCTTTCTACCCTGAACCAGTTTTAATAATGAAACACGGACAGTGTGATCTATGGTGTCCCGGTATATCAGGGATAATCCGGTGCGCAGGCCTTCCAGGTAACGCTCGGAATATTCTATTTGTTCGGCAGAATAGCCCGTCTCATTTGAAACCATTGAAACCACAACAGGAACACTGACATTCCGTAGTCGATCGTAAAGAAGCTTATCCTTAGCCGGTTCGGTAGTCCGATCGAACCGCATATTCAATCCAATTGCCCCTACGTTGCGTTCCTCCAGTTCCTTTATCAATTCAGTGATCAGCGATCGATCGATCGGGGAACGGTAAGGCACTTCGCCTAAAGATTCCTCATTGATCAAAATTACGGCAATACTTTGAGACTGTGGTCTTGGCAATCCCAGTAAGGCTACGCGTAAGTCGGAAAGATGGTTTTCTGCCAGTTCTAATACAGCAACATTGTTTAACACGGTATGAGAAAATAACGTGGTTAGTGAGACGATGAACACGCCGACGAACCAGACATTTTTAAATGCTCTGCGCATAAACTGGGCAACATGTTCAAATGTCAGCTTTAATTCCATTCCAATTCCCGAAAACCTCCTTAATTAATCCTATTTAATTGCGCATAGATACGTTTCGATGGCTTTGACACTACTTAAATTTGTGGATGCGCCCCTTATGATTTATATCAATAAACTCATCCCTCGAAGCCATGTTGAATACGCGCATCAATCAGGTTACACTAAAAGGTGCTTTATAAAAAGACTATCTAATTACACAACTGATTTTTACCCTATATGGGTGATGAATGACCCTGGAAATTCTATTAGTATTTTAGGCTGCGATAAATTCGTACTTAGCCTGGCCGAATAAAATTGCAATTAAGGAAGAGGGGTAAGGATGCTGTTTACAAGAGCAGTAGTGCTAATAAGAGCAGTAATAGTATGGACTAGTATAATTTTACTGGTTTCCTGCGATGGCGGTGTCGGTGGCAGTGGCGATGACAGTAGCGATGGCAGCAGCCTGCTGGGATTGAGAAACAAAATATCCATCACCGGTGCAATAAAGGCCACCGGCGGTGCAGTGAGTGCGGATAATCCATTAGGGCTACAGGGCGCCGCCAACAAGGCGGTATCACTTTTCAGAATCGATAATCAGGGTCATGTGGTAGGCGATGCCCTTGACACGTCGATGTCCGACCTCGATGGGCACTATATACTGGTACTGCCTGATTATGTTGGAATCTCGAGCGACCTTATCGTTGAAACCAGGCTTGAAAATAACCGCCCCGTCAGGGCGATAGTGATTGATGAAAACACCGATATCAGCCCGATTACCGAATATATAACCGCAAAAATAATAGCAGATCCAAACTTGGATCTGAGCACTCTTCCCGCAACTGAGGTAGTCGATCTAATCAAATTCGTTGAATCACTGCCTCTTACCCCAACATCAGATCTTGCCGATCTGTTGACTGAAATAGCCCAGGTCGCCGATACCGTGGTCGATGCCGAAGTCGGTGGACTGGCGGTTGATTTTAACCCGCGGGTAAGGCTGAGTGGTTTGTTGTCAATACCTTCCGGTGAATTAAAAAATGGCGCCTATGCCCTGAGGAATGTAGTGGCACCTGGTATAACCATTTCCCTTTATGAAGTAAATAAATATGGCGAAACTGTTGGCGGTCGAAAGGATTTTACGACAACCGGTCCAGATGGGAGATATGATCTCGAATTGACGGATGGCCTTGGTCTATCCATCACCTTGATAATCCGGGCCGAAGTGAAATCGGGCACCGTTCTCAATGCCCTGGTTTCCAGTAAGCAACTAGACATCAATACCAATTCGAATAGCATATTTAACAAGCTCGCTGACACTGGGACGCTAACTGTTTATTCCACCGGTATAGTTCGAGAACTGACTACTCTCGCTAACAATTCTAATATTCCTGAAGCATCAACTATCGCTGAAGCAAATAGCGCCTTCGATAGCAGCTTCGGTGCCGAATTCGACAGCCGGATAGATGATTTTCAAGCCAGCATTGCTGCCTCACCGGGGATTTGGGGAGTCTCTAGCTGGAACTCTAGATGGGGAGTGAGTTCGTACCAATAAGCAATTAAAATTAATTTGTTCAAGCCGGGGGAGGGGTAATGAACATTCAAATTGAGGAAAGGAGTATTTCATGAGGTTATTAGTAGCAACACTTAAATTAATTCTGTTTTGCCTGATTTCGGTTTTACCGGGAATGGCTGCAGGCGCCGTGCCCAATACATTCTCCGCAGGGGATCCCATTTTGGCCTCTGAGGTCAATGGAAATTTCACCGACCTG
>JBGUEB010000318.1:0-3481 GCA_041821565.1 Gammaproteobacteria bacterium | reverse complement strand
CAGTCAATTCACCAAATTACTGCGAGCAAAAGTAGGGGCAGGTAGCCGGCATGCCTGATGGCTGAAATTTGGCAGGATTGATCGGCTGGAAGGAGCAATATTGGGCGTGTCGGCGGAAATCAGTCAGATTTCGGATGCTCCAGGACAGGACGGCGTCGTGAATCTCTTTCTTTACCTGGTGGAATAAGGAAAATAGAGTGTTAATTCTCCCTATACTTGTGGTATTACATAGCGCTTTAAGATATCCGGAAACATTAAGGTGGAATATTCGCTTTATCTAACTATCTTCCCCTCGCCGATAAATTAGAAGCAGAACGTAATTCAGCGAATCAAGCCTGCCCAATATTTATGGCCCACGGAATTAATAACCCGGTCGTGCCCTTGCATACCGCCAAAGCCAGCTATCAACTGTTGGTTGACATGGGCTATCAAATTAAATGGTTTGATTATCCTATGGAGCATTCAGTTTAGCCAATGGGAATTCATGATTTAGGAAGGTTTTTTCGTTCGCTTTTACGCTAAAAATAATCCTGCACGTTCAACAGCACCCCTGATTTCCTTTTTGCTTTCATATTACAAAAATATTAGACCGTCTTTTACTTAAATGCGGGTTCATTCACGTTGACCTCTTGACCCGCTTGAAAATGTGGGCCTATACTCTTCGCGTACACATAATATGAGGAGTATTATTTCATGAAGTTAAATCTACTTTCAACAACTGTCACAGCTTTGGCACTAGCCTTGTCTGCATCAGTGAGTGCGCAAACCAATCTGGAAAAATTGGGTAGGGTACAAACCACAGGCACATCTTTTGCTGATAAACTAATCGATCAGGGTGGTTCTAAAGCTGCACAGATTAAAAAAAATCTGGAAAGCATTAACCTGCCCGATGGCTTTAAAATTTCTCTATACGCTCTGGTTCCGGATGCACGCCATATGTCCGTTGCACCTCAGGGCACGGTAGTCTGGGTCGGCACACGTAAGGTTAATGTCTATACGGTAGTTGATCGCGATAAAGACCGCGTTGCAGATGAAGTCGAAGTATTTGCTTCACCTATAGATTTTAACGTGCCGAATGGTGTTTGTATTTCCAAAGATGGCTTTTTATATACGGTTGAAGCGAATCGTGTTCTCATCTTTCCTGCAGCGGAATTTTTCTGGGAAAACCCTGATGTCGCAGTAGGCGTCGTGGTTGCACAAGGTGATTTAATTCCCCCTGAGGAAGAAAGTTATAACCATGGTGCTCGTGTTTGTCGTATAGGGCCAGATAACAAGCTTTATATTTCATTGGGACAACCCCACAATGTTACACCACCGGAAAAAATCGATCTCTATCAGAAACTTGGTATTGGTGGCATTATCCGTATGGATCGTGATGGTAAGAATCGTGAAGTCTATGCCCATGGCGTACGAAATTCAGTGGGCTTTGATTTTAATCCGGCTAATGGCGATTTGTGGTTCACCGACAACCAGGTTGACGGTATGGGTGATGACATCCCACCGGGCGAGCTGAACAAGGCGCCGGGAATGGGTCACAACTATGGTCACCCATGGTACGGCGGCGGTACCGTCGTAACGAACGAATATAAAGGTGTTACACCACCTGAAGGCATCGTTCACCCGCAGGTCGAAATGGATCCTCATGCGGCTGATCTTGGCATGACATTCTACACTGGCAAGCAGTTTCCCGCTAAATACAAAGGCGGCATCTTCAATGCTCAGCATGGTTCGTGGAATCGCGTTAAACCGGTTGGCGCACGCATCATGTTCACAGCACTCGACAGTGACGGCAATGCCGCTTCAACCGAAGTATTTGCTGATGGATGGCTTGACGATGAAACAGGTGAATATTCAGGCCGACCCGTCGACATAACTCAATTGTCTGACGGTTCGATTCTTGTATCTGACGATTTCGCAGGCGCAATCTATCGTATTTCTTACGGCATGTAATGTTACGTTTTTTTGTTATCCTACTCGGCGGGGTTTTCCTCGCCGAGTCTGTTTTTGCCGCAGACGATTCAATCGGAGACCCGGCTGTCGGTCGTAAACTCGCCAGTCAATGTCGCACCTGCCACGGTCTTGATGGTTATGCAAAAATCCCCATTGCACCACATATCGGTGGCGAGCCTGCTTCTTATATTTCGGGGCAACTCAAGGCATTTCGTAGTGGCGAACGTAAGCATGAAATGATGACTGTGGTTGCAGCTACCCTTGACGAAAAAAAAATTGTTGACGTAGCAGCGTGGTATGCTTCACTCGAAGCAATAGCGATAATACCTGAAGATATTGACCTCAGAAAAAAACCAGAAGTTTGTGTCACCTGCCACGGTGAAGATGGTATTTCTCTTGCCATGGATGCACCGAATCTAGCAGCCGAAAGTATTGTTTATATCAGCACACAACTAAAAGCATTCCGTAACGGAAAACGCAAACACCCGGTAATGACCGCCATCGCAGCAAATCTTTCTGATGAAGATATTCGTGCTGTATCCGAGTGGTATTCTGCTATTGGATTAAAAATCAACACGCCTTAAATTAATATTTACTGAGTTGATTTGACTGGTGACCTGTTGCTACACATTTTTTAGCGCTAATTGACGATAGAGAACAGGCTCACCGCTGCCTGCTAAGCGCTGATCTATTCATATACATTACTTACTTCGCATACTTGTCTGTTGCGTCAATCGTATGATGAAGAATTCCGGGTTCATTGTAAGCATGGGCCGCATCAGAAACGAGGTTAAATTCGGTTTCAGGCCAGGCCTTATGAAGATCCCATGCGGTACGCACCAGCAGGTTGATGGGGCAATCGGCAATTGCTTGCAGATCGGCTCGACCCCATGTTCAGCCCGATGTTCATCGATAAACGACACCATTACTTGACTCGGCGCAGCGACGGCTGCCGGACGCACTCCGTCTGGGCGAAAAAAGCCGATGCTTTACACAGTATTCATTGGCTTGCTTCAACTCTCGATTTTCACGTTCCAACTCTTTGAGTCGATCACGATCCGTAGAACTGATGCTACTGCGTTTGCCCTGATCAGTTTCTGATTGCCTCACCCATCGACGCAGTGTTTCCGGTGTGCAGCCTATTTTACTGGCAATCGATTCAATCGCTGACCACTGGGAACTAAGTTGATGTTGTTGATCGAATACCAGTCGAGCTGCTCTCTCCCGCTCTATCGGGGAATATCTTTTGTTTGTTTTCATTACTCTATCCTCTCAAGAAATAGAGTCTCCGACAAACCCGGGGCGGTTCAGACACTTCATCGGTGGTTCGCTTTCGTTCGTCTCAATGTATCTCACATGACGCCTCTTTCGACGCCTTTTCCCTAACGCTCACTACCACGGCTCTTTACCGAAGCAGCTTAGGGTTGTTTAAAGCCTCCCCCTGCAGGGCGGCTTTGGAGGGCCCACCTCCATCTCTCCTAGAGTTACGACATATCAAAGACCTCCTATCTTTATCAGTGCCTCGTGGCAC
>JBGUEB010000317.1:0-3484 GCA_041821565.1 Gammaproteobacteria bacterium | reverse complement strand
GCCCATTTAAAGTCATTCATGTATACGAACCCTCCGTAAATCTGAAAGCGATTTTGGTCGTCGATAATATAGCCAAGGGCCCATCGGTTGGCGGTGTTCGCATGGCAACGGATGTTAGCGCTGAAGAATGCATGCGCCTCGCCCGCGCAATGACATTAAAAAATGCAGCCGCCGGGTTGGCACATGGCGGCGGCAAGGCGGTTTTGTTTGGCGACCCTAAAATGCCTTCCGCCGAAAAAGAAAAACTGATTCGCGCCATGGCACAGGCCTTACGAAATGAAGACACCTATATCTTCGCCCCGGACATGGGAACCAATGAAGAATGTATGGCCTGGGTCAGGGATGAAATTGGCCGCGTCGTCGGTCTGCCGCGTGAATTAGGTGGTATACCACTGGATGAAATCGGCGCCACCGGCTGGGGCTTGAGTCATGCCGTCGATGTGGCACTGGAACACTGTGATTTTGAGCTAAAAGGTGCACGCTTCGTGGTCCAGGGTTTTGGTGCTGTTGGCCAGCATGTATCTCGTTTCCTTGCCAACAGGGGCGCTATACTGGTTGCCGTTGCCGATTCCGCGGGTGCCATTCATCAGGCCGATGGACTCGATGTAAATGAACTGCTTGAAATAAAACATCAGGATAAGTCTGTTACCGAATATGCCGATGCTAAAAAAATGCAGCGCGATGATGTGATTGATGTGGAATGTGACATCTGGATTCCGGCAGCAAGGCCGGACGTAATCGACGAGGGTAATGTGCATCGCCTGAACACCAAACTGGTTGTCCAGGGCGCCAACATCCCTTTTACCCACGCTGCTGAAAAAATATTACACGAAAAAGGCATATTATGCATACCCGACTTCATCGCAAATGCCGGTGGTGTTATCTGTGCCGCAATGGAATACCAGGGTGCCAGCGAGTCTGCCGCCCTGCAAGCCATCGAAGAAAAATTGCGCCGAAATACTTCCCTGGTACTGGAGAGCGTTCGATCCAAAAATATATCGCCGCGTGAAGCAGCAATGGAACTGGCACTGGAGCGTCTCAACAAGGCCATGAGCTTTAGACGCTACTCGCTATTTTCAACGGCACCTGGTTTTACCTGATACTTCCCTGTTAACTGTAAAATTAAATGACAGCCAGCGGAAAAAGTTACTTTCATCGTGGTGGTGATGAACCGCTATCAGGCGCCACTATTGCGGAGCATTTTGCCGAGATCGTTCAGCGTTTTCCAGAACATGAAGCCGTGGTCTCGCTGCCGCAGGGAAAACGTTTAAATTACCAGAAATTTTCTGATTCCGTCGATGAGTTAGCGCGTGGCCTGTTAGCAACTGGTTTCGGAAAAGGCGACCGTATTGGCGTATGGTCAACCGACAATCTTGAATGGCTGCTGCTACAAATGGCCACCGCCCGTATCGGTGCGATACTGGTCAATATTAATCCTGCCTACGGCAGCCATGAGTTGGCCTACGCACTGCAGGAAACAGAAATTCAGGGTGTATTTACCATTCCTGCTTTTCGTCGTAGTCATTACATCGACATGTTGGTCGAATTAATACCAGAGCTTACCCAGAATAATACTGAGCTCAAAAACCCGGATTTACCCTGCCTACGCCACGTCATTGTCTACGATCCAGGCGATCCTGAGAATACCTCGCGCTCTCATGCCGGATTGATGATCTGGTCAGATATCATTCACTCGGCAAAAACAATTTCAATAGAAGAGCTGAATAAAATAACTGACTCATGTGATAGAGATGACCCCATCAACATTCAATACACATCCGGCACCACGGGTTTCCCTAAAGCAGTTGTGCTTACTCATCATAATTTACTCAATAACGCTTATTTCTCAGCCAGGGCCATGCACTTTACCGAGTCAGACAGGTTATGTATTCCTGTACCTTTCTATCATTGTTTCGGCATGGTGTTAGCAAACCTGTTATGTATTTCAGTCGGTGCCTGCATGGTGATTCCGTCAGAACATTTTGACGCACCTGCGGTGCTACATGCAATCGAGACAGAAAAATGTACCGCGTTACATGGTGTACCGACAATGTTCATCGCTGAACTGGAGCATCCCGAATTTAAAAAATATGACCTCAGCAGTTTACGCACGGGTATCATGGCTGGAGCGCCCTGCCCGGCAGCATTAATGAAACGAGTAATGGAAGACATGCACTGCCGAGAGATTTTAATCGGCTATGGTGAAACTGAAGCCTCACCGCTAACGCATCTGACCGCTGGTGACGACACCATGGAAAGACGCACCGAGACGGTTGGTAAAAACCTGCCACATCAGGAAGTAAAAATCATCAATACCGATACCGGTGCTACCCAGGCTTTGGGTGAAGTAGGTGAAATCTGTTTTCGCGGCTATCACGTAATGCATGGATATTATGGGCAAGCGCAAAAAACTGCCGAAACCATCAGTGAAAGTGGTTGGCTCTATTCCGGAGATCTCGGCACTATGGATGCCGATGGTTATTTACGCATTACCGGTCGACGCAAGGAAATGATCATTCGCGGCGGTGAAAATATCTATCCCAGGGAAATTGAAGAGTTTTTATTTAACCATCCCAGGATTGCCCAGGTCGCCGTGTTTGGAGTACCGGACGAACTGTACGGTGAAGAGGTGATGGCATGGATTCAGTTACATGCGGGGGAAAAATGCGACGAAAGTGAAATTAAAGACTTTTGTAAAGGCAAAATAGCCCACTTCAAAGTGCCAAAATTTATCTGGTTTGTTGAGTCAATGCCGATGACGGTGACAGGGAAATTACAGAAATTCCGAATGCGTGAAATAGCAATAGAGAAACTAAAAAAACACACGATTTGAGTTATTTTAGGATGCCAGGCTCCAGCTATTGTTACGCACAGATCAAAATAGCCCGTCGATACTCACTAATTGCCGCCTGATCGCAGGTTGCTGTTTTCGCAGCAACCTGCATCAGTATTATTTTTGTTTCTGTGCGGCGAAGTAGGCAGCGAGATTTGAGATATCTGCATCGCTAAGTGACGCGGCCATTGCTGACATCATGGGGTCCTTGCGTTTACCATCGCGAAAATCTTTGATTTGTTTTTCCAGGTAAGCCACGTGCTGACCGGCTAGCTTTGGCCATACTGGATTAACACTATTGCCGTCCGCACCATGGCAGGCAGTACAGGTTGCAGATTTAGCCTTGCCTGCGGCGACGTCGCCACCGGCATGAACAACACTTCCGAACACTAGTCCGAAGGTTAACAATATTAAACTCGAAATTCGCATACTTGATCTCCTGTTGATCACATTAATTTGACGACACCTGATTTGAAACGGTTCGTAAAAATCCAGCTAATTACTGGATGAATCTTCCCCTCAATCATGAGGGTGTCGTAAAAAGCCGCCTTGCGTCCCCTGGCCGCGTTGAAAATGTGCTCGAAGACCCAAAGCAGCTACGCTGGGGCCAGCTTTGCTCATTTACTACGTGTAAACTGGGCTTCTGCGCGC
>JBGUEB010000316.1:0-3496 GCA_041821565.1 Gammaproteobacteria bacterium | reverse complement strand
CAATTAGCACCAGGCTTTTCGAATACTACTAAATATACAGTATGGATTGCGGCAATAGCGGGTCTTGATCTAAATCAAGGAACGATACGAATCACTGCGCTCAATTTGCTTTTGAAAGTAGCTGAAGTAATCAACAGGCCAAGTAACGCAATTTAGAGAACAGAATAGGCCGTGGCAGGCATTTAGACCTAAGTCTGGCGAACATAATACCAGGCTCGATATGTGCTAATATCTACCGACTTTGATTCCATTCGGGGTTTCAATGGCAAAGGATCGTCTATCGGCCAAGCTTGCCGTCATCCTGCACGCGGATGTCGCCGGTTCGACCCAGTTAGTACAGCAAGATGAGCAACTGGCTCACGAGCGTATCCAGAATGCTTTTCAGAGCTTCAGTGAGACCATTGGAAATTACCAGGGCCGCGTACAGGAGCTACGGGGTGACGCGTTGTTGGCCGAGTTCGAGCGTGCCTCCGATGCGGTTACTGCTGCACTTGCATTTCAATCTGATCAAACCAATTACAATGCTCGACTCAATGACGACATTCGATCCAGGGTACGAATAGGCGTTGCACTGGGTGAAGTCGTGATTGCTGACAATACGGTAACAGGTGCGGGTGTGGTGTTGGCGCAAAGGGTTGAACAGCTGGCGCAGCCGGATGGCTTGTGTATCACGGGGGCGATTCACGAGGCACTTCCACAACGCATGCCTTTTGACCTGGACAGCCTTGGGGAACAGAAGGTTAAGGGATTTGATGAAACCGTTCGTGTCTACCGGGTAGCGCTGCAATCCGGCGCAACTCTACCGCCGCCGGAGCAATACCAGGGCAATAGGTCTGGATCACGAAAACAGGGAATGCTTGCCGTGTGCGCTGTTTTTCTGGTAATAATTTTGGCGGCGGCTTACTGGGCCAAGCCCTGGACGCAAGGACAGGAAACCGAGCCTGCTGGGGTCACAGTCTTGTCGATTCCAGATAAACCTTCGATTGCAGTGCTTCCTTTCACAAACATGAGCGGAGACCCGCAACAGGACTATTTTGCGGACGGTATTACCGAGGATTTGACCACCGATTTATCGAAGATTTCGGGATTATTCGTGGTTGCACGAAACTCGAGCTTTGTATACAAGGGCAGGTCTGTCGATGTGCGTACCGTTTCTAGCGAGCTCGGCGTTCGCTACGTACTGGAAGGCAGTGTGCGCCGCTCCAACGACCAGATCCGCATCAACGCCCAATTGATAGACGGTGTTGACGGCGGCCATATCTGGGCGGAACGCTTCGATGGGACCATGGCAAACGTATTCTCTTTGCAGGATAATGTGAACCGCAAAATCGTTTCCGCGCTCAAGATAAACCTGACCGCTGACGACGAAAAAAAACTGGATAAAATAGAAACTTCCAATCCCGATGCCTATGACCTGCTGTTACGTGGGGTTGAGCAGTACCAATTATTTTCTCGTGAGACTAACGCCCTGGCGCGTGATTTGTTCATACAGGCGGTTGCCCTCGATCCCGGTTACGCCAGGGCCAATGCCAATGTTGCACTGTCTTACGCGACCGATGTCAACTTCAACTGGACGTCCGACAGGGAGCAATCGATTCAGTCGGGGCTGGAATACGCGAAAAAGGCGATGGAACTGGACGACAGTATTCCGCAAATCTATTTAACGCGAAGTATATTGTACCTGTCACAACGACGTTACGACGCGGCAATCGAAGCGGCACTACGAACCATTGAAGTTCACCCGGATTACGCTGATGGACAGGCGTCACTGGCATTTATCCTGAGCTATTCCGGACAACCGCAGAGGGCGCTCGAAGCGATACATCGCGCCAGGCAGATCAATCCGCAGGGTACCGGTATATATCTCGCTGTCGAAGGTCGAATTTTATATCTACTCGGGCGCTATGACGAATCCGTCAAAGTGCTGGAGGAAAGTCTGGAAAGAAACCCGGCATTCGACCGTACCCAATTAAACCTTGCCGTCACCTACGTCCAGCTCGGGCGAATCGATGATGCAGCCTGGTCGGTTGAAGAGGCCCTTGCAATTAGTCCCGATATCACCCTCGAAAAAGAGCGCCGCGAAAGTAACTACATGAGAGAACAGGACCTCGAACCTCACCTTGCCGCACTACGCAAAGCGGGGGTTCCAGAACAGTAAACTACTTTCCCACGATATCTTTATAAAAAACTAACGGCGGCTTAGAATTGAAATATGAACCTTCACATGCCGACTGAAAACAAATAAATACGTTCCTTTATTAACGTTGTTTTGCTTTAATCTGCCCATATATTATTAATCAATATGAATATTAGAGAAACACAGTTTTCGATTGGGCAGGTGGTTCGCCACCGCGTTTACCCGTTTCGTGGCGTTATTGTCGATGTTGATCCGGAATTTAGTAATTCCGATGAATGGTGGCAGGCGATTCCAGAGGGTATAAGACCACGAAAAGACCAGCCCTTCTATCACTTGCTGGCCGAGAACGAAGACACATCCTATGTTGCATACGTATCAGAACAGAACCTGTTAATCGACGATTCTGGTATGCCTGTCAACCATCCGGAGGTTGAACAGGTATTCGGCGAATTCCTGGGTAACAGTTACGAAATCCCATCTAGTTATCGAAACTAAAGTAAAACAGACATACCGAAACTAAAGATCAAGTTCAGAAATGGGTCGAAGCATATTAGTCGGAACAGACCCTGACTGATATTCAATTGTCGCCAATGACAGGCGGTATTCGGCCACTGGTGTATTTTTGAAATTACATCCTCTTTATCACACTCTCGTGCTCAATGGATAACAGGCAAGACATCTATAATCTTCCCAACCTGATCAGTTCAATCAGAATTTTGATCGCACCCCTGATGTTTTATTTTGCCTTTCAAAAAATGGAAACCTGGTTTTTAGCGACACTGTTATTTTCAGGATTCACCGATGTGCTGGACGGGTTCCTGGCAAGAAAGCTCAACCAGATTACAACGCTGGGATCGCATCTCGATAGCTGGGGTGATTTTGCAATTTACACTACAATGGCAATCTGCGCCTGGATCATCTGGCCAGATATCGTAAAACAGGAAATTCTTTATTTTGCATTGATATTGTTCAGCTTTTTGCTTCCTATCTGGTTTGGGTTAATTAAATTTGGGCATTTAACCAGCTACCATACCTGGAGCGTAAAACTGGCTGTTTTTGCTACCTTCGTTGGTTATATCGCACTATTTTCCAATTTTTCCAATTGGCCATTCAAACTTGCCAGTTATCTCTGCGTCTATGCGGGAATTGAAGAGATCCTGATTACCCTGGTTATGCGTCGTGAACGGGTTGACGTACGCTCGATTTGGGCTGCCTTAGTTATGAAAAATCAGAGTAAAATATCCGCCAGATGAGGGATCGTGTCTGAGTAATGGCGGCTTCCAGTTAGAAAAATATAAACTCTAAATCTATTTGATCGCTGTACGGGCTGAACCCGGCAGCCTAAAAGCCGTTGTATGG
>JBGUEB010000315.1:0-3538 GCA_041821565.1 Gammaproteobacteria bacterium | reverse complement strand
GTAAGTAGTGCTTTGCAGTACATGCGCACTAATCCCCATGAGTGGCGTATAGGAGCTCTCTCGTAGGTCCGGGTCCGGCTCACGCGCGGCAAAAATATCGGCTGCCTGGCGTTCCAGGTAAACCAGGCGAGCCGTAGCACGACGGGTCATTTCCGTAGCCCAGGTATCGGGGTCGGCGATAATCGCTGCAAGCAGTGGCTCTTCTCCATTGCCTGTTTTGGTTGGGGTGAAGTTCTCTTTCTTCAGATATTCAAAAAAATTATTTTCGGTTGCAAAAAGCTCCTTGTCGGATTTCCTACCTACTTCTCCGGCTTCGAGCGCTATTGCCAGAGCCTCATGGATAATCTGCATGTCACGATCAACGGGAGGCAAGGGCGAATACAAGAACTCGAACAGGTCGTCCCCGGCTGACTCTTGCTCAGCGATGCGAGCAATTACATAACGGCCACGCGGATCATCGCTGACGCCCATGGCATCGTAGAACTGTCGCCCCATTTGATCGACGCAGCGGCTAAATTTTTTCACTTGTTGTTCCGGTAGATACTGCAGGTCACAGAGGCTGTACGACGCCATATATATGGCGTCATACACACCCACATAGTAGTCATACTCACGGAATTTGAGATCGAGGAAGGAGCCAAAATCGCCGAGTAGTGTCCCGGTTATCGGTGCACCGCGGCTCGAGACCCGCAATACACGATCATCATGAATCGATCGGCGTGATCGGTTGATTTTTACAATTAATCTTTCACTGCCAAATTTTCCGCGTTCAATAATCGAAAGCAAAGCTTCGGCCAGCTGATCGCGGTAGCGCCTGATATCAATACGGCATTCTACCCGAGGCTCCGAATCGGAATCTGCCGGCAACTGCCGGCAACTATTCGCAACCCCGGCCTCGACCAGCCGATTGGCTGAGTATGGCGGCAAAATTTCGGGTTTGGCCCTGTCCTGGGCGATATCAAGCAAGCGGCCCGCTCTATTGATTGCCTCGGCGCAGTCAAGCGGCAGGCCAAAATACGGTAACTCCTTCGCACAATCGAAACTCGCTTGATCCCGGTTGACGATTTCTGCCAGTTCGCGAGCCAGTCGCGAAAGGTTGTGGCGCCATTGCGCACTAGTGGTTTCGCGGTAGAGTTCATACTTTCTTGCCGTGCCGAGAGCGCCCACCAGCAAACTGCTTTCGGAAAACAGGCTGAATTCCAGAATAAAGCAGGCATCGGGCGGATTGTCCGAGGCACATGCAGTGTTGTCGGGTGGATCAGGTCTTTCGTATCGAACGCGATCCGGGTCCATATAAAAGTACGTGACCGGAGCGCTATTCTGGTAGGAATTTTTATTGAGTTCAGCCAGGTCACGAGCCAGCCCGACAGGCAGGTTGTCAAACAGACCTCCATCGGCAAATTCCGCTTCTTCGAGCAGGTACCCATCCGGACATACCAGGTCACTAGCGGATTGCTCCGAAGGGGTTTCTGGCGGGATGGCGCCCAGGTCTAGCTCGTGACGACAGTACTGGATCCGCCTGCGGCCGAATGCAGTAGGAAATGCACTGGTGATAACTGCAGCCTCAATGACGCTTTCATCGGGAATTGAGAACTCGCGCGCTTCGCGTGGGCGTGGCATCAGTATCATCGCTGGGTCGGATAGCTTCGGATAGTCTGCCGGGTCAAAGAAGAAGCCTATCGAGCTGTCTTCCTGTACACGCAACTCGAACGGGATGTAAAAACGCTGGTTTTGAACTTCGATATTCTCGACCGTCAATTCCAGCGGTTTAACCCGTGTCACGGTAACACCCATGGGTATTCTGCAGCCAGGGCGAAAAGCAGACTTGCGCCAGCTTTCAAGCAAATCGTTAGCTGCAACTAAATAGTCTCTGCGTGAAAATAAGGCATCGCCTGGCAGGTAGGTTTTGGAATCCGGCTGCGGCGGTAACAGACCATTGATATCCATAACAAACCAGCTGTCGCGGAAAACATTATTGTCAATTCGGCTTTCAATCCCTCCTTCGGACTCTGGAAGGGAACACCAGGTTAAGCCGGTAAGTATCGAATTGACCCCTCCGGCCGAGGCACCGGCAACACTCACCAGCTCGAGTGGTCGAATCTGGCCGCCAGCCAGGGTATTTAAATCTTCGCTCGCCCTTGCCAGCTTGAGCAGGGCCCAGTTGAGACCCGCTTCGTAGGCGCCTTTGCTGGCACCACCACTGATGGCGAGCGAAAAGCGCTGGTGCTCGATTGATTCACGGGCATCGAGGTTTCCAGGCAACAGGCTGATACTGATGATGACGAGCATCAGTATTCCCGGTAAAAGATTCAAGGAACTCACTGGGCCAGGCATCGGCCTTCAATTTTCGCAGGTTGATTCAAAAGCATTATCTGATCCGGAGGAAGAATATCGACCACAACTTTACTCTATCAGGACCCCTGAAACCAGAGTGGGCGCTGTCTGGGATTTACTAGCGTCCGTGTCTGTGTCGCCGATGATGACGCCTGTTATAATACCCGCCCCCGCTATTATCGTCACCCTCGACGGCCTCGGTTGGCGCAGCCTGCTGCTCCACAACTTTAGGCTCCGGGGCAGGCTCGGGCTCCGGATTGGGTTCGGGCACCTTAACCGCATCCCCGGTATTGGTTTCAGGTATAATAATTTCCTGGCTACCCGCTGACGGTGTATCGCTGAAACTGGTGTTACCTTCAGAGTCAGTGGATTGATAGACCTGGGCAAAAGCAGTACAACTCGAACCCAGCAATAACAGCAAAAGCAGAGTATGGGGTCTGGTCATGATGTTCCCTCGGTAATAAATATACTGTAATCATAGTTATATAATACAGGCTTAAAAAGTTTTTTCAGGGATAACCAATATTCTATTACAGTTGATGTAAATCAATATCGCAGGGGTTAGGTAAGAATATAATTTTTATATGGAAGGCATCGAATGAGACGGCCAGGCCTGAAATACATTTGAAAATACTGGGGTTATAATTATGTTTGAATCTATAAAGCATTGGTTTGACTCGCTAGAAAAAGAAAGCAAGCTATTTAACAACGCGGACGAGGAAGCACTCCACAGTGCTCTTGCTTCCGTGTTATTTCACATTATCAATGCCGATAATCAAGTAGCCAGCAGAGAAAAGCATAAGTTCGCCACTATTCTCAAGCAGGAATTCGACCTCGATGATGAACAAATCAGTCATCTTTATGAGGCCGCAAAGTCATCCACTTCAAACCCGCATGTCGATTTGCAAATTGTTAGTGAATACTTAAAACAAAACCCCGGTTTACGTATGAACTTTATGAATAAATTAAATCAGTTAGTCGATATCGATGGCGTAAAGGATGGTGAACTGGATATCTTCTACGAGGCACTGCAGCTGGTGTTCCCGGAAGTAAAACAAAAATAAGAGAAAATTCAGACCGCCCGGTCTATCCCAGGTTGTTAGATTCCTGCCTGATAGCGGAATAAATTAACTACTGAAGTTATCTAAAGATGGTGCCCAGGCATACCTGCGGGTCACTATTTCTACGGCACAGCATTATTTGT
>JBGUEB010000314.1:0-3553 GCA_041821565.1 Gammaproteobacteria bacterium | reverse complement strand
GGCGTGGATTTGCGGAGCCATGAGTATCAGGGTTGCAACATATATGAATCGTTTCATTTCATTCTCATTCTGTTTTGAGGAACATATTAACACAGGGCCTTTTGATCATGGGCTTACAATTCAAACTAGCCCATGCCCGGGCGGAGACCTATTTCTAACTTCGATCAGGCCAGATTGGCAGCATTTAAACCAGCCCCCCGGTAAATTTCCCTGACAGGGTTAACCTCCCGTGGGAGAAGGTTTATCCATGACTTGATCGATGGTGAAACTCGCTTCAAGTTAATGGTTTATCGTACCGGGGAGTTGCTGCAATACCTTCGCATTGAATCTTTTACGTATATTCCACAGTCTTGTACCTCAGGTCCGAATTCGTAGATATGGATACTTGCCATCTCCCAATTTTTGATTCCTTTACCCGGGTGTGGTCGAAGGATGCTTGCTTTGTTTAGCTTTATTGTCATGGGTACTCCCCTGGGCTAGAATGCCACATAAAATGGCCAACCAGAGCGCCCAAAAAAATACATTAAATTCAATAAGATATGGAAACAAACTCAAAAATATCGGTACTATTCGTGTGCATGGGCAATATCTGCCGTTCGCCCACGGCGCATGGCGTATTTCAGGCTCTGGTTGAAAAACATGGCCTTGGTGATCGAATTTCGGTTGATTCGGCGGGTACTCATAGTTACCACATTGGCAGCTCACCCGATCCCAGGTCCCAGCATACGGCACGATCGAGAGGAGTGGATCTGTCCCGATTACAAGCCAGGCAGTTTCGTTCAGAGGATTTTCTTAACTTTGATTATCTGATAGCGATGGATCGATCGAATTTCACCCAGATGGCAGCGATAAAACCCGATGAGGCCAGTGCCAGGCTGGATTTAATGCTGGACTATTCGAAGCAGTATGACCAAAAAGAAGTTCCTGACCCTTACTTTGGTGACGATGGTTTCGACCTGGTGTTTGATATGGTTAGTGAAGCCTCGGAAGGATTGCTCCGGCATATACGCGAGCAATACCGGATTTAATCATATTCGCATCAGTATTTGATTGGCGCTGCGCACGTATTTCTTTCTGGAAATCATTAGTTTCCATTTGCTACCACCCAGTTGATGCCAGAGTACCGCGGCTCGAATCCCGGCCAGCAGCAGGACTCGAATTTTGCCTGCATTATCGGGGTTACTGAGATAATTTTGTTCACCTCTGACCATAACACGGGGATTTATGGTGCTCACGGTATCCTGGTAGAGTCCGTCTATTTTGCTGACAACACTACCCCGACTCAGCTCGAAATCACTGGTTTGGGTTGAAATCGTTTGCAGGCCTGTCTGAATCGCGTTCGCCATTTTCTGATTGCGTGTAAGGCGCAAAGAGATTTTCAACATCGACAGAACATAGTAGGCCACGTTCTTCGCCGATTGCTGGTTCTCGCCGCCGAGATATTGGGCCGCCGCTCTCAAACCACGTGAAAGTCCTGCGAGATTGCCAAACACATCTACTGGAGTGGGTGCATCAATAGTAAACAGGCTGTCAAAGCTGCAATCAAAGGCCGCCTGGTTAAGCTCACCTTTAATGGCTAATTGTTCGATTAGCGCGGCAGACTGGAAAATTCCCGCCAGTGCCAGTGTCTGGTTCTCGATTACAGTCATAGTCGGTTACTAATGCTTATAAGCATGTCATAGTCAGGTTCTAATGGTTAAAAGCATGTTCAATAGTTCCACCACCGAGGCACAGTCCCTGCTGATAAAATACGATAGCCTGACCCGGGGTAACCGCGCGCTGGGCTTCATCGAATTGAACCACGGCTGAACTTGCGTCGATGCTGTTAATGGTACAGGCCTGATCATGCTGCCGATAGCGTATTTTGGCATAACACGAGTAGGGCAGGTCAATGTTCATAGGGTTTATCCAGTGCAGCTCACCAATCGTGCAAGCGCTGTAATACAGTTGCGGATGGTGGTGTCCCTGCGCCACCACGAGGGTATTCGATGCCAGTTTTTTTTCGACCACATACCAGGGTGCGTCGTCACCGTGTTGCGTGCCGCCAATACCCAGACCTTGCCGCTGGCCAATGGTGTAATACATTAAACCGCTGTGCTCGCCCAGTTGGATACCGTCGACTGACTCGATGGGTCCAGGCTGGGCGGGTATGAAACGCTCCAAAAAATCCCTGAACTTTCGTTCCCCGATGAAACAGATGCCAGTGCTGTCTTTTTTGTCGAATACGCTAAAACCATTTTCTTCGGCGAGCTGCCGTACCCGTGTTTTATCGAGATCCCCAATCGGAAATAATGCATGAGAAATTTGATGCTGGTTGAGGGCATACAGAAAATAGGACTGGTCTTTGTCCGCATCGCGGCCTTTTAGTAATTGGGACTGCTCCCTATCTGTGTTGGTGCGCACATAGTGACCGGTAGCTATTCGAGTGGCGCCGAGCGTTTGTGCATGTTCGAGAAAAGCTTTGAACTTGATTTCACGGTTGCACATGATATCCGGGTTAGGCGTCCGACCCGACCGGTATTCGTGCAAAAAATACTCGAACACGTTGTCCCAGTATTCGCTCGAAAAATTAACCGTGTGTAATGGAATATCGAGTCGGTCACAAACCTGTTGCGCATCGGCAAGATCAACAGTGGCGGAACAATATTCTTCGGTATCGTCCTCTTCCCAGTTTTTCATGAACAGGCCCTCGACTTCAAAGCCTTGTTGCTTGAGCAGGAGCGCAGATACGGAGGAGTCAACACCGCCCGACATTCCTACTATTATTTTTTCGGCATGGGAGTTAGTCATTTTATCAGACAGGAAATTTAGATTCTGGGGGGAGGTTAATCCGGGTTGTACTGTTCTGGAAAAGATTTCTTCTTTTGCCAGTCCTTCAGGGATTGAATGTAGGGTGGTTCACCGTTATCACGGTACCAGGAATCGACCGCGAACAATTCGTTGGTGGTGTTTTCAGAAATAACCGCGGTCCAGTGTGTGGCAAACCAGACTATGCGCCTCTTTTTTGGTTCAATTGTATGCCATTCTAAAAGGTCGAGGTCTTCGAGGGCGCTGAGATACTGAAAGGTGTTGGTAGACTCGTCGATACAGTCCATTTGCTTGATGATATCGGATCCCGGAGAGTAGTTGCCGCCCTCATCACGCGAGGTACCGGTGATTTGCCCGCTGTAATTCTCCATCAGAGCAACAGCCTTGCGAATGGCCTGTTTTTCCTGATCGGAATTCAGTTGTTCTGATTTAAATATTTGCCTGATTGATTGCCATTGTTCCTGGTTGTAATGCACTTCCTGGTTTGACTTGCATCTGAAGTCATAACAATGCACGAAATAGGGTTCGGCAAATACCGAACTGCCGGCGAGAGTGAGGATTGTTAGTAAAGTCAATTTCATCGTTTAAGCAAATTCCTGACTGATCAGGTCGAGCGGGCAGGGCGATTTGTAGAAATAGTCTTCAACACATTGCAGTACCAGTGGACTGCGATGTTGTTGCCGACAGGCCCTGATTTCTTCATGGCTCATCCACTCGACAGATATTATTCCTTCATCAAGAGCAC
>JBGUEB010000313.1:0-3557 GCA_041821565.1 Gammaproteobacteria bacterium | reverse complement strand
TGATAGCAGTAGGCCTGGTACAAAATTTTGCTCGTGCGGTTAGGATAATATTAAGGTTACTGCGCCCGTAGCTCATTTAAATTGATAGCAGTAGGCCTGGTACAAAATTTTGCTCGTGCGGTTAGGATAATATTAAGGTTACTGCGCCCGTAGCTCATTCGGATAGAGCATCGGCCTTCTAAGCCGAGGGTAGCAGGTTCGAATCCTGCCGGGCGTGCCATTATTTATGGTGGGCGTAGCTCAGTTGGTAGAGTGCAAGATTGTGATTCTTGTTGTCGTGGGTTCGATCCCCATCGTCCACCCCATTTTTCAAATACCTGGAGACAGGTATCGGACGCTCTGACCAGAACGGTCGAGCCTGGCTCTGGCGATTTCTTTGCCTTACTTAGTAGCGGTAATGGGAAATTGTTAATCACCGAGCAAAACCAAGCTTTGAGACTGATACAGGAAGTCAGAATCGAGCAAATTACGGATTTTTGGAGCAGGTATTGCGTTAGCCTTGATATGACGCTGGTAAAAATACTGGTTAATCCATTGTTAGCCAATATAATTAGCGCAATGAAAACAGGTTATGTGCGAAAGTGGCGGAATTGGTAGACGCGCTAGATTTAGGTTCTAGTATCTTTGATGTGAGAGTTCGAGTCTCTCCTTTCGCACCATTTCAGCCAGGATATGGATCGATAATCCAGGATCCAGGCTATCACCCGGTAAAAAAAACCTATTTTGAAAATCACGAGATTTCAACATGCAAGTATCAATAGAAACCCTGGAAGGTCTGGAACGTCGAATGACGGTTCAGGTTCCTTCTGAGACCGTGACCCAGGCAGTCGAAAAAAAGCTAAACGATTTACGCAAAACTGTGAAAATTGATGGCTTTCGACCTGGCAAAGTGCCATTGAAGGTAGTGCAGCAAAAGTTTGGTGGACATGTCCGCCAGGAAGTGATCGGCGATGTTATCGAGTCGTCATATCACCAGGCTATTACCCAGGAAAATGTTCGGCCGGCTGGCATGCCAAATATAGAATCGGTTGACTCGGAAGGTAAGGAAGACATGTCCTATACGGCAACCTTCGAGATATATCCCGAGATAGAAAAGATCATTTTCGATAGCGTCAAAATCGAAAAGCCGATAGTTCAAATAAACGATGAAAACCTGGAAACCATGATCCAGAAACTTCGCGAGCAACGCAAGGAGTGGACTGAAGTCAGCCGGGCAGCGGATAAGGGTGATCAGGTATTAGTTGATTTTGAAGGTCGTATTGATGGTGAACTGTTTGAAGGCGGTGCCGGAAAAGAAATGGCGGTAGAAATTGGGGCCGGCCAGATGCTGGCGGAATTTGAGGCTGGCCTTAAAGGTATTTTGACGGGAGAGGAAAAGCTGGTTGAAGTTAATTTTCCAGAAGACTACCACGGTAAGGCGGTAGCCGGTAAAACGGCTGAATTTTCCTTGAAGGCGACCCGCGTATCAGAGGCAATACTGCCGGAAATTGATACAGCACTGGCAAAGTCTTTTGGTATAGAAGACGGTGACCTGGAAAAGTTTCGAGCCGATATCCGTGCCAATATGGACAAGGAACTCGCGCAGAAACTAAAATTGCATATAAAGCAGAACGTACTGATGGGTCTGCTCGAAGAAAATCAGATTATTGCGCCCTCGGCACTGGTGGCAGAAGAGGTGAGATCGTTAAAAATGCAGGCCGCGGAGCGGATGGGGCAGGACATGGAATCATTCGACCCATCTAGTATTCCGGATCAGTTGTTTGAAGAAGAAGCCAGCCGACGTGTTCGAACTGGATTGTTGCTTGGCGAAGTCATCAAGAGTGAAAATATTCAGCTTGACCAGGAGTTGCTTGAATCGACACTGACCGAAATGGCCACAGCCTATGATCAACCTGAGCAGGTGAGGGAATATTATCACCAGAACAAGGATGCCCGAACCAGTCTCGAAGCAATGGTACTTGAAGAGCAGGTTGTGAGTCTTATATTAAGTAAAGCCAAGGTAACTGAAAAAGAAACCAGTTTCGAAGAAATGATGGATAAATCAAATTAACCAACGGGAATCCTGATGAGTGAATTTAACATGAGTGCAGGAATAAATTCGACCCGCCAGAGCAGGGACGATATCCAGGCAAACCTGGTACCGATGGTTGTCGAACAATCGGCCCGTGGCGAGCGAGCCTATGATATTTACTCGCGTTTACTGAAAGAACGGGTGATTTTTGTGGTCGGCCCAATCGAAGATCACATGGCAAATTTGATTGTCGCGCAACTATTGTTTCTTGAATCGGAAAATCCCGATAAGGACATATCCCTCTATATCAACAGCCCGGGTGGAGCAGTTTCAGCGGGACTTGCGATCTACGATACGATGCAATTTATAAAACCCGATGTCAGTACCCTGTGTACCGGGCAGGCCGCAAGTATGGGTGCCATTTTGCTGGCTGGTGGTTGCGCTAGCAAGCGTTATGGATTACCGCATTCGCGTGTGATGATCCATCAGCCTCTGGGCGGATTCCAGGGGCAGGCCACCGACTTTGAGATTCACGCAAAAGAAATTCTGGCAGTACGAGGACGTCTAAACAAGTTACTCGCAAAGCATACCGGCCAGAAAGAATCGGTGATCGACAAGGATACTGAGCGTGACAATTTCATGAGTGCACAGGATGCGGTCGAGTACGGATTGATTGATCAGGTTTTAACGTCTCGCGCAAATGACGAAGAACAATCAAACGACGGAGAATAAGCATAATTAGTGATATTTTCAGTTGTACTCGTCGGTTTGGTCTAATATTATCAATTAAGGGATATTTGATTAATTCCGAGTTTTTAAATTGCCTGTTTCAGCCAACAAGCGGTAGTAGATATGAGTAGCGACAAGTCTAATAAAGACGAGAAATTATTATATTGCTCTTTTTGTGGTAAGAGCCAGCACGAAGTCAGAAAGTTAATAGCGGGTCCTTCGGTTTTCATCTGCGATGAATGCGTTGATCTCTGTAACGATATTATCAGGGAAGAGATTAACGAAAAGGGCGAAGATTCTGAAAGCAAGCTGCCAATACCCCATGAAATTTACCAGGTGCTGGATGAGTATGTAATCGGTCAGGGCCGCGCCAAGAAGGTACTTTCTGTTGCTGTTTATAATCACTATAAGCGTCTCGAAGTAGGGCACATTAAGGACGATATCGAGCTGTCCAAAAGCAATATTCTGCTGATCGGGCCTACCGGGTCCGGTAAGACATTACTCGCAGAGACCCTCGCTCGTCTGTTGAACGTTCCTTTCGCAATAGCGGATGCGACGACACTGACCGAGGCCGGTTACGTAGGGGAAGATGTCGAAAATATCATCCAGAAGCTCTTGCAGAAGTGTGATTATGATGTTGAAAAAGCACAAACCGGGATTGTCTACATTGATGAAATTGACAAAATTTCACGCAAATCTGATAATCCGTCAATTACCCGTGATGTGTCTGGAGAAGGTGTACAGCAAGCCTTGCTGAAACTAATCGAGGGTACGATTGCCTCTGTGCCTCCCCAGGGTGGTCGTAAACACCCTCAAC
>JBGUEB010000312.1:0-3558 GCA_041821565.1 Gammaproteobacteria bacterium | reverse complement strand
GATTTTCGCGGTCGTGATTGAATCGCCCAGGGCGCTGTGCCGATCATGTATTTCAACACCAAGCCAGGCAGCTATGGTGTCGAGTGAGTAGTCGGGTAGATTGGGCGCAACAATATTGACCAGGTAACGTACATCCAGGGTGCGCGGCACGTACCACTCGAGCCCGGCGAGTTGATGCTCGCGTTTTAACATGGCGAGATCGAAGCCGCTGGCGTAACCGATCATTACCGCGTTATCACACCAGCGATCAAATTCAGCCTTTATTGCCACAAACGATTCTGCCGAGACAATATCTTCATCGTAAATACCATGAATTGCGGTACTTGCAGGTGGAATCGGTTCGCCCGGATTGACCAGTTGCTGAAAGGTCTGGGTCTCGTCTATACGGCCCTTGCAAATTTTCACCGCGCCTACCTGAATAACACGCTCACGAGTCGTGTCCAGGCCCGTGGTTTCAGTATCAAAGGCAATGGCGTTCAGAGAGGCTAGTGGCGTTGCCGAACTCGGAATCTTTGCTGGGTTTTGGCTGGATGCCATTCAACGTCCTCCCGATACGTCGATAAATGTCCCTGTTGTGTAGGAAGCCTCGTCAGACAGGAGCCAGAGAATAGCACGGGCAACCTCAATCGCCTGGCCCCCGCGTTGCATGGGTACGCCTGTTTTAAGACGATCAACCCTATCGGCTTCACCGCCACAGGCATGCATATCGGTGTAAATTAATCCGGGTCTAACAGCATTCACACGAATTCCCTGGTCGCCCAGTTCATTCGCGAGTCCTGTGGTCATGGCATCGATAGCACCCTTGGATGCGGCATAGTCGATATATTCATGTGCGGCTCCGAGCACGGCTGCGCGCGATGATAAATTGACGATAGAACCGCCGTTGCCACCATGTTTGGTCGACATGCGTTTGATCGCTTCACGCGCGCACAAAAAACTCCCTTCAACATTGGTTTGGAACACGCGTCGCAAACGAGCCAGGGAAATATTCTCAAAATCTGACTGTTGTTCGAGAATTCCAGCGTTATTCACGAGAGCGGTGAGTGGCCCGAGCTTGCTATCGATAGTCCGGAAAAGCCGATCGACTTCGATCTCGTCGGCAATATTGGCCTGCACTGTAATGGCTTTATGTCCTGAAGACTGTATCGATTCGAGTAGTAGTTGTGCTTCGGTTTCACTAGTGTGGAAGTTGATACAGACCGAATAACCGGATTCCGCCGCCAATCGAGCGGTCTCCGCTCCGATACCGCGGCTGGCGCCAGTGATAAGCAGAACTTTATTCATAAATTAGTCACGGAAGGGTCCTGTAGGTAATCCAGTTCCAGCGGTTCTTGCCCGGCATTAATCCAGTGTACAGCTTGCAGGCCGAGTACACCTTTGGTGTCCTGCCTGATTTCAATGAATACCTGGTCAGGCGGACCCTGCAACTGATTTATGAGTTTGATCGCGTCTGCATGTTGATTGTAAACAATCATCGCCCCTGGATTTTTCTCAAGCAGTTCGAGTAATTGATCTTCATTATCGCAGGGGATACAGTCATCGGCGCCTGGACACAGGATTGCGATCAGCGGCTGGCCCTCAAGCTGGAGGGCGCGGGTAATGATCTTATTCGTACAGGTGCGCTTGATCGTCAGCATTGGTATCCGGGCCTGCTCTGGATAATAGCAGCTTAGGCATCGTTCTTGAGTTTGTTGCGCAGCATCTGGTTTACCTGCCCTGGATTCGCCTTACCCTTCGACTGCTTCATGATTTGCCCGACAAAAAAACCGAGTACTTTTTCCTTGCCGGCGCGAAATTGTTCAACCTGGTCCGGGTTGGCGGATATTACCTCGTCGATTAAACTTTCGATCGCAGCACTGTCGGTAATTTGCCTGAGGCCACGTGCATCGATAATAGCATCGGCATCACCTTCACCTGTCCACATCGCATCAAATACCTCCTTGGCTATCTTGCCCGAAATAGTGTTATCAACAATGCGTAGTATCAACCCTGATAGCATTTCGGCGCTGACGGGTGAATCCTGAATTTCGAGCGAGGATTTATTCAATGCGCCGCTAAGATCTCCAAGAATCCAGTTGGCGAGATGTTTCGCATGCGCGGGTGCCTGGGCCAGGGCATGCTCAAAATATTCGGCGATCTCGCGGCTACTGGTCAGCAGTTCAGCGTTGTAGTCGGACAGGTCCAGACTATCGATGTAACGACTGCGTATTTGCTCGGGTAACTCAGGCAAACTGCGCCTGATGCGCTCAATGTCATCAACCGTAACCTCGACGGGTAATAAGTCGGGGTCGGGGAAATATCGATAATCGTTGGCTTCTTCCTTGCTACGCATCGAACGAGTTTCATTTTTATCGGCGTCGTAGAGCCGGGTTTCCTGGGTTACCCGGCCTCCGTCTTCAACCAGGTCTATCTGGCGTTCTATTTCAAAGTTGATGGCACGCTCGAGGAAACGAAATGAATTAATGTTCTTCAATTCTGTGCGTGTGCCAAGTTCTACCTGTCCCAATGGTCGGATCGAAACATTGGCATCGCAGCGAAATGAACCTTCCTGCATATTGCCGTCGCAGATATCGAGAAATCGTACCAGGGTGTGTATCTTTCGCGCGTAGGCCACGGCTTCCCTGGCGCTACGCATGTCGGGCTCGGATACAATTTCCAGTAATGGCGTGCCGGCCCGGTTCAGGTCGATACCTGTCTGGTCTGGAAATTCTTCGTGCAGCGATTTACCGGCATCTTCTTCCAGGTGCGCACGGGTTATGCCAACAACTTTAGTGATGCCTTCCTCAGGGTTGATACTAAGACTACCCTTGCCGACAATGGGTAATTCAAATTGAGAAATTTGATAACCCTTGGGCAGATCCGGATAAAAATAGTTTTTCCGCGCGAATACCGATATCGGTGTAATTTCAGCATCGATGGCAACACCAAACTTGACTGCCATGTGAACTACCTCGGCATTGAGAACTGGCAAAACGCCAGGAAGTCCGAGGTCGACCGCACAGGCCTGGGTATTGGGTTGCGCACCGAATGCCGTCGATGCGCCCGAGAATATCTTGCTAGAGGTTGCGAGCTGGGCATGAATTTCCAGGCCGATGACGGTTTCCCAGGCAGCCATTATTTCATCTCCGGCATTTGTAAATGCCAGTCAGTTACCTGCTGATACTGATGCGCGAGGTTAAGTAGACGAGACTCTTCGAAGTAGTTGCCGATTAACTGCAGGCCGACCGGCATTCCCTGTGAAAAGCCTGCGGGAATCGACATGCCGGGTAAACCGGCGAGGTTAAGGGCAATGGTATAGATATCCTGCAAATACATACTGACCGGGTCGTCGGTTTTGTCGCCCTGTTTAAACGCGATCTCCGGTGTCACTGGACAGAGAATGGCATCTACCTCGACAAAAGCTTTTTCGTAATCCTGTTTGATCAGGCGACGGAGCTGTTGGGCTTTCAGGTAGTAGGCATCGTAATAACCGGCGGATAAGGCATAGGTACCTATCATGATGCGACGCTTTACTTCATCGCCAAAACCTTCGCTACGAGAACGCTTGTACAGGTCTTC
>JBGUEB010000311.1:0-3583 GCA_041821565.1 Gammaproteobacteria bacterium | reverse complement strand
AGCACTAATGATAAAACCGGCAGGGGAACCGTGGTATTTACGTTTTGGAGAGACTGACTGGGTGGATTTGTGAGGCTGGCATCCAGGCCCATTCTCAAACGCGTGATATGCAGCCCGGCGCCCACGCCCAGTTCCACCTTGTCGGTATGATGAAACGACCAGAGATACCCGACCTTGAATATATCGTATTCCAGGTTACTGATGACCTGCGCCCCGATCGGGATAGTGATAGGTTCACCCCCCGGACTGACCCAATCGAATTCCTCACTAATAGTTTTTGTACCGGTAGAGTTAATGCTGTACCAGGAGTAGGTGAGGGCATGCCTGGGATGGAAGCGATAATAACCCTCTATGCGCAACACGGTACTTTCGAAGTTAATGCCAAGGGTATTCTGCGGGTCGATGGAAATACCGGCACCCAGATCAGGATCCGTTAGAGAAATAGATGAATCGTACCGGGCGATAGCGTAGCCGCCGATTGCGAATCTGAATTTATCCAGCTCTGCCTCTTCTGCCTGGGCCAGGTTCACCATGGCAAACAGAGAGATCACCACAAATAATACTTGCTTTATATTTTTTATGCCCATGCCTCTTTTTCTAACAATATTTATGATTCAATGTGTTTCGCCCCGGTTACTACCGATGCCCACCTCGATAATCGGCAGGACGGCCAATCCGGCTGCTCTGACCGGTTTATATTACTCGATAATTGCTATTCTACTTCTCCGCCCTGATAGATGATAATACGCTGTATAAAATTTATTGAATCCAACGCTATTAATTCCAGCAACCAATCATTTCCCGGTAAACATTTTTAGCCGTAGTTTTTGCAGACGACTGAGTTTACGCTCAGAGTCATTGCCGAACATCGCCGCCTCCCAACTATGGTAACAGACATATAACCGGGTCCGCATCTCAAGTTCATCCCCTTTAAAACCAAGTTCCCTGAAAGCTTCGCGAATGTAACCCAGGCGCATTTGATAGACTTGTGCTATTGCCTCGGCAGCCATTTCATCGTGTTCGGCCCAGGCGCGTATACTGACATCATACTTGGTTAACTTGTGCACCCGAATCATACGTGCTGCCTGGTTAAGGCGGGACTCCGGGCTGGCCCGCGCTAACTGCTGGTTTTGCGCCACGACACCAGTGTATTCGTATGCCCAGTAGTCGAGGACCTTGCTCAACAGGTCCCTGCGGTCCTTAAAATGCCAGTAAAAGCCACTTTTCGCGATATTAAGGTCGCGTGCGAGCCGTTCGATACGGATGCCCCCCTCACCTTCGGCCGCGAGTATCTCGAGCGCTCGAGCGAGCCATTCGTCTTTACTGACGCGTTTGCGGGTAGTGTTCGCCATACAGGCAATATGCCAGATTTGCTGTCTAGACACCACCGTACACAAATAATATACTCAAATCTGTACGACACCGTCTAGTTATAGTATTCGCAAGGGGAGAAAAGGGTGAAATCATTTAGCAAATTTTTAGGTGCTATCGCCGTCATCACGGTGATAGTGGGCTCAGGTTATCTTGCTGGTGATCTTGTTGCAGACATATTAATACCCTCAGCCAACGCTGCCGGTGGCACGGTTGAAGACCCCAATGTGATTGCGCCGGATCGCTACGTGTATTACCCGGGTACCGAGGTATTGTCGAAAGACGAGATCAGGGTCATCGCCTGCGGCACTGGCATGCCGGATCAACGCATGGCACAGGCATCAGCGTGCTTCCTGTTCGAACTGGGTAACGGCGACAAATTCATCTTCGACATTGGCTCGGGGTCGATGCGTAATATCGCTTCTCTTATGATTCCCTACGAGTACCTGACGAAGATTTTCCTCAGCCATTTGCACACCGACCACTGGGGCGACCTCGCCTCACTCTGGGCTGGCGGCTGGACCGCGGGGCGTCCAGTGCCGCTCGAGATCTGGGGGCCGGCCGGCATGACGCCGGAGATGGGCACGGCCTATGCGATAGAGCATTTCCTCAAGGCCAACAACTGGGACAAAACCACACGTGAATACAAGATTACGCCAGTCCCGGGCCAGATCACGGTTCACGAATTTGATTACAAGGCGGTCAACAAGGTCATCTATGAGGAGAACGGCGTGCGCGTCCGCTCCATCCCCGCCATTCACGCCGGCGATGGACCCGTCAGTTTCATTCTCGAATACGCGGGCCTCAAGGTCATATTCGGTGGCGACACATCACCAAACAAATGGTTCATCAAGCATGGCAAAGATGCGGACCTGATCATCCACGAGGCCTTTAATCCACCTGGTATTTTTGCCACATTAGGCAACCAGCCAGCGCAGCTTGCCTGGCGGGCCTGTTGTGAGTTCCATACCTCGGGTCCGTCTTTCGGTAAAATCATGAGTACTATCGAACCCCGGCATGCCGTCGCCTATCACGCCTTGCTCGACCAGGGTACACAGCAATACAACACTTATTACGATAGTATCCGGCAAACCTATGACGGCCCCCTGTCGATAGCGAACGATCTGATGGTGTGGAACATTACAAAAGACAAGATCACCGAACGTATGGCGGCAATCACAGATAATGCCTGGGCTGTGGAAGGCACAGCCAGGCAACCGCCGCCGCAACCAGGGTTGCCTGACCCGATGAGCGACTTCATCAAGCAGGGTGAATGGGGCCCAGGCTTCAATGCGCAGAACAAGATGCTCGACGATTTTTCCGAGGAATACAATCTTCAGGATCAGGACTGGCGCAAAACAAAACCCTGGTATAAACCGAGCGAATAAGACTAAAATCGATAAGGCCAGTCAAGACCCCGGCCCTGTCGATGTGAATGATGATAAGATAGATTACCAGGAGAATTAATTTATGATCATCGCAACTATTGCCTTGCTAACAATTTTATTTGGCGGCGTTGATCCTTTCCTGATCGACCGACTGGATAAGGGCGTAAAGGCGTATGTTGTCGAAGATTTCAGAAAGGACGAAATACTCACTATCACCAAGCAGCATAAGAAAGATGTAAAGGCTTTTGACAAGCTAAGAAGAACTCGAATCAAGGAATTTAAAAAGCTTGATCGTTTAGCGGAGACGAAGGCTTCAGATTTAGAAAACTTCTTTGCTCAATTGCCTCCAGAGAGAATAGCTTTCCAGGACCAGGCTATAGAAAACCGGCTCATAGCTTCCAGCCTGATTACTCCCGAAGAATGGGTGTCGATACTGAATGATGCTGGTGAATCAGTCTTAAAAAGCCGTGAGAAGCGAGAAAAAAAGGAAGCAAAGGCTGAAAAGAAAGGAAAACAGGCTTTTCCAAAGACTCGTAAGGCCATGCAGAAATATATCGATGACAGCGACAGGCAGGCTCTGATTCTAGCCAGCCTCGATAAACTAGTTGAAGCAATCCTTGCTCTGGAAGAACAAATTATTTCGGCAAATGTTCTCGAAAACAGTGTGATTGCCCGCCTGGACGCAGACAGGGAAGAGCTAAAAGCAATGGGCAACGAATGGAATCAGATCAGGCATGTGGCAATTGCCGGGATTGTCGATTTCTATGTTGATGTCAGGGAAAATACCGACGCCTCTGAGCTGGATCCGATTATGAAAGCATTTA
>JBGUEB010000310.1:0-3590 GCA_041821565.1 Gammaproteobacteria bacterium | reverse complement strand
TCATTCTCCCCCAGTCCATGTTAGCGCCCACATACTGAAAATATAAATGTAATACCAGAGCAGGCAGTACAACAACGGAATAGAACACTGTGTTCCAACCAAAGTTGGTGAGTCGTGCAGCAACACAGATGGACAGGCCTACAAATGTCGCAGCTATTATTAGTCTGCTTGGATTCATGACTATTTCACATAAGCAAGTATATTTAAAAGGCTAAGCGCCTTTTAATAATTATTAGCGAGCATGCAATCTTTTTTTGCGGATTACAAAAATAAGCTGGCAACATAAATGACCGCAATGTGCCGTTTGCAGTAGTTAATCTAGATAATTTGGATGTCGGCTAACGGGAAAGCAGCCGCTCAGATTCGATAGATCAACGGCAACTTCGTGCCCACACCGGAAATTAGAGCGCAAACATTTCAACATCCGCTTTGCGGATAAGCGGGGTCACAGAATCAATAATTTGACCCGCTGTTAACTGTGGAGTCACGGTGACAGTAATTGTTGGCATTGAAGACCCGGCGGTAATCAGGCAGATACTCGCTCACCTGGAGAGAAAAGCCGAGACAAAAGAATGCCACCCATTGCCTGAAAGTATGACACCGCCCCAAATAGGTTTGTTCGGGTAGCCGACGAGATCAGTTTGACTCAGTTAACTCACCAAATTGCTGCGAGCAAATGTAGCGGCAGGTTATCGGCATGCCTGGCAGCCGAGATTCGATCGATTTGGCTGGCGGAAAGAGATAATGATTGAGGTTGACAGTGGGATTCAGTCGGAATTTGGAAGTCCAGTCTGAACGGAGACGAGAGTTTCTGCTGGCACTGTTCGATTCACACACTATCATTATAGGTGCACAGAGACTAAATAGGTGCACAGAGACTAAAACATGAAATCCAAATTCATCCAGAAACGGGAACGCACTTTCGTTGCCTTTTCCACGGCCGCCTTCATCGGCGTCGTGTTGCTGTTTGGTCTGATCACCTGGCTACTCTGGAGAGGGTCGATTGAGACGGAGGAAGAACGGGTGGCCGATCTTGCCCGCGACCTGGGTCAGCACACCGAACAGGTTATCGTCGAAGTCCGGAATATGCTGGAAGCATTTAACAAGCTGCAAGTGGATCGCTGCTCCGAGGCTCACCTGAGTGTTATGCACAAAGCTGCCATTGCCAAACCCTATATTCGGGCCATCGGTTACTGGCGGGCCGCGCAACGACTTTGTGGCGTCGGTTTTATCCAGGCGGTTGAGCTGAAGCCTTCGCGAGCAGACCGTATCTACGACTCCGGGGTTATCGCCTGGTGGCCCAGCTCACAGACAGCGGTGGGTGGCGTGCCGCTATTCCTGATGCGTTACGGTGATCATGATATCGCCATCGATCCACGCATGTTGCTGGAACCTAAACTGGTACAAGACCGCCATGCCAGGCTTTGGGTTGAGGGACTACCGATGGCTATAACCGCTGGCGACAATGATATTCCCTCTCTTGACTCGGTTACCATAGGTCTCACCGTCGATACCAATAACAACCGACTGATTTCGCGCTTCTCGCTGGGTACGATTTTTCCTATTGATATTGTTGCGGTGGAGACTATCGACCGATTTTGGAACCGCTATGCAACAATCCTGGTGACGGCAGCTGGCCTGGGCCTGGTGCTGGCCATCATCTGGATTTACATCGTGCTACGCTATTCCCGCCATCGTCTCAGCCTGTCGACCGAGTTGCGCGAAGCCTTAGGTAGTGGCCGTGTGCAAGCCTATTACCAGCCGCTGATAGAGCTTTCCTCTGGCCACTGCGTTGGCGCCGAAGCATTGGCCCGCTGGATACGCGAGGACGGTGAGATAGTAAGCCCCAATATCTTTATACCGCTGGCAGAGCAATCCGGACTGGTTCCTGATATCACCCTGGCCATTGTCGCCGCCACGCTACATGACCTCGGCAAGCTGCTGAATGAGTACCCCCATCTCTGTATCAATATTAACCTCGCCCCTGAAGATCTTACCAGTGAAGCCTTTAGCGGTGCGCTGAGTCAAAGCCTGGCCGCAGCTGGCGTGGCGCCGACCAGCATCAAGCTGGAAATCACTGAGCGCGCGATGATCGATACCGACGCCTCACGCGATGTCATTCGGAATTTTCGGTTGCGCGGTCACCAGATAGCGGTGGATGATTTTGGTACGGGCTACTCCAGCCTTGCCAATCTGCAGACTCTTGAACTGGATACTCTCAAAATCGACAAATGCTTCGTCGATGCGATAGGCACCGAGGCTGTCACCAACAGCGTGATTGGTCATGTGATCGAGATGGCCAAATCGCTGCATTTGGATATCGTGGCTGAAGGTATCGAGTCAGAACACCAGAGCGACTGGTTGATTGAGCAGGGGGTTGAATATGGTCAGGGATACCTTTACAGTCGGGCGCTCCCCTGCGAAGAATTTCAGGATTATTTCCACAAACACGCAGAATCAAGCAGCCATGCCATTTCTGAAAAAGCTAACTTATATATTCTTAAACACAGTGTTTAAGGTGTTATCGAGCCATGCATAAGACATTTTTTAGAGTTGTTGTCATCGCTATTTTGCTCTCGCTGGTGGCCTGCGAACTCATCGGACCAAAGCCTGAAACGGAGCCTGCGGAGATAAAATCGGCAAGCTCTAGTTCGAGCGGATCAAAACCCGAAACTGGTGCTGAACCCGCGGTCGTGGCTGTTCCTGTGGCTGCGCCCAAACCAACCGCTACACTGGCCAGGCCCGACAACAGGGAAGCTGCCCTGGCGGCCCACAAGCAGGCACTCCAGAAACGTGGCATTGATCTTTCCGATGAGGATGTCGGCTATTATATGGATACCCATGAGGCCCGATTTATCCAGTTGGTGCGGGACGACCGGGTCAGTGTGCAGCGGCAAGGCGACAACCTCGCTCTTATTATTTCCGGTGGCGATAGCTTTCCCAGCAACAGTGCCCGGCTGCGACCAGAGATTGATAGCGTATTGAACGCTATTGCCCAGGTGCTGGAAGAATATCGCGATACTCGCATTATAATTTCCGGCCACACTGATGATGCCGGCGAAGCGGATTACAACCAGCAACTGGCTGAGTGGCGCGGACGTGCTGTGTCCCGTTTCTTCACGGAGTCTGGCGTCGCTGTAGCGCGCATCGTGATCATTGGTTACGGCGAATCGCAACCCATTGCTGACAATACCACGGTCGAAGGACGGGCCGCCAACCGACGAATTGAAATACTACTTGAGCCGCTGACTCACTAGTCCACCGGTCTGCCTGATGTTTCGCGGATTGTCTCGGGCAGCCTGACTGCTCTGGAGAGGGCGAACCCCTGTACATTGTCGGACATTTTGTGCCAGGTCTTCTGGATAATTTCGATCCATGTCCGGCCCTGATGGCATCCGATTTCTGACTGATCCCCGCCGACACGCCCAATACTGCTCTTTCCCGCCGACCAATCCAATTAAATCTCAGCAACCAAGCATGCGGAAAATCAGCCGCTTCTTTCTCGACCCCAATGGCAGTTTAGTGCCGTTCTCTGCCTCCCGCGATGTACTTTTCAGTGTCTCCTTTGGAGATAACAGACGCTCAGAATT